>NZ_JBHXIB010000037.1:20649-74412 GCF_042723975.1 Amycolatopsis sp. NPDC058340 | reverse complement strand
CGCCTTTCGCGACGTCTGATGTCCTGAAAGTGGCTTTCGCGACATGAACGCCAGGCTCTCGCCTCCTGGACCACCCACAAGTACGTGAAGGCCCCCTTCCCTCGGCTGAGCCGAGGGAAGGGGGCCTTCACGCGCAAAGCGACGCTACTCCGCGACCTCTTCGATGGCCGAAGTGCCGCGAGAGCCGGGGTTCCCGTACCGCTCCCACACCTCGTTCAACCGGATCCGGCCGTCCGGCAGGAACTCCGGGGTGTTCGTGCTGTGCCCCGCGATGACCTGACCGCCGGCCAGCACCATCGTGTAGGCCAGGTCGATCGTCCCGTCCTCGCCGCACTTCCCGGTCAGCGAGCCGAGCCGCACCCCGCCGCCGCTCAGCTCGGCCCACACCAGGTCGTCCTTCTGCCGGTACAGGGTGACCGGCGCGTCCGGGTCGCTGCTGACCTTGCGGAACCGTTTCCCGTCGTAGTTGATCATCCGTCCTGCTCCGTCCGAGTCGGGAACCAAAGGTCGTCCGTGGTCAGATCCGCGAGGTCGTACTTTCCGAGCGCGCTGGCGAGCAGCCGCAGTTCGAGTTCGAGGCAGCGCACCAGCCGCACGAGCCCTTCGTCCGCGTCCTCGTCGACGGCGAGCAGCGCCGCACGCCCGAGGCCGACCGCGGAAGCGCCCATCGCCAGGCACTTCAGCGCGCGGGCTCCTTCCCAGATCCGTCCGGACACCAGCAGCGACGCGTCGGGTTTGCCGACCCGCCGCAGGCATTCCACCAGCGGCAGCCCCACCTGGTCGAGGAAGACCGACGGCGCCCAGCCGGTGCCGCCCTCGGCACCGTCCACGGTGACGGCGTCCGCTCCCGCCGCCCACGCGACCCGCGCGGCTTCGCCGACGTCGCGGCCCGGGTGCAGTTTCACCCAGGCACGCGCCCGCGGGTAGTTGTTGCGCATCAGGTGGATCTGCTGGCGCAGGATCTCCCCGGTGAACGTGCCGGGACTGCTGGACCGCAGCACCATGGCCTGATCCCTGCCGAAGGCTTCGTCCACTGTGTACTGTTCGGCGATCTCGCCGGCGGCCGTGCGCGAGAGCACGGTCATCCCGCCGAGCCCCGGTTTGGCGCCCTGACCGACCTTGAGCTCGAACGCCAGCCGCCCGGTTTCCAGCAGTTCCGTCGCGGACGGGTCGCTGTAGACGAGGTTCCACACCTCCGCGTCGGCGTCTTCGGTGCTCTGCTGCACGACGACACCGCCCAGCCCGTCCGGTACGGCGCCCGCGTACGCGCGGATCCGGCCGAGCAGACCGTCCTCGACGCTTTCGCCCATCCGGCCGTAGCCGTGCATCGGCACGACGTTCTCGCCGATCACCATCGGCATCCCGAGCCTGCCCGCCTGCTCGCTCGCGGCGATGCCGAGCCCGCTGCCCGCGACCTGCGTGGAGCCGAACGCGCACAGGAACACCGGCGACGGCGCGGTGAACCCGCCGAGCACGGTCGAGAGCCCGACGTCGCCGTACACCGGTTCGCGGGCGAGGTCGAACATCTTCTCCAGGCGCCGCGGGACGAACACCGGCGGCACGATCCGCGCGCGGTCGAGTTCGTCCGGCGGGATGCCGGCGTCCGCGCCGAACAGCGACCGGCCGTATCCCGCGACGTCGGGGAAGATCGCCGCGCTGCCTTCCCTCGCCCTGGCCCGGATCGCGTCCTCCGGGAGCTGCCGCGCGGTGATCACGGCGTCGCGATCCCGGGCAGCTTCGGATACGCGTTCGCCTGCCAGATCGCGTCCAGCCCGGCGATGTAGCGTGTCACCCGCTCCAGCCCCATCCCGAAACCGGCGCTCGGCGGCAGCCCCTCGCGCGCGAGGTCGAGGTACCAGGCGTACTTGGCCGGGTTCTCCCCCGTCTCCCGCATCCGCTCGATCAGCCGCCGGTACTCGTGCGTGCGCTCGCCGCCACTGCAGAGCTCGCCGAACCCGTCGGAGGCGATGAGGTCGAAGTTCCGCAGCACCCCCGGTTCGGTGCTGGACTCGCCGTCGGTGAACCCGCGCGACCCCTTGGGGTAGTCGACGATGAAGAACGGCCGGTTCGTCTGCTCCGAGATGATCCGCTCGCCCTGCCAGTCGATCTCCGCGTCGGCGCTCTGCCCGTGCCGGAGACCTTGCAGCCGCGAGACAGCCTCGCGGTGCGTCATCCGCTCGAAGTCCTCCTCCAGCAGCGCCGTGAACGCTTCCTGGTCCCGGCCCAGCGTGGCGAGGTCCACTTTGGACTCTCGCAGGGTGTGGGCGACGACGTGCCGCAGCAGGCCCTGCGCGATGTCGAGGACCTCCTCGCGGCTCGCACGGGCGACCTCGACGTCGATCTGGGTGAACTCGACCAGATGCCGTCCGGTGGTCGAGGTCTCCAGCGGCTCCAGCCGCACGTTCGGGGCGACGTAGAAGATCTTGTCGAACGCGAGCAGCGACGCCTGCTTGTACAGGATGACGCTGGTCATCATCTTGTACTTGTGCCCGTAGTAGTCGACGTCGACCTGTTTGGCCCCACGGCATCCCGGGTCGGTGACCGGGCCGATCAGCGGCGGCTGCAGTTCCACGAAACCGTTCATGCCGAGGTATTCGCGGGTGCCGGCGGTGATGCTGTTCTGGATGCGCAGGGCCGCCTGCGTCACCGGCGACGTCAGATGCTCGCGGGTGCCCGGCGGCAGCGCCGCGTCCGATGGTCCGGTCATGTCCTACTCCCCTGTGTCAGTCGGTTCACGGTCCCGATTCCGGGTAGCCCGTACTTCTCGTCGAACGACCGCTCGACGTACCGGAGCGCGTCCAGCAGATCGTTCGAGGTCATCCGCCGGTCGCCGGGCAGGTCGACGAGGTCGCCCAGCGGCATCGCGCCGATCCGCTGCCACTCCAGGCGGCCGTCGCCTGCCAGCCGTCCGCGGGCGCGGCCCGCGTTGTCCGGATGCAGGCAGAAGGGGACGTCCAGCTGGCCGCGCGCGAACGCGGTGACCAGCGCCCGGCCGAGGTCGGCGTCGAGCGAGAGAACGTTGTCCACCAACGCCTTCGCCTGAGCGTGGATCCCGGTGTCGCCGAGCCTGCCGATCCGGGAGACGCCCCGGGCGGCCTCGGCGGCGTGCTCCAGCGCGGTCACGTTCTCCGCCACGGTCGGCAGCCGGTGCGCTTCGGCGGTGGTCTTGACGATCAGCCTGCTCGCCCCGGTGCGGGCGGCCAGCCGCGCGGACTCCGCGATCAGCTCCAGCGCGCCGCCCGGTGTCCTCGGATAGACGCCCATGTAGCCGTAGATCACCACGTGCGTCCGCGCGTGCGGCACGTATTCCCTGATCAGCGCGTGCAGCGCGGCGACGGCCTCCTCGTCCTGCCCGGCGTGGGTCTGCTGCGCGTAGCTGAAGGACAGGCAGCGGATCCCGTGCCGCCAGAAGAACATCCCCTCCAGCACGCTGAGCGCGACCAGGAGCGCGGGCGGGCACAGCTGACCCATCATGCAGCCGCCGAAGGTCTCCAGATGCGGTTCCAGTTCGGGACCCCGGGCCTCGGCCAGCGTCTCGCAGGAGCGCCGCCAGCTGTCGACGGCCGCCGAAAGCGGCATCCGGCTGTACGGCAGGCAGTACGACACCGGGCCGCCCTCGGTCGCGTGCAGCCCGAAGTCCAACAGCGCCCGCACGATCCGGCGGGGATCCGCCGAACCGTGCCGCACCTGCACCGGGAAATCCACGGTCAGCGCCCCGTCGAGCAATGCCGTCGTCGTCACTGGGTCGTGGTCGACGAGCGGATAGCCGTTGAGGTCGGCGCCCGCCGCGAGTGCCGCGCGCGCCGCCTCGTGGTCGCCGACCCTGGTGTAGCTGTCGATCGTGATCGTGCCGACCGTCGCGGCCCGCGCCGACCGCGTCGCCAGCAGCCCCCTTGCCATCCGTCCCGGATCGGCGAACCCCATCCGGGGCTGGACGACCAGTTCCCCCTGCGCGTGGTGGCGTGCGACCACCTCGCCGAACGAAAGTCCCCGCGGCGGGGCGAGCACGTTCATCCCGCGCCCAGCGGGACACCGGGGGCGCGGACGGACAAGGTGCGGAGGAACGTGCGGAACGGGGTGAGCCCGGCGGAGTCCTCGAACACCGCGTCGAAGCCGGCCTCCAGCAGGCGGGCCGCGTTGCTGCCGCCCGTGACGTCGAGCTTCCCGCCGATGACGACCGGCGTCGTGACCAGCTCCGGCCGGGCGCGGAAGGCCTCCATCAGCCGGACGCCGTCCTGACGGCCGTGCCCGTTGAGGCTGCTGATCACCAGCAGATCCGGCCGCCGGGTGACGCATTCGCGCACGATGGTCGCGTCCGGGACGCAGGCGCCGAGGTTGGTGACCCGGCAGCCCAGTTCCTCCAGCAACAGCTCCAGGTACACCAGGTTCCAGGTGTGCGCGTCGGACGAAAGCCCGGTGACGATCACGTCGAGACCGGCGTCCGGGAGCGTGGGCTGGACGGCTTCGATGGTCATGGTGCGGCGTTCTCCCTCTCTCCACGGTCCGGCCGCACGTCGATCTCGATCAGCGCGACCGCCTCTTCGGCCAGGCGCGACGCCTCCGCCGGGCTGTCCGCGGTCACCATCAGATCGCCGACGCGGTCCCACGAACTGCGCAGCCCGTCGAACCGGTCACCCGCCGAGACACTGACGTCGCACATGAACACGCCTTCGGCCTGCGACGCCTTCTCCACCCCGCGCACGTCCTCGATACGGCCGGGTTCGATCGACAGAAACCGCACCGCGGCGCCGCGTTCGGCCTTGCGCGGCAACACGTCCACGACCGGTTCGTCCTTCATCACCGAGAAGTAGGCGCGGTTCAGCTCCACCGGGTAGGCGCGCTGGATCAGCTCGATGATGCCGTCGCCCGCGAACCGGCCGGCGCATTCGACCAGGTACGGGACGCCGTCCGAGACGATCCACTCGCAGTGGACGATCCCGGTGCGGAACCCGGTCGCGCCGGTGAGCCGCCGCGTCTCCTCGGTCAGCGTCGCGGTCAGCTCGTCCGGGATGTCGGCGGGGACGATATGCGCGAGTTCGATCGGACGCGGACCGGGGAACAGCCGCTTGCCGGTGACGTTGGCGAACAGCGGCTCGCCGTCCCGCAGCAGCATCTCGACGCTGAACTCGTCGCCCTCGACGAAGCTCTCGGCGAGCATCTTCAGGTCCATCGCGCGGTCCGGGACGAAGATCCCCTCGTCCTGCACGACACAGTTCGTCCACGCCTGCTCGGCCTCGGCCGGGTCGGTGAGCACCTGCGTCCCCACCGAGGCCTGCCGGTTCGACGGCTTCAGCACGATCTTCCCCGGATGCCGCGCCATGAACTCACGGACCTGCTCCGGGCTCTCGACGCGCGCCGACGCCGGGTTCGCGATCCCCGCCGCCCGGCTGACCAGGCGCAGCACCGCCTTGTCCCGCAGGATCTGCGCCGCGCCGAACCCCGCTCCCGGCAGGCCGTAGCGTTCCGCGAGCCGGGCCGCGAACGGCGTCGCGTACTCGGTCAGCGGGACGACGGCGGCCGGGCCGAGGTCGTGGTGGACGTGGTAGAACTCGTCCGCCTTGCCGGGCAGGTGGAACTCCCACTCGATGAGCTCGCGGACCAGCGCCGAACCGGCCACCGTCTTCCGCGCTTCGCGTTTGCGGACGACGTCGGGTTCTTCCACGAAGATGACCGAGCCGTCCGGCTGGAAGTCCTTGATGGACGAACCCAGCGCCGCGGCCACGAACCCGACCAGCACCACCGGCCGCGTCATGACTGCTCCTCGACGTAATACCAGTTCTCGGGGTTGATCAAGCCGTACGGGTTGATCGGCGAGAAACCGCGCAGATTCCCCGCGACCTCGAACAACCGCCGGGGGAACGTCGGCATGAAGATCACCGGCGCCTGCTCGGCGATGTACTCCTGGTATTCGTAGAGCGCTTCGAGCGAGTCGGTGGTGACGGTCTTCGCGATCAGCTCGTCCGCCTTGGCGTCGCGCCAGTTGCTGAAGTTGCAGGCCGCGCCGCTCTGGAAGAGGTTCTCCCCTGTCGGGTAGTTGTAGACCCAGCCACCGCCCCAGCAGGACAGCTGCCACATCCGCTTCTCGCCCGGACCGTCCTCCGCCACCAGGACCGAACCCATCACCTCTTCGAGGCGGATCTCGATCCCGGCCTTGGCCGCGTCGTCCCGGAACTGCGCCATGAGCCGCGCCAGCGACGGCCGCCCTTCCCAGTAGCGCAGGGAAAAGCTCAGTTCGGTGCCGGCGGGGATGCCTTCACCCGCTTCACCGGGACCGGTGCCGGGCCGCACGCACACCGCGGGCGAGGTGGTGACGTCCCAGCCGTTGTCTGCGAGCAGCTGCCGCGCCTTCTCCAGGTCGAACGGCCAGAACCCGCCGCGCTCGGTGATCTTCGGCGAGACCAGGTCGCTCTTGGGCAGCACCGGGATCGAGCCCGTCTGGCTCCAGCCGTATCCCTGGTAGACCTCGCGAGCCCCGTACTCCTGGTCGAAGCAGCTCTGGAGGGCCTGTCGGACGTACGGCTGCCGGATCATGTTCCCGGCGACGGTCGGGTTGCTGAAGTTGACCGCCATGAAGTTGATGTTGAACAGGATCTGCGGTTCCAGCTGGAAGCCGTCGCCCAGCGGGTTCGGACCGCCCTTCGTCGGGTCTCCGTCCGGCTGGACGCCCATCCCTGGTGGCAGGAAGCCGACCTGGACGTCACCGGACTGCAACAGCTCGTACTGCTGCTCGTCCGACGTCGTCGAGACCTGGCGAAGCTCGTCGAGATGCGGCGGGTTGGGCCCGCTGTAGTGCTCGTTCGGGACGAAGGTGACGACACCTTCCTCGGTGTAGCTCTTGAGCCGCCACGGCCCGTTCACGACACTCCACACCGGACTGTCGGCCCAGCGTGTGCGGTGCGAGTTGTCCTCTTCGACGACGTCGCCGTTCTCCGCCATCAAGAACTCGTAGACCGCTTCGGCCTGCCCGATGTCGTGCGTCGCGTCGGCCGGGCCGTCCGCGGTGCGGTCCCACGCCTTCGGCATCGGCGTGATCATGGTGAGCTGGTTCAGCAGCACCCAGTTCTTCGAGTACGCCTTGTCGAAGGTGAAGCTCACCTTGTCGTCGGCGACCTTGGCGAACGACACCAGGTTGTCCGGGAAGTAGCCCTCGGAGTACGCCCCGAACCTCGGCCCCTTCACCTTCAGCATGTTCATCCAGAAGATGACGTTGTCCGCGCAGAGTGTCTCGCCGTTGGACCATTTCCACGGTTTGATCCGGACCACGCAGGTGCGGCCGGTCTCGTCCCACACCGGCTCTTCGCCGATGCTGAGGTCCCAGTCGATCTCCGGCGCGCCGTCCCGGCCCAGCCAGTAGAGCGGCCGGTACATCAGCATCTGGAACTCGTAGAGGCTCCGCACGCCGAAACGTTCACCCGGGGTGAAGGGGAAGATCACCGCGGGCGGGAACCCGGGCAGGCAGGCCCAGGTGGCGACGCCACCCTTGATCGGCTTGTCCGTCATGACTTTCGCTTCCTCCGCATGTCGGCCGCGCTTAGTGGTTGCCATCGGATGTCCTTCGGGGGTATTCGGTGGATCCAGGTTTCCGCTGGGCGTGCGGTCGTGAGGTCCTCGTACCGGGGTTGTACTCGGGCCTCGCGGCCGTGCGTCCAGCGGGAAGCTGGGCCGTCGAGAGCTCCGGAGGACCTCCGATGGTGACCACTTACGCGGCGGTCGCCTCGAGAACCTCGGCCGGCCGCTTCTCCTGCGCCGACAGCGGTTTCGCCAAGCTGAAGTAGGTACCGATCACGATCGCGCCCTGCAGGATCGCCAAGCCCCAGAAGGCGTAGGGCACGGTGGTCGCGTCCGCCAGCGAGGACAACGCGACCGTCGCGCCGACGCCGAGCCCGAGACCGAGGGCCTGCGTGCCTCCGAAGATCCGGCCGACCCGCTCCTCCGGGCTGGCCCGCATCAGCAGCGTGCGGGCCGCGATCCGGCCCTGCGCGAAGCAGAACCCGGCGAACGGGATCGCCGCCATCAGCGCGATGTAGTGCAGCGGCTGGATCGCGAGGCAGATCAGGTTGCCCAGCGTGCCGAACACGGCCAGATGGATGCCCTTGAACCGTTTGCTGACCTTGCCGTACGCGGCGGCGCCGACGATGAACCCGACACCCGCCAGCGCGTCGACCACGCCGATCATCCACGCGCCCTGATTGAAGGTCTGCAGGATCAGCGTCGTCAGGATGACGTTGGCGACCATCAGGCCGATGTTGCCGTTGGCGTACAACAGCGCGAGCCGCTTGATCGGCTGGCGCACAGGGACTTCGGCCGGCGCCGACGGGTCGGTCGCGACGGTCTCCTCGATCACCGGTGCCTTGGCGGGTTTGCGGCCGATCGCGTAGACCAGCACGGCCGAGAGGACGAAGCTCAGCGAGTTGAACACGAACAACGGCGTGGCGCCGAACCAGATCACCAGGAAGCCCGCCAGCGAAGACGCCAGCAGCATGCCGGCGTTGCTCGCCATCTCGAAATGCGAGTTGAACTTCCCGAGCCGTTCGTCGCGGATCCGTTCCTTGATGAGCCCGTTGCTCGCGGGCATGAACAACGCCGCGGTGCAGGCGAGCATGAAGTTCGCTATGTAGGAGCCGAGGTTCGCCGGGCCGCCGATCCACAGCCACACGGGCAACGCGAACGCGGTCATCGCGCTCACGAGGTCCGCCGCCACGCACAGCATCCGGCGGTCGACCTTGTCGACCAGCTTCCCGAACAGGACCGCGAGCGCGACCTGCGGGATGGACACCGCGATGAACAGCCAGCCGACCGCCAGGGTGGTCTGCTCGGCGTGGAAGACCAGGATCGCGGCGGCGGTGATCTGGAAGGCGTTGCCCGCGGTGGTGATGAATCCCGCCGGGACCAGCAGGCGTTCGGCGAGCCGGGAACTCCGGATCGCGTCGGTGGACAAGGTGCTGTCGAGTGACATGGTGGGTCAGACCTCGCTCGTCGGGGGGAATTCCAGTGATGGCACGGGGAAAGCCGTGGTGTGCGTGACGTCGAAGGCGGCCGCGGTGATCCGGGGCTCGAATCCGCCCGCTTCGGCGGCGCGTTCGGCGAGGTCGATCAGGATCGGCGAGGCACAGCCGATCAGGGCCCGCAGTTCGAGGAAGAGGTCGCCGAGCCGCGCGCGGAGCATCTCCTGGTCGAGGTTGCCCTTCAGCGTGCGTTCCGTCGCCGCCCGCAGGCGTTCGACGTGCTGCACGATCAGATCGGCGGCCCGGCTGAGGCTGAAGTCCTCCAGCTCGTAGTTCAGGGCGAACCGGGAGACCATCGCCGCCGCGCGTTCCGTGGCTTCGGTCGACACCGGGAGCGAGCCGTTCTCGCCGCCGATCTCGGCGGTGAGCTTGGCCAGTGTCTCGGCGAGCTCGTTCCAGGGCGTGACGAGCCGCTCCCCCGCGACCTTTTCCAGTGCGGCGCGGGAGAAGTTGGTCCGCGCGAACTCGGGGGCGGTGAGGTTGAGGTGGAACCGCGCGATGTCGCGCGGCACCTCGGCCGCCAGCTCACGGGCCCAGACCACATGTCCCTTGCTGGTGGAGAACTTCTCGTTCTCCAGTTCGTAGAACTCGTTGACCAGCAAGGTGTCCGGGAGGACGTAGCGGCCTTCGAGGGCGATCAGCTCGGCGACGTGGACGACGCCCCAGGTGAACAGCGGATCGAATCCCATGAACACCACGACCCGCGCGTCGTTCTCCGCGAGCCAGGCGTCGTCGTCGGCGGCCATCGGCTTCCCGTTGCGCCGCAACGCGTACTCGGTGCAGTACATCGAGGCGGGCATCCCCTCGACCCACGCGTTGAGCCGTTGCCCCGGTGTCTGGAGGAACGGCGCCGGCAGCCCCCATTTCACCGGGTACGTGATCGCGAAGTCGGGCAACGGCCCGGCGAGCAGTTCCCGCATCAGCCCGAGCACGTGCGGCCGCCACGCGGGGCCGCGTTCCTCGTAATAGGCCAACAGCTGTTCGCGGTACTCCGAAACCGGGAAGACCATGATCTCGGTCTCGCGGTAGGTCACCTCGTCGGCCGGGTCGAGGACCGAATACGGCTCGATCAGCGCGTCGAAGTCGATCGGATGGCCGCAACCCTCGCAGAATCCGCCACGGCTGTCGGCGAGACAGGTCGGGCAGCCACCGCCGACGAACCCCTCGACCAGGAACTCGCCCTTGCGCTCGCTGTAGGGCAGCCGCACCTTGCGCAGGCGCAGCTTTCCCTTGTCGTACAAGCGCTTGACGTAGTCGTAGACGAGCGCCTTGTAGCCTTCGTCCGTCGGTGAGAAGCCGTCGACCTCGACCCCCATCGCCTTGAACGTGCGCTGGATGTTCTCGGTCGACTGCTCCACCAGCTCGGGCGGCGTCAGCCCGACCCTTGCCGCGCTGGTGACGAGGTAGGTCTGGCTGTCGTCGGTGCAGGAGGCGAACACGGCCTCGCGGCCCGCCGCGCGCAGGTACCGGCGGTGCACGTCGGCACCGAGGTACGGGCCCGCGATATGCCCGATGTGCAGGTCGCCGTTGGAGGTCGGCGGGCCGCCGATGATCACCACCGGTCGCTTGTCGGCCATCCTCACGCCTCCGCTTCATGGCGAGCGGCGAACTTCGCCGTCATGTCGGAGTCCCACCAGATCGCGTACATCTCGAAGTCGTCGGCACCGTCGTTGAGGATGCGGTGCTCGGTGCCGGGCTTGTGGAACTCGATGTCGCCGGGCCGGAACGCGCGGCGCTCTCCCCCGGACTCGACGACCGCCTCGCCGCTGACGGCGATGAAGATCTCGTACTCGTGGTGGGAATGCGCGCCCGTCGCGCCGTGCGCGGGCACCGTGACCCAGGCGCCTTCGAACGGCGCGTTCAGCGCCGCCCACGGCAGCAGCCGCTGGCCGTAGGCACCGTTCTCGAAGACCATCTTTTCCCGCTCGAGCGGACGGATCTCCATGACTTCCCTTCCTTCTCGTTGGTCAGCGGGTGGCGACGATGGGGGCGGTTTCCGAGGTCGGCTGCGGTGGCACCGAAGGGGTCTCGCCGCGATGGGCGAGGATGTCCTGCAGGATGTCGTTGGCACGCGGGGCGAGGACGCTCAGCAGCGAGTCCGCGATCCCGTGCGTCGCCTCGTTGACGCCCTGGAGGTAGACGGCCGCGGTGGCGGGCTGCTCGATCTCCAGCCGGTAGTCGCGGGTCACCTTGATCTCCGACAACCCGATCGACTTCGCGATCTCCTGGACCATCCTCGGCATCTCCGGGGAGAAACCGGTGCCGAGCAGCACGAGATCGGTGCGCAGTTCCTGGACCTCGCCGGTGCGCCGGTCCGTCAGTTCCAGCACGATCTCGTCGCCCTCGTCGCGGGCGTCGGTGATGTCGTTCATGGTGATCATCGACAGCCGCGAACGGCCGGAAAGGCGGTCGAGGTAGATCGAGCGGTAGAGCGCGTCCATCGTGCCCGGGGCGAGCCCGGAGTAGTTCGTGTGGTGCATCTCCTTGAGCATCTGCTCGCGCGCTTCGGGCCGCGCTTCGAAGAACTTGTCCACATGGGACGGGAAGAACAGCTCGTTGTTGAACTTGCTGCTCTCGTAGTAGTTCAGGCCGATCGACCGCATCACCATGGTCGGCTTGCATTCGGGCAGATCGTTCTGCACCGCGCTGAACAGTTCCGCCGCGCTCTGCCCGGCGCCGATCACCGCGACGCGGTACGGGAGATCCTTGCGCAGCTTGGCGATCCTCGGCAGGTACTGCGTGCTGTGGATGACGCGGTCCTGGTTCACCGTGCGGAGCAGATCGGGGATCCGCGCGTCGCGGCCGGCGCCGACGACCAGGTACCGGCTGCGGATCGTCTCGCCGTCGGCGACGTGCGTGTCCCAGCCGGTGAGCGTGCCGTCCGTCCACACGGGAGTGATCTCGCGGCATTCCCGGCCGCGCTGCAGGTCCACCAGCGACAGCGAGTCAGCCGTCCACTTGAGATAGTCGGCGAGCTCCACCCGGTACGGGACGAAGCTGCCCATGTTCACGAACTCGTTGAGCCGGTCGGTGGCGTGCAGGTAGTTGAGGAACGAGAAGCGGCTGCGCGGATTGCGCAGGGTCACCAGGTCCTTGAGGAACGAGACCTGCGAGAGGGCCTCGGGCAGGAGCATCCCCCGCTGCCAGGAGACCTCTTCGTCGCGTTCGAGCAGCACCGATTCGCGGGCAAGGCCGGGCGCGAGTTCTTCCAGCGCCACGGCCAAGGCCAGGTTCGACGGTCCTGCTCCGACTGCGAGCAGCTCGACATCACGGTTCGCCATTTGTTCGCTCCGCCATCTTTGTGAGTGCTGGGAAGGTGTTCTGTGGTTCCGGTGCGCGATCAGCCACCGGCGGCCACCGAGGGCAGCAGGGGGTGCGCGGTCAGCCGGACCTGGGCCATGGCCTTGTCCAGCACCGCTTCACAATCGCCGGGATCGACGCCGGCGCAGATCACGTACGCGTGGCGCGAGATGAACTCGGCCGGCGGCAGCCGCAGACGCGAACCCGGCTCGACGAGCACGTCCGCGGCGAGGATCCCGTTGTTCCGCAAGGATTCGGGCACGGACACCGACTCGACGACACAGTCCTGTTTCGGATAGCCGAACCGGACGCCGACCCACCGGGGCTCGGCCTCGTGCGGGATGTGGGGACGCATGCCGAGCGCGACGTCGACCGCGGCCGCGCCGGGGTCGATCCCGGTCGCGAACTTGGCGAGCAACGGGATCAGGTCACCGCCGAGCCTGCCGTTGATCTCCACGATCACCGGTCCGCGCGCGGTGAGCTTGAGCTCGGTGTGGGTGATGCCGTACCGGAAGTCGATCGCGCCGTGCGCGCGGGCCAGCGTCGAGCGCAGGGCCGGGTCGGCGAGCAGTTCGTCCGCGGAACTGACCAGATGGCCGAGCTCCTCGAAGTACGGATGCATGCCGACCGTCTTGTGCGCGACGAACATCGGCGTGTACTCGCCGTCCACGACGGCGCCGTCCACACTGATCTCCGGGCCGCTCAGGTACTCCTCGACCAGCGCCCCACCCTTGTAGGCGGGCGAGCCGCCGAAGCTGGCGTCCTCCGCGGTCCGGAACGCCTTCCGCACCGCCTCGGCGTCTTCCGCGAGACTGACGCCGATGCTGGCCCCGCCGCCGCGCGGTTTGACGACGACCGGATATCCGATCCGCTCCGCGACGCGGACCGCCTGGTCGTCGTCGTGCACGAACCCGAAGTCGGGCTGCGCGACGCCGGCCGCGGTGAGCGTCCGGCGGCTGAACCACTTGTCACGGCAGCCTTCGATCGCGGAGACCCCCGCACCTGGGACGCCGAGCTCGTCCGCGACATGCGCCGCGGCCACGATCAGCGCCTCGTCCCAGGACACCACGCCGAGCACCGGCGTGGTGGCGTGGAGCGCGCGGGCCGCGGCCAGCACGGCGTCCTGGTCCTGCGTGTCCAGCACCGTCGCGCCGGTGATGTAGCGCTCCTGCCAGGTCGGTTCGCTCCCGTTGAACAACCACAAGGGATGCCGGTGCCCGGCCGACGCCAACAGGTACTCCCGGTACGGCCGCATCCCGCAGCCGATCACCAGGACAACACCCTCCGCTGAGCTCATTCCCTCTCCCCACCAGCCCGTCACTTCGTCGCGGGCTACTACATCCCGGGGGCGGGTTGACCGGAACCCTTGATTCGGGAAGAACAATCAACGGGATGCGTGGCGCCGGGGCGGACGCCATGAGGAATACGACCGGCAGGAGGCCGTGATGCTCGAACCTCAGACCGCGAGCGGGAAGGTGCTCTGACACTTCACGATGTCGCTCGACGGCTTCGTCGCGGGCCCGGGCCACGGCATGGACTGGATGACCGGCACCACCTTCCGGCCGGACCTGGTCGGCGAATACGCCACGACCACCGGCGCCGTCCTCGGCGGCCGCGACGGCTGGGACGCCTACCCCGACCCGAGCGGCATCTACGGCGGTGCCTGGAAAGGGCCGCTGTTCGTCCTCACCCATCACCCCGAGGACGCCACACCGACCCCCGGTGTCACGTTCCTGAACTGCGGCGTGGACGAAGCCGTCCGGATCGGCCTGGAAGCGGCGAACGGGAAGAACCTCGAAGTGTTCTCGCCGGACATCGGCCGTCAGTTGCTCGCCTTGGGGTTGATCGACGAGATCGACCTGCACATCGCGCCGGTGCTGCTCGGCGACGGCGTCCGGCTGTACGACAACCCCGGCGGGGCGCCGATCCACCTGCGCGGCGTCGGCCGGGAAGATCCCCACGCGGCGATCGACGTGCGGTTCCGGCCGGCCTAGGCAGGACACCGCCTAGTTGCGGTTGCCGTACGACTGCTAGCACGAGTACCCGTCACGGTCGGCGTCCCGGCTCAGCGGGCGCCCCGCGGTCACCCAGGCGTTGTACGCGTACGTGCAGGAGAACCCTTCGGCGGACAGGCGCTGGCACGACGTGAGCGAAGGCGCCCGGGTGACCGTCACCGGCGGCTCGGCCACGACCACCGAGGTGGCGGGCGGCGGGACGACGGCGGTGGTCGTGGCGGGCGGCGGGACGATCTCCCGCACCACGGTGACCGGTGTCCCGGCCGTCGTCGTCCCGCAACCACCCAGTGCCGCGACGGCACCCGCAAATACCAGCGGTGCCGCGAATATCCTGTTCATCCTCTTGCCTCCCGGTGGAACCGCCGAATCCTCACGTGAGGAGAACGGCGGTTCCACCGGTGACATAACGGGTTCCGCGCGATCGGAGCCGCAAGTCCCCGGAAGCCGGGAGCTTCGGCACGGACCGGGCGAGGCCGGAAGGCCCTAGGATTGAATGACGTTCACCATCCACGAGATGCCGAACTTGTCGGTGCAGGCACCGAATACGTCGCCCCACATCTGCTTTTCGAAGGGAACCGAAACGGTACCTTCGGCGGAGAGTTTCTCCCAGTATCCGCGCAATTCCTCACCGTCGTCGCCGCTGAGGCTGACCGACACGTTGGTGCCCGGTTTGTGCTCCATTCCCGGCGGCGTGTCCGACGCCATGATCGTGTAGCCGCTCGGGGAATCGAGCTGGCTGTGCATGATCTGATCCTCGGCAGGCGTTCCCGCCATACCGGACTCACCGAACGTATTCAGCGTCAGTTCCCCGCCGAACACCGACTTGTAGAACTCCATGGCCTGCCGGGCGTCGCCGGCGAAGCTGATGTAGGGATTGAGACGAGAAGCCACTGGAACGCTCCTTCTGGTCGGGTCACGAGCATCCTGGCAGACGCCCCCTGACGCGACAACGGCTGGACTACGGCCGGGTGAATCCTTCGCGCAACGAAAAATTCAACCCCGTTCGCCGAATACGTGAGCGATTTCCCGAGTGCCGCTTTAATGTCGCCACATGCCCTCGTTCCGGATCCATCCCGCGACCGCCGACCGGTTCGGCGACGTCGCGACCATCCTCAATCCGAACGGGAACGATCGCGCCTGCTGGTGTCTCGCCTACCGCGCGAAACCCGCGGACTACAGCCGGTTGCGCGGCGACGAACGCGCCGGGCACGTCCGCGCCCTGTGCGCGGCGGATCCGGCGCCGGGCGTGCTCGCCTACGACGGCGCCACCCCGGTCGGCTGGTGCGGCGTCGGCCCGCGCGCGCGGCTGCACCGGATGACGCGTTCCCGCACGATGCCGCCGATCGACGACATCCCGGCGTGGACGGTCGTCTGTTTCGTCGTCCGGGCAGGCCATCGCCGGAAAGGTGTGGCGCACGCGCTGCTGGACGGCGCCGTCTCCTACGCGCGGTCGCACGATGCCCCCGTCATCGAGGGCTATCCCGTCGACCCCGGCGAAGGGCGGATCAACTCCTCCGCGGCCCACGTGGGGACCATCGGGCTGTTCGCGGCGGCGGGGTTCGAACTGGTCGCGGAGACGAAGGCGCGGTCGGACCGGAAGCCGCGCTGGCTCATGCGGCTGGACCTGCGCTCCGGCTCGTGAGCGGCGCGTCGCGAAGCCTCGGACACCCGCCGCCGCAGGGCCAGCAGCGTCGCGAAAGCCACTTTCGCGACGTTGAAGGTTGCGAAAGTGGCTTTCGCAACCTTCCCCAGGACGCCCCAAGCGCCGCGCCCCGACGGCCCCGACCACAAACCCGCGCTGGCCGATGCGGCTGGACCTGCGCTCCGGCTCGCGGGCGGCGACCGGCCCGGCCCAGGGCGTCGCGAAAGCCACCCCACGAGGCGCCCGACCACCGCGGACTGAAGGGGCCTTTCACCGCGTCAGATGCGGCGAAGGACGCTTTCAGCCCACCGCCCCTCGATAGCTATCGATTGACTTTCGATAGATAACGCGCGAAACTCGATGCATGATCACAGCTCAACGGGCGGTCGCGCCCCTCCGGGTCTTCCTCGTGCTGCTCTTCGGGATCCTCGTCCTCTTCCAGACCATGTCCCTGCCAAGCCAGTTCGCGCATTTGGCACAGGTTGATCCGGAAATGGCGTACCTGCGCTGGCCCGCGACGGCGATCTCCGTCTTCTGGGTGCTGTGCGTCCAGGTCGTGATCGTCGCCACCTGGCAACTGCTCTCCCTGGTCAAGAAGGACCGGATCTTCACCGAGGCGTCCATGCGCTGGGTGGACGCCATCGTGTGGGCGATCCTCGCGGGCTGGGTGGTGCTGGCGGGCGTGTTCCTCTACGTCGGCTTCAACGCCGACGATCCCGCCCTGCCACTGCTGTTGTTCCTGCCGTTGATCGGCGTCGCCGTGCTCGGCCTGCTCATGATCGTGCTGCGCACCCTGCTGCGGCAGGCCACCACCCTGCGCTCCGACCTCGAACAGGTGATCTGATGCCGATCGTCGTCCGCATCGACGTCGAACTGGCCAAGCGCAAGCTGAGCGTCGGGGAATTCGCCGAGCTCGTCGGCCTCACCCCGGCGAACGTCGCGGTGCTGAAGAACGGCCGCGCCAAAGCCGTCCGGTTCAGCACACTCGAAGCGATGTGCCGGGTGCTCGAATGCCAGCCCGGCGACCTGCTCGAATGGGTCCCAGACGAGCCTTAGGCCGCCGAGAACCTCAGGTGGAAGTTGTCCAGCGTCGCGGGCAACGGCCGCTCCGGCCCGAGGACGGCACCGGAGGCCAGTTCCAAACGGCGGTCCTTGATCAGGTGCGCCAGCATCGTGCTCGTGCAGAACAGCACCAGATCCCGGCCGGGGCAGATGGCGGGCCCGGCGCTGAACGGGACCAGCGCGGGATTCGCCGCCGCACTGCCGTCGAGCCAGATCCCTGGTTCGAACCGGTCGGCGTAGGGCAGCGATTCGGGATCGCGGTGGAAGAACGGGGTGAAGATCAGCACCGTGGTCCCCGCCGGTCCCCACGCCGTCTCGGCCGTGCTCTCGCGCAGCAGCGCGGGCGTGGTCGGCCACAGCCGGACCGATTCGAGGGCGCAGGCGCGCAAGTACGGGAACTGGCCGGGCAGGCTCAGGTCGGCGGCCGCGACCTCCTCGTCGGCGCGTTCCCTGGCGGCCGGGTGGGTGGCCAGCAGCGCGAGCGCGCGGAACGTGACGATCCCGGCGGCGTCGAACGCGAAGAGCCAGTGGGCGACCTGGTCGGCGACGACCTCCATCGTCCGCTCGCCCGCCGGGCCCGCCGACGCGATGGCTTCGGCGAGGCTTCCCGGCTCCGCCCGTTCCAGATGGCCGATGAGCCGGGTGCGGAACTGATCGTGGAGCCGGTCGCGCCGAGGGTGCGCGTATGCCCAGTTCGCGTCCTTCCGCAGCCGGGCGAGCATGTCGGTGAGGCCGTCGTCGCCGGCCGCGGACTCGCCGAGCGTGACCCGGCGGACGATCCGCCACCAGGCGACGTTGAAGGTGTCCCAGTCCAGCGTGCCGCCGTCCCAGAGCGACGCCGCTTCCTCGCCGATCGCCGCGGCGAAGGGGGCGGCGAGGTCGTGCAACGGCTTGCCCGGTTCGAGGACCTCTTCGTTGAACTCGCGGCGCGGCGCCCGCTCCACCGCGTCCGACACGAGTACGCCGTGGGGCTGGAAATGCCCCAGTGCCGCCCGCTTCTCCTTGGTCGACGGGCTGAACGGGACCGGCGCGGCGGCGAGCACGTCACCGACGTCGTCCCCCGACAGCGCCAGATCGATGGTCCGGCCGGGCACCCGCAGGCGCAGCGGCCCCGGGCCGTACTGGGACCGGAGCCGGCACAACAGCCGCACCGCGGGACGGTCCAGCTGGAGTTTCTGCGCCGCGGCCAGCCCCAGCGGCCGCCGTTTGATCACCCCGCCGGCGAGCGTGGGCAGCACGACCCGCAGCGCGACACGCACGGTGTCCTGGACGGAAGCGATGGCTGGTCCGGTCGTAGTCGCCATGGCGAAGGGCTACCCGGCACGGCGCGCACGTAATCGGTTTGTCCCACGGCCGGGCGGGGAATCCGCCGGCCATGGCGACCAAGGCACCCGGGGCGGATCCGCCCGAGACCGCCGACCTGGGCGAGCTGCGTTCGGCGGCGTCCGGCTGCCGCGGCTGCGACCTCTACCGTGACGCCACCCAGACCGTCTTCGGCGAAGGCCCGCGCGCGGCGGAGATCATGGTGATCGGCGAACAACCAGGCGACCAGGAGGATCGGCAGGGCGCCCCGTTCGTGGGACCCGCCGGGCGGCTGCTCGACCGGGCCCTCGACGAAGCGGGCTTCGATCGCGGGAAGATCTACGTCACCAACGCGGTCAAGCATTTCAAATTCAGCCGCGGCGAACGCGGCAAACGGCGTATCCACAAGACACCGTCGAAGACCGAGATCGTCGCCTGCCGTCCGTGGCTGCACGCCGAACTGGCGGCGGTCCATCCGGATCTGCTGATCTTCCTCGGTGCGACGGCGGCGAAGGCGCTGCTGGGCGACGACTTCCGCATCACGCGAAGCCGCGGGGAGCGGATCGACCTCGCCGAGTTCGCCGCCACCGCGGTCGCCACGGTGCACCCGTCCGCGGTACTGCGCGCGCCGGATCGCGACGAGGCCTACCAGGCCTTCGTCGCGGATCTCGTGGCGGCGCGCGGCGCCCGCTGAATCAGGCCACTTCGGAGCTGCGGCCGCTGTCGTGCAGGCCGAGCATGTCCAGCAGGGTCGCGCAGTCTTCGGGGCTCTTGGCCCGCGAAGCCACGGCGAGGGCCGCCTTACGCCGGATGGCCTCTTGCTCCGGTGTGTCCTGACCCTCCGGCAGCAGGTCCGGTACCGGATGAAGTCCGAGGTCGTTGTGCATCGGTTCCCCCTTTGGCTGAAGGATGACGTGTCGCTCTGATACCCGCCTTCGCGGGTTTGAACACAGGTGCCCCCGTTCGGGTGTGCGGAGACACAGCGTCCCTACTCCGTCTGTGTGAATCAGCTCCGCAGTGCCGGGAGCAGCGTGTCCTCGGCGAAGCGCAGGAAGCCTTCCTGCTGGTCGCCGCCGATCTGGATCAAGGCAAGATCGGTGAACCCGGCCGCCTCGAACTCGCCCGCCCGTTTCACGATCCCGTCCACGTCGGGACCGCACGGGATCGCCGCGGCGACGTCGTCCGGCGTGACGAACTGCGTCGCCCCGGCGAACCCCGACGGCCCCGGCAGTTCGGCGTTGACCTTCCAGCCACCGCCGAACCAGCGGAACTGCTCGTGCGCCCGCCGGATCGCGGCGTCGCGATCCTCGCCCCAGGACACCGGCAGCTGGGCGATCTTCCTGGCGGGCGGGCCGAGTTTGGTGGCGTCCCACTCCCGGCTCAGGGATTCGTCCGGTTCCACCGCGATCATCGCGTCGGCGATCGGCGCGAAACGGGTCACCGACTGCGACCCGGACACCGCGACCGCGAGGGGCACGCGCTGTTCCGGCAGATCCCAGAGTTTCGCCGAGTCCACCCGGAAGTGGTCACCCTTGTAGTTGAAGTAGCCGCCGTCGAAGAGCCCGCCGATGATCTGGACCGCTTCGGCCAGCATCTCGTGGCGGATGTTCGCCGGCGGCCAGCCGCGGCCGACGACGTGCTCGTTGAGGTTCTCCCCCGCGCCGAGCCCGAGGGTGAACCGGCCGTTCGACAGCGCCTGGACGGTCGCCGCCTTCTGCGCCACCACCGCCGGGTGATAGCGCATGGTCGGGCACGTCACGAAGGTCATCAGTTCGACCCGTTCGGTGCTCTGCGTGACCGCGCCCAGCACGCTCCACGCGTACGGCGAATGCCCCTGTTCGTCGAGCCACGGCGAATAGTGGTCACTCATCACCTCGAAGTCGAATCCCGCCTTCTCACCCCCGGCGGCGTATCCCACCAGGTCCTTCGGTCCGGCCTGTTCGGTCATGAGCGTGTAGCCGATGCGCATCGAAGCCTCCTTCGCGTCCGACCCCCGCGTACCCGCCCGTTCCCGGGGTCAACCGGACGTTTATCCGGCGAATCGAACGGGGTACCTGACCCGAAGAAGGAGAGGAGCCGCGATGCCGCAGCAGGCTTGGAGCGACAAACGAGAACGTCAGTACGAGCACATCAAGGATTCGGCGAAGGACCGGGGCGCGAGCACCGACCGGGCCGAGGAGATCGCCGCGCGGACGGTGAACAAGAACCGCGCGCAGGCGGGCGAGTCACGCGAGGCGAGCCGGACGTCCCTGGAGGACATGTCACCGCAGCGGCGTGGTGGCAAGCGCTCCGGGAACCGGCTGGGCCCGAACGGCCCGACGAAGGACCAGCTCTACAACGAAGCGAAGCAGCGCAACGTCAAGGGCAGGTCGAAGATGTCCAAAAAGGAGCTTCAACGAGCTCTGGGCCGTTGAGCACGCGTCACGCGGCGGATCCCCGCCGCGGTCTACCCACGGCCATGGACGGATGGACTTCGTAATGGATGCATACGGGCGGGGCGGCCTGACCCCGCAGACCCGGTCCCAGTCGGACGGCCTGTCCGACCGGGTCGAACTGCGTCTGCCCGCCGAGGCGGAGCAGATCCCTCTCGTCCGCACACTCGCCCACGGTCTCGTGGCCCGTGCGGACTTCGGCTTGGACGCCATTTCAGACGCGAAGATGGCCGTCGACGAAGCCTGTTCCCAACTTGTCCAGCCCGCAGAACTGGGAGCCGTTCTTTGTTGTGTCTTTCACGAGATACCGGAAGGAATAGCCGTCTCGATCTCCACGCGGACGAGCAGGCCCTACCTGCCGAGCGAGACGACCTTCGGCTGGCATGTCTTGACGACCTTGACCGGGTCGGTGACCGCGCGATGCGAACCGATCCCCGGCGAACTGGGGGGCACGACGACGATCGAGCTCGTCCTGACCCCGGGAACGAGCGACGGGTGAGTGGCGAGCGCAAGACCCTCACCCGGCAGGCTGACGACTACGCCCATTGCGAACCCCTCTTCGAGGAGTTGTCGTCGCTGCCGGAGGACTCCCCGCGCCGCCAAGATCTGCGCGCCCGCCTCGTCACCGAGCTCCTGCCGCTCGCCGAGCACATCGCCACCAGGTTCTCCGGCCGGGGAGAACCCCGCGAGGACCTGGTGCAGGTGGCGCGGATCGGCCTGATCAACGCGGTCGACCGGTTCGACCCCGGCCGTGGGCACGATTTCCTCTCGTTCGCCGTGCCCACGGTGATGGGCGAGGTCCGGCGTCACTTCCGGGACACCGGCTGGTCGGTGCGGGTTCCGAGGCGGCTCAAGGAACTCCACGTCTCGCTCAGCCAGGGCACCGCCGCGCTGTCCCAGCGGCTCGGCCGCGCGCCGACGCCGACCGAACTCGCCGAACACCTCGGGCTCGAGGTCAACGACGTACGCGAAGGGCTGCTGGCCGGCCAGGCGTACCAGACGCTGTCGGTCGACAAACCGGTCCACGACAACGCCACCGAGGCCCTCTCCCTCGCCGACACGATCGGCGAGGAGGACCACGAGATGGCCTTGGTCGAGACCCACGAGGCGCTGCAACCGCTGCTGCGGGAACTCCCGAAGCGCGAACGCGCGATCCTCGTCATGCGGTTCTTCGGCGGCTACACCCAGACGCAGATCGCGGAACGGATCGGCATCTCGCAGATGCACGTTTCGCGGCTCCTGTCGCAGACGCTGGAACAGCTGCGCGGGAAGCTCTCGGAGTAGCGCTCAAAGCCGAACTCGCGTGCTTACAGGCGTAACTCGCGTGATTGGAGGCGTAACTCGCGTGTTCCGCCTTCAATCACGTGAGTTACGCCTTGGCGCCCGGGCCGGAAAGTACGTGAAGGCCCCCTTCACTGCGTCCAGCGCAGTGAAGGGGGCCTTCACGGAAAAGGATCAGGCGGGTTTCAGCGGATCGTGCCCCACCGACATCAGCTTGTGCCGCCAGTGCGCCTCGCCCGCGACCGGTTCCAGATCGTCGCGTCGTTCCGCCTCGACCCGCCGCACGACCGAGCGCATCACCCGCTCGTCCTCGGCGGTGAGGTCGGTCCGGCGCTTGCCGAGGATGCCCAGCACATGGCGCCCGGTCGGTGTCCCCGCCTGATCCGGCAGTGCTTCGTCCTCGTCGTCGGCCGACCGCGTGCGCAGCCAGTCGGCCAGTTCCCGCGAGGTCATGTTGACCACGCGATGGAATTCGTCCCACAGTTCGTCATCGATCTCGTGCACGGCGAAACCTCCTGCCAGCACTCGACTTCTACGGCGTCGTGTACGGCGCCTGGTTTTCGATCGACGGGCTCGCCGCCGGGTAACGGCCGTCCTGCCCGGGCACCGGCGTCACGGTCGTGCCCTGCTGTTCGGGCTCGACGCGCTGCCTGGGCCGGTTGATGACCGCTTCGGCCTCCTGCTCACCACGGATCCGCGAAAGCACGCTGAGCGTGATCGCGTGGGCGATGGCCAGCACCAGCAGCAGGACACCGAGCCTGCCCACCACACCGGGAAGGTCGCTGCCCCCGATGTCGATGGTCGACAGCAGCGCCAGAACGCCCAAGGTCGCGAGGTGGAACAGCACCGTCACGAGCCACGTCATGGACGCGCCCGCGGCCGGATCTCCGTGCGAACCCCGCAGATAGCGTTTACCGCTCTGGTAGATGATCAGACCGTCGAGCATGACCAGCGCCACCCCGATGACGAGGAAGGCCACGTATGCGTTGGTAGTCATGCCGGAACGCTCCCTTCGTAATGGACCTCACCCACTGTGATACCCGGGACCTCCCCCTGGAAAACGCGGTCTTCCAGGGGAGGTCCCGGGCGGTGGTCAGCTGCCGGGGCGGTCCACGTCACCGCGCCACGCGCCGGACTCGCGGCCGCGGCTCTCGATGAAGTCCTTGAACCGCTTCATATCGCCCTTGATCCGGCGATCGAGCACGCCGAGTTTGTCGGCGACGTTCTCGGCGAAGCCTTCCGGGTCGATCTCCATCTGCGCCGTGACACGGGTCTTGTTGTCGTCCAGGCGATGGAAGGTGATGACGCCCGCGTGGTCGGGACCGGAGTCCGACGTCCACGCGACACGTTCGTCGGGATGTTGTTCGGTGATCGTCGCGTCGAATTCCCGGCTCACCCCACCGAATTTGGTCACCCAGTGGGTGTGGGTCGCGTCGATCTGACGGATCTCCTCGACACCTTCCATGAACTGCGGGAAGCTCTCGAACTGGGTCCACTGGTTGTACGCGGTCTTCACCGGGACTTCGACGTCCACCATTTCGGTGATCGTGCTCATGCATCCTCCTGTCGGTTGGGTGCTTTTCGAGCCGGCACTCCCCGGCTACCCGGCGCTCAGTGGAGCGAAACACGCTGTGATTGACCCGCCGGACGGCCGGGTACCCGGCGGGCAGAACGCTCCGAGGAGGTGCCCCATGATCGAAGAGACCCACCGGAAGCCGCCCGAGGAAAGGTCGGTCGGCGAACTGGTTTCCGATCTCGGTGACGAGGTCAAACACCTGGTCCGCGACGAGATCCGGCTCGCCGTGTTCGAGTTGCAGGGCAAGGGGAAGAAAATGGGACTCGGCGCCGGATTGTTCGGCGTGGCGGGCATTTTCGCGCTCTTCGGCCTGGCGACCCTGATCGCCGCGGTGGTGCTGGCGCTCGCCTTGGTCATGCCGGCGTGGCTGGCGGCCGTGGTGACGGGCGCGGCGCTGCTGCTGATCGGCGGTCTTTCCGCGGTCGTCGGCAAGAAGGAGGTCTCGAGCGCGACCCCGCCGGTGCCGGAAGAGGCGATCGAGGGTGTCCGTGACGATGTCGACACCGTCAAACAAGGAGTGCGCTCATGACCGATTTCCCCAAGAACGCCGAAGAAGCCCGCGCCGATCGCGACGTGACGCGTGAAGAACTCACCGAGACGCTCGACGCGCTGGGCAAGAAGATGGACGTCAAGACGAGGGTGAACGACAACCTCGACGCGAAGGTCGATCAGGCCAGCTCCGCGATCTCCGACAAGGTGTCCGAGCCGGCGGCCGAAAAGTTCCGCCAGGGCACCGAAATCGTGCGTGCCAATCCCCTGCCGATCTTCGCCGGGGTGCTCGCGCTGCTCGTCACCATCCGGCTGATCCTGCGAAAGAGGTCTTCGTCGTGAACAAGGTTCTCTACAAACCGCTGAACATGGTCGTCAGCGCCGCGGGCGGTGTGCTCGCCGGGATCGCGTTCAAGCAGATCTGGAAACGCGTGAGCGGCGACGAGGACGCGCCGAACGCCACCGACCGGGATTTCACCTGGACCCAGGTGATCGTCGCGGCCGCCGCGCAGGGCGCGATCTTCGGCGCGGTGAAGGCGGCCACGGAGCGCGCGGGCGCGGTCGGCTATCGCAAGGCGACCGGCGACTGGCCCACGGAGGACTGACGATGCGGGTGGTGATCATCGGAGGCGGCTTCGCCGGGTACAACGCGGCGAAGACCCTGCTCAAATCGGCCGGCGACGACACCGAGATCGTGGTGCTGAACCCGACCGACTACTTCCTCTATCTCCCCCTGCTGCCCGAAGTCGCCGCCGGGATCCTGGAACCGCGGCGGATCTCGGTCTCCATTCCCGGCACGCTGCGCGGCGTGCGCCTCGTGCTCGGCACCGCGACGTCGGTCGACTTCGACGGCCGCACCGTGACCTACACCGACCCCGAGGACCGCGAGCACCATCTCGGCTACGACCGTCTCGTGCTCGCCGCGGGCAGTGTCAACAAGCTGCTGCCGATTCCCGGCGTGCCGGAGTACGCCCACGGCTTCCGCGGTCTGCCCGAAGCCCTGTACCTGCGGGATCACGTCACCCGGCAGATAGAGCTCGCCGCCTCCGCCGAGGATCCGGCCGAACGCGACGCGCGCTGCACGTTCGTCGTGGTCGGCGCGGGGTACACCGGCACGGAGGTCGCCGCGCAGGGGCCGGCGTTCACCGCCGCGCTTGCCGCCCGGCACCCCGAGCTGAAGGAGCAGAAGATCCGGTGGCTGCTTTTGGATCTGGCCGACCGGGTCCTGCCGGAACTCGACCGGCGGCTCGGCGCCACCGCGGACGAGGTGTTGCGCGCACGCGGCGTCGAGGTGCTGATGAAGACGTCGATCGAGAACGCCGGGCAAGACGGCGTCACTCTGACCTCCGGCGAATCCGTGCCGACCCACACGCTGGTGTGGTGCGTCGGCGTCCGGCCGGATCCGCTCATCGAGGATCTCGGGCTGAAGACGGCCAAGGGCAGGCTGGTCGTGACGGCGCAGCTGAACGTTCCCGGGCGGCGCGACGTCTACGCCTGCGGGGACGCGGCGGCCGTGCCGGATCTGACCAGGCCCGGCGAGTACACGCCGATGACGGCCCAGCACGCCGAACGGCAGGGCAAGCTCGCCGGACGGAACGTGGCGGCGTCCCTCGGGCACGGTTCGCACGGCACCTACCGGCACCACGACCTCGGCTTCGTCGTCGACCTCGGCGCCCACCAGGCCGCCGCGAATCCCTTGCACATCCCGCTTTCCGGATTCGCCGCGAAAGCGGTCACCCGCGGCTATCACCTGCTCGCCATGCCGGGCAACCGGCTGCGGACCGCCACGGACTGGGCATTGGAAGCGGTGACGAAACGCCAGACCGTCCAATTGGGACTCGTCCGCTCGGGTTCCGTGCCACTGGACACGGATTCCCCCGAACTCCCCCGTATGAACCGCTAGAGGAGACGCCCATGACCGCCGAATCCGATCCCGTCCGCGCCGAAGGTCCCTCCGTGGTCACCGAAGGCGGCGACGAAGCGGCGAAGCTGCTGGTCCTCGACCCCGCGGGCGAGGGGAAGCACGGCGAACTCCCGGCGACATGGCGGCCGCTCGCGGCCCAGCGTCAGGTCATCTGGTGCAGGCTGCCCGTCGACGGCGCGCTCAGCCAGGCCGAAGACGTCCTCGGTGACGCGGAACCCGGTGGCCCGCCGATCGACGTGGTGGCGGCAGGCGGCTCGGCCGCGGACGCGCTGCGGCTGGCCGAACGGCATCCCGGCGCCGCGGCCCATGTCCTGCTGGTCGACCCGGTACCGGACGAATCCTCCGAACTCGCCGAACGGGTGCGCTCCGCCGGGACCGCGGTGGAGGTGCTCGCCCACAGCACCGGTGAGCCGTACAACCGGATCCCGCCGCCGCTACCGCTCGGGCATCCGGACGTCGTCGCGGGGATCACCAAGATCCTCCAGGACGTTTAGGCGCCGGACCCGGGCGGTATCCGGCGGCCATGAGCGAAACCGTTGCGGACCATGTTCTGACCAGGCTGCGCGAATGGGACGTGGAGCAGGTCTTCGCCTATCCCGGCGACGGCATCAACGGGCTGGTGACCGCGTTCGGCGCGGCCGAGAACAAGCCACGTTTCGTACAGACGCGCCATGAGGAGATGGCGGCGTTCGCGGCCGTCGGATACGCGAAGCTGAGCGGACGGCCCGGTGTCTGCATGGCGACGTCCGGCCCCGGGGCGATCCACCTGCTCAACGGCCTGTACGACGCCAAACTCGACCACGTGCCGGTGGTGGCGATCGTCGGCCAGACGGCGCGCAGCGCGATGGGCGGCAGCTATCAGCAGGAAGTGGACCTGCAGGCGCTGTTCAAGGACGTCGCGAGCGAGTACCTCGTCGAGGTCAACGTCCCCGAACAGCTGCCGAACGCCCTCGACCGCGCCCTCCGCACGTCCATCGCCCAGCGCGCGCCCACGGCGCTGATCATCCCGGCGGATCTGCAGGAGGAGACCTATCAGCCGCCGCAGCACGAGTTCAAGCACGTGCCGTCCTCCCCGCCCGATCACCCGCGGGCCAGTGTCATCCCGCCGTCGGAAGAGGTCGCCCGTGCGGCGGAGGTGCTCAACGCGGGCGAAAAGGTCGCGATCCTGGTCGGGCAGGGCGCGCGCAACGCCGTCACCGAACTGCGCGAGGTCGCCGGACTCACCGGTGCCGGAGTGGCGAAAGCGTTGCTGGGCAAGGACGTCCTGCCCGATGACCTGCCGTACGTCACCGGCTCCATCGGGCTGCTCGGCACGCGGCCGACGTACGAGATGATGCGGGACTGCGACACGCTCCTGATCGTCGGCTCGAATATGCCGTACGCGCAGTTCCTGCCGGAATTCGGTCAGGCCAGGGCCGTCCAGATCGACATCGATCCCCGGTTCCTCGGCCTGCGGTATCCGACCGAGGTGAACCTGCTCGGCGACGCGAAGGGCACCTTGCAGCAGCTGATCCCGTTGCTGGAGCGCAAAACGGACCGCGGCTGGCGGGAAAAGATCGAGAAGAACGTCGGCGAATGGCAGGAGACGCTGACCCGCCAGGCGATGCTGGACGCGGAACCGGTCAACCCGATGCGGATCGTGCACGAGTTGTCCGAGCGGATCCCCGAGGACGCCATCGTCACCGCCGACTCCGGTTCGGCCACCAACTGGTACGCCAGGAACCTCCGGATGCGCGGCCGCATGCGGGGCACGCTTTCCGGCACCCTCGCGACGATGGGTTCCGGTGTCCCCTACGCCGTCGGCGCGAAGTTCGCCCATCCCGACCGGCCGGTGATCGCGCTGGTCGGCGACGGCGCGATGCAGATGAACGGGATGGCGGAACTGCTGACCATCGCCCGGTACCGCGAACTGTGGACGGACCCGCGGTGCGTCGTCTGCGTGTTCCACAACGGCGATCTGAACCAGGTCACCTGGGAACTGCGCGCGATGGGCGGCGCGCCGAAGTTCGAGCCGTCGCAGACCCTGCCGGAAGTGTCCTATTCGGACTTCGCGCTGGAGATCGGCCTCGGCGGGATCGCCGTCGACGATCCCGCCCGGCTGGGTGAAGCGTGGGACGTCGCGTTGTCGACCGACGTGCCGACCGTGCTCGACGTCCGCTGCGATCCCGAGGTGCCGCCCATTCCGCCGCACGCCACCTTCGACCAGGTGAAGGCCATGACCGAAGCCGTCCTCAAGGGCGAACCCGACGCCTGGCACCTGCTGACGCAGGGCATCAAGACGAAGATGCAGGAACTGCTGCCTTCACGTCGCTGAGGGTCACGCGCTGGCGCCGCCGTCGAGGACGATGTCGTGCCCCACGACGAACGCGGACTCGTCCGACGCCAGCCACAGGACCGCCGCGGCGATCTCGTCGACCGCGCCGACCCGGCCGAGCGGGATGACCGCGCCGAGCCGGGCGGCCCGGTCGGCCTCGGTCTCGCCGGGCCGGAACGACATGCCGGTGTCGGTGGCGCCGGGGCTGACCGCGTTGATCCGGATGCCCTCGGCGATGTGGTCGCGGGCGGCGGTCCTGGTCAGGACGTCCACAGCGGCCTTCGAGGCGGCGTAGGCGGCCATCCCCGGCAGACGGGTGTGCGAGCCGATGTTGGACGACATGTTGACGATGGCGCCCCCACCGGTCTTCCTCATCTGGGCGATCTCGTGCTTCATGGAGAGCCAGGTGCCGGTGAGGTTGGTCCGGACGACGGCGTCGAAGCCGTCTTCGTCGAGATCCGCCGTCGGCGCGGGGCTGCCGAGGATGCCGGCGTTGTTGAACGCGATGTCGAGTTTGCCGTGCCTCCGCACGGTCTCGGCGACGAGACTCTCGACTTCCGCGCCGACACTCACGTCCGCGGTCACCGCGTCGGCAATTCCGCCGTCGGCCTCGATCTCCTTCACAGTCTGACGCAGCTTCTCACCGTCCCGCCCCGAAACGATGACCTGAGCACCTTCGCGTGCGAAGGCCGCCGCCGTGGCGCGCCCGATCCCGGACCCTCCGCCGGTGACCAGGACGACCTTGCCGCTGAATCGCTTCCCCACAGTTTCACTCAACTTTCTGGTCCGATCGTTCCATTATCAGTGTTTGCGAGCGGCTTCGAGAACCGCGATGGCCTGCCTCGCCGTCGCCTTGGCCCGCGCCGCGGGGTCCGGCCCCTTGCTCAGCACCCGCATACCCTGCAGGACGGTGAGCAGGAATCCGGCCAGCTCCTCGGGATCGGCGGAAGCGTCGAGTTCGCCCTGCGCCTTCGCGCGGCTCAACGCCATCCGCACCGCGAGCTCGAGCGCGTCCCAGCTGCGCTCGATCACCCGCACCACCTCGGGATCCTTCGGCATCATCTCCATGGCGGCGTTGACAACGAAACAGCCTTTGCGTCCCGATTCACCCAGGATTTCGGCGAGATACCGGTCGATGAGCCGTCGCACTCCGTCGAGCACCGGCCCCGGTCCGGCGAAGTCCTCGACGAACCGTTCATTGCCACGGGCGATGTAGCGATTCAAGGCCGTCAGGTACAGCTCGTGCTTGGTGCCGAAGGTCGCGTACAGGCTCGCCTTACCGATGCCGAGCTCCGCGACCAGGTCACTGACGGAGGTGGCTTCGTACCCCTGCCGCCAGAACAGTTCCAGCGCGGCCTCGCAGGCCGCGTCGACGTCGAATTCCTTCACCCTGGACACGGCGGAAGCTTAGCCATATCTGGACCGATCGGTCAAATAAGCGGCGGTTCGCTACTGGGCTCGTGAGTGGTGAGGACGGTTCTAACCGTCCTCACCACTCACGAGACTTGACCCACCACGCCACCGCCGCCCTCGCCCGGCCCTCGCGGATCTGCAAGGAAGCCGCTCAACTACCCGCGTCGTAAGCCGACCGTGCCTCTTCCACCTTCGGCAGGTTCTCCGTCGACCAGTCCGCGAGGGTCGCGAAGAGCGGCGCCAGGCTCCGGCCGAGGTCGCTGATCTCGTACTCGACCCGGGGCGGCACCTCGGCGTGATAGGTCCGGGTGATCAGGCCGTCGCGTTCCAGTTGCCGCAGCCGCTGCGTCAGCACCTTCGGCGTGATCGAGCCGATGCGCCGCTCGAGTTCGACGAACCGCTGCCTGCCGAACTCGTTGAGCGCCCACAGGATCGGCGTGGTCCAGCGGCTGAAGACGAGGTCGACCACCGGGGCGATCGGGCAGGCCTGTTCGGGGGTCGTCGTGACGTCGGCGCGCATGAAGCCAAGGTACGCGGGTTGCCGAGTTGTCATGATCCGGACACCCCATGGCCCCATCCGTGCGCGTAACGTTCTGTTATGGACTTGACCACCGAAAGGCTCGTCGTCCGTGATTGGTCCGAGGACGACGCCGAAGCCGCGCTGGCGATCTACGGCACCACCGACGTGACCCGTTGGCTCACCCCGGCCATGGACCGGGTGACCGACGCGGCGGCCATGCGTTCGGTTCTGCAGGCCTGGCAGCAGGCGCAGCCGAATCTCGTGCCGCCGCGCGGAAGATGGGCGGTGCAGCGCAAGGAAGACGGCATGGTCGTCGGCGGGCTCGGCATCCATCTGCTGCCACCGTACGAAGAGGACCTGGAGATCAGCTGGCAGCTGCACCCGGACGCCTGGGGCGAGGGTTACGCCTCCGAGGCCGCCCGCGCGCTGATCGGCTGGGCGTTCACCCAGGACACGGACGAACTGTTCGCCGTCGCCCGGCCGAACAACACGCGCGCCATCGCGACCGCGAAACGGCTCGGCATGGTCTGGGTCGGGGAAACCGACAAGTACTACGGGCTTCGCCTGCAGGTGTACCGGATCCGACACACGGACACGGTTTAGGCACTGTCCACACGGGACACCTCGCCCGAGACCGCGTGTCCCGCGCCGCGCCCGTCCGCGGTGGCGACGATCCGGCCCCGGTCGACGCGGATCGCGGCCTCGGTCTCGTCGCTGACCGCGAGCACCCCCGCCGCGGCCGCCAGTGTCCCGGTCGCGTCGCACACCACGCGCACCCGGGGCCACGACGATTCCGGGAACGCCTGCCGCAGCCCGCCGCACACTTCCGCGACGATCAGCCGGGTCAGTGGCACCAGCTCGTCGGGATCGCTCGTCACGGCGACGACGGCGACGTCGCCACCCGAGGCCCGGACGGCCTCTTCCGCCGCGGCCAGCCGGTGAGTGCCCAGTACGACGACCACGCCGTCGCCGGGCACGAAGGGTTCGGCGCGCACGAGGTCTACGGCCCCGGGCGGTGACCACGGCCGGTCGGCAGCCTGCGCCGTCGGCGCGATCACCGGCGGCGCCCACCAGTCGTTGAAGGCCAGCCCCGCCAGCCGTTCGCACGCGCTCACGACGTCGAAGGGCTCGACGAGCCCCGGCGCGGTGGCCGCCAGCTGGCCGGCACCGTGCAGGGTGGTCAGCACGGTCTCCGCGAGCCGGACCCGACGCGGGATCGGCGATCCCGACGGCCGTTCCGGCGGGTCCAGCCGCTCCAGCGCGAGCCCGAGCAGCAGCCCGTTGAGCTTCGCCAGCTGGGCGAACGGGCGCCGGACGTGCTCGTCCGCGAGCACCTCGGGCATCAGGTCGCGGGCGAGCCCCGCCTGGTCCTCGTCCAGGGGAAACGCCGCCACCCGCGCCCTGGCCAGCGCGCCCAGCGCGCCCTGGAGCGTCTCACCGGGCGCGGCGTGCGGCGCTCCGGCGGACCGTTCGGCCAGCTCGGCGAGGACGGCGAAGTACAGCGCGCGTTTCCCCGGGAAGTTCGAGTAGACGGCCCCGCGGGTGAGCTCCGCCCGTTCGGCGATGACGTCGATCTTGGCGTCCCGGAAGCCCTGCTCCGCGAACTCGTCACGCGCGGCGGCCAGCACCTTCGCGCGATTGCGCTCCTGCGTCTCCGCCCTGCTCAGCCGGACCATCGGCCTCCCGTCAGCCAACACGATTGCTCTCGGACCCGGATCAAGATACCTTGACCATTCAGATGATGAGAACATCTGATTTGAACATCCGAACTGGGAGAGCCACCTTGTCCGACGTTCCCGAGATCCTCCTGACCGACCCCGACGTCCTGCGCGACCCGTTCACCGCCTACGGCCCCGTCCGCGAACGCTCCCCGATCGCCAAACTCGCCGCGCCGGGGTTCTCGATATGGGCGGTCCTGCGCCACGAAGAGGCACGGAAGATGCTGAGCGACCCGCGGTTCGCCCTGAGCGCGAACAGCTACCAGCGGATGGACATCCCCGATCACTGCCGCCCGTACATGCGGACGATGCAGGAGGTCGAGGGCCCGGAGCACCTCCGGCTCCGGCGGCTCGTCGCCCCCGCGTTCACCCCTCGCAAGGCGGCCGCGCTCCGCGAGGGGATCGAGCGGCTCGTGAACGATCTCCTCGACGAGCTTGCCGGAGAGGACCGGATCGACCTGGTCACCGCGTTCGCGCGTCCGCTGCCGGTGGACGTGATCTGCGCGCTGGTCGGCATCCCCGAGGCCGACCGTCCGCGATGGCGCGAATACGGCGCCTTGGTCTCGGCCGGCGACGGCGCGGGGCTCGCGAAGGCGGTCCCCGGGATCGTCGAGGGCGCGCTCGCCGCCATCACGGACCGGAAGCTGGAGCCTGCCGACGACGTCGTGTCGCAACTGCTTCAGATCCAGGCCGAAGACGGCGACAGGCTGAGCGAAACCGAACTGGTCGCCCTCGTCTGGCAGCTCGTGCTCGGCGGCCAGGTACCGGGGAACCTCATCGCCAACGCCGTCGAAACCCTGCTGTCCCACCCCGAACAGCTGGCCGAGCTTCGCGAAGACCCGGCGCTCATGCCCGGCGCTGTCGAGGAGGTGATGCGCTGGCAGAGTCCGCAGCTGCTGACGATCCCCCGGTTCGCGACCACGGACGTCCGCATCGGCGACGTCCTCATCCCTGAAGGAGAACCTGTTACCGTCGCGATCGCCGCGGCGAACCGGGACCCGAGGGCATTCGGAGACCCGGACGTCTTCGACATCCGGCGGGCGGCGGGGCCGGCGTGGCATCTCGCCTTCGCCCACGGGCCACACTTCTGCCTCGGCGCTTCTCTGGCCAGGGTTCAGGTCGAGGTCGCGCTCACCGCCCTGCTGCGCAGGTTCCCCGATCTCGCCCTCGCCGACGGCCTCCTGCGGATCCCGGATCCGGGCACCTGGCGGCTGAACGCCCTGCCGGTCACGCTGCACGCCACGGTTGCAAACTGAAACACGTTCTAATACCGTGGGCGGCTGTGAGACACGGGATTGTGCTGTTCACCAGTGACCGGGGCATCAGTCCGGCGGCGGCCGCGCGGGCGGCCGAAGCTGCCGGCTTCGACGCCTTCCACGTGCCAGAACACACGCATATCCCGGTCAAACGGGAGGCTCCGCATCCGCGCACCGGCGATGCGTCGCTCCCCGACGACCGCTACCTGCGCACGCTGGACCCGTGGGTCGCGCTGGCCACGGCGGCCTCGGTGACCACGCGGATCCGGCTCGCGACGGCGGTGGCCCTCCCGGTCGAGAGCGATCCGATCACGCTGGCGAAGACGATCGCCAGCCTCGACCATCTCTCGGCCGGGCGGGTCACGCTCGGCGTCGGCTTCGGCTGGAACGTCGACGAGCTGGCCGATCACGGCGTCCCCGGCGGCAAACGCCGTACGGTGCTGCGCGAGTACCTCGAAGCGATGCGCGCGCTCTGGACGCAGGACGAAGCCTCGTACGCGGGCGAGTTCGTCTCGTTCGGCGCCAGCTGGGCGTGGCCGAAACCGGCCCAAGCGCATATCCCGGTGATCGTGGGCGCGGGCGCGACGGAGAAGACCTTCCGCTGGATCGCGAAATCGGCCGACGGGTGGCTCACCACCCCCGGCGACACGGACATCGAGGACAAAGCGCGGCGGCTGCGCGAGATCTGGCATGAAGAGGGCCGTGCCGGGGAGCCGGAGATCTCGGCGCTCGGTGTCCGCCCGGATCCGGAAAAGCTGGCCGAGCTGGAAGCGGCTGGGGTCACCGAGACGATCTTCGGTCTCCCGGACCGCTCCCCCGACGAGGTCGAGGCCTGGCTTCAGCGCCTCGCCGGGAAACTCAACCTGCCCGCTGGGAGTCGATGAGGTACCGGCCGTCCTTCTGGACCAGGACGAAGGTCTCCCTGCCGGTCGTGGTCCCACCGGAGGCCCGCACGTAGGTGAGGGTCGCCGTCACCGTGTTGCCGGATTCGGTCACGTTCGACACGGTCACCGCGCTGAACTGCCTCCAGTAGTTCGAATACCGCTCGAAGCTCTGGTTCCTGGTCTGCTTGAAGTTGTCGCTCAGCGTCGCGAACCCGGCCTGGAGATTTCCCGGGATGAGCGTGTAGTACGCCGCGAGCGCCTGCCCCGGCGTCTGCGCCGGAGGCGGCGCGGCCGAGGACGACGAAGAGGGTGTCGAGGGCGGCGCTGAGGATGGCGACGGCGGCGGCGCGACCGGCTCCGACGTGGTCGGGGCCGCGGACTGCGACTGGGAAGCCGGCGGCGGGGCCTGCCCCGTCGAGGCGTCGTCATCGCGGTTGAGCACCACGACCACGGCCGCGGCGGCGGCCGCCGCGAGCACGAGGAACACCGCGAGCACGCCGATCAGCATCCCCTTGCGCGCCTTCGGCGGCGGCTCCTCGGCGACGAGCGTCGTCGGCTCCCCCGCCGCCAGCGCCCGCAGCTCCCGCTCGGTCTCGGACATCGTCGGCCTGCTGTCCGGCCGGACGTCGAGCAGCCGGTTCAGCAGCGGTGTCAGGATCCCGGACCTGGTCGGCGGCGTGATCTCGCCGCTCGACGCGCGGTACAGCAACGCGATCGGGTTCTCCGCCGTGCCGTACGGCGTGCCGCCTTCGAGCGCGGTGTACAGCGTCGCGCCGAGCGAGAAGACGTCGGAAGCGGACGTGGCGTCCTCACCACGGGCCACCTCGGGTGCCAGGAATGCCGGGGTCCCGGAGATCTCGCCGGTCGCGGTGAGCTGGACATCGCCCATCGCGCGCGAGATCCCGAAGTCGGTGATCTTGACGGTGTCGTCGTCGCCGAGGAGGACGTTGCCGGGCTTGATGTCGCGGTGGACGATGCCCGCCCGGTGCGCGGCCGCCAGCGCCGAACAGAGCTGGATGCCGAGACGGATGACGTCGTCGACCTCCATCGGCCCCTCGCGCAGCTTCTCCGCGAGGCTGGTCGAGGGCAGGTACTCCATGATGATCCACGGGCGGTCCTGCTCGTCGATCACCCCGAAGACGGTGATGGCGTGCGGATGCACCAGCCGAGCGGCGATCCTGGCCTCGCGCAGCGCGCGGTTCTTGGCCTCGTCGGCCTTCTGCTCCCCGGCGCCGTGCGGCAGCAGGAGTTCCTTGACCGCGACCGTGCGCTCCAGATTCTCGTCGCGCGCCCGCCACACGGTGCCCATGGAGCCACCGCCGACGGGCTCGATGAGATCGAACCGGTCGGCGAGGCGGCGGATCTCCTCCATTGTCGACGTCCCCCTGGAGCTGTGGTGTTCGCGCGAACCTTGCCAGCATGCCAGGAACACGCCGGGACGCCGGACCCGGCAGGGTGGTTCGCGGCGCGGTGTCGGTCACGTCGGCGGATGGGCCGTTCAGCGGAACCCTGCCCGATCGGCTGCCCGGAAGTTCGTATCCCGGCAGGCCGCGGGCGCACTTTACTTCTCCGGTGTGTCCTGTTTTCGGGAAAGGGCGGCGATGCGGGAGACCATTGGCGGACGCGGTGTGCTCGAAGGCGCGTTCGCGTTGCTCGAAGCACTCAACGAGCACGGCGGGCAGGCCGGGCTGACCCAGCTCGTGCGGACCAGCGGGCTCCCGAAGACCACCGCGCACCGGCTGCTTGACCAGCTGGCCGACCTGGGCGCGGTCGAACGGGCGGGCCGCGGCTACCGGATCGGTTCGCGGGTGTTCCGGCTCGGGCGGTACTGGCAGCCCGAACTACGGGACCTGGCCAAGGAATGGCTGCCGGCGCTTTCGGCGCGGATGCGCGCGAGCCTGGTGCTCGTGGTGCCGAGGGAAGGCCGTGCGCTCGTCGCGGCCGGGGCCGTCCTGCCCGCCGACGACGTCCCCGTGTGGCCGGGCAGCCCGCTGCCGCCCGGGACCGCGGCCGGACGGCTCCTCGCCGCCCATCACCCGGCGCTCGCCGAACCGGACACCGACGCGCTGGAGATCCGCGCGGCCGGGTTCGCGGCCGAGTCGGAGACGATCACCGAAGGGCTCGGCTGCGCCGCCGTCGCCGTCCGGACCCCGGACGGCCGGGTCGGCGCGGCACTCGCCGCCGTCCTGCCCGCCCGCCGCGACCCAGTTTCCGCGGTCACCGCGCTGACGAGCACCGCCCGTTCCTTCGGTGACGCGCTCGCCGAATGCTCACGGCAGCACCGGGCCGGATGATCGGCGAACCCCGAACAATCCCCGACCAACGCGGAAACCGGGCGACCGGCCGAATACGGGCGGAATATTTCCGACGAAATCCCGGAAATCGCCTCACCGTGCGTCCACGACCGGTGCCACCCCGTGCAGAACCGTTGGGCCACCGGCTGTTTGCGTGACCGACCGCCTACCGGCCGAGGCGTACGCGCGGCGATTAAATCACCGTCCCGCCAGCTTTTCCGGCACTTCCGAAACGGGGTGACACACGTACTGTTCAGGAATTCTTTCGACCAAGGAGGGAATTCCTTGACAAGACATTTCTTGAAAAGACGTGGCGCTGCCGTGGCGGCGTTCCTCGCCATGGTGTCCGTGGCGTCCGTCACCACGGCCGTCCCGGCGTGGGCCGCGGACCGGTCCGGCCGTCCCGTCGTGGCCGGGATCGACCTGGAGCGGGCGACGATCCCCGATCTGCAGCGGGCGATGCGCTCCGGGCGGCTGTCCTCGGTCGAGCTGACCGCCTTCTACCTGCACCGGATCCGCAAGCTGAACCCGACGCTGCACGCGGTGCTCACCACGAACCCCGACGCGCTGCGGCTCGCCGCGGAAAGTGACCTGCGGCGGCACCGGCACCGCTCGAAGGGCCCCATGGACGGCATCCCGGTGCTGCTCAAGGACAACATCGACACCGCGGACCGGCAGCCGACCACCGCGGGCTCGACCGCGCTGCTGGAGTCGCGCCCCTACCGTGACGCCGGCGTGGTCGAGAACCTGCGCGAGGCCGGGGCGGTCATCCTCGGCAAGGCCAACCTTTCGGAGTGGTCGAGCTACCGCTCCACCAGTTCGTCGAACGGCTGGAGCCCGCTCGCCGGCCAGACCGCGAACCCCTATGTCCTCGACCGGAACCCGTGCGGCTCGTCGTCCGGCCCGGGGGTCGCCGTCGCGGCGCATCTGGCGACCGTCGCCGTCGGGACCGAAACGGACGGTTCGATCAGCTGCCCGTCCGGCGCCAACGGCATCGTGGGCGTCAAGCCGAGCCTCGGGCTCGTCAGCCGCAGCGGGATCGTGCCGGTGTCGAAACAGCAGGACACCGCGGGCCCGATGGCGCGCAACGTGGTCGACGCCGCGATCCTGCTCGCGGCCCTCAACGGCGCCGACCGCCGGGACCCGATCACCGTCGACGCCGCGAGGCAGTCCCTCGACGACTACACGAAGTTCTTGCGTCCCAACGCTTTACGCGGGAAGCGGATCGGTGTCTGGCGCGAGGTCTACACCCCGGACGACACGACGAAGGCGGCGTTCGAGCAGGCGTTGACCAGGCTGCGGAAGCTCGGCGCGACCACGGTCGAGATCACCATCCCCTACCTGGACGTGATCGCGGCCAACGAGTTCCCCGCGATCAGGACCGAGTTCAAGCACGACATCAACGCCTACCTCGCCTCCACCGGCGGCGAACATCCCGCCGACCTGGCGGGGCTGATCCAGTACAACCTCGACAACGCGGCCGTCGAAATGCCGTACTGGACCCACAATCTCTGGGACCGCTCACAGGCCACCACCGGTGATCTGAACGATCCGGCGTATCGCGCGATGCGGGAAGCCGCGACGAGCGCCGCCCGGCGAGGCCTCGACGAGACGCTGCGCGGCGCGAAACTGGACGCGATCGTCGCGCCGACGAACAACGCCGCGTGGAAGACACAACTCGGCGTCGGCGACGGCGCGCTGCTGATCGACTCGTCCGGCCCGGCGGCCGTTTCGGGCTATGCCAACATGACCGTCCCGATGGCGTACGCCGGGCCGTTGCCGCTGGGACTGTCGATCATGGGCGGGCGGTTCAGCGAACCGTCGCTGCTGGCCATCGCCTACGCGTTCGAGCAGGACACGAAGGTCCGGCGGCTGCCGACCTTCATCCCGTCGATCGGCTGACCGCGGGTTCGCATGAGGGGTGTGTGGAGATAGGGACGCTCAATGTCCCTATCTCCACACACCCCGTCCTGAGCGGACCTGTCACGGCTGAGCGCGGGCTCGCGGTCACGTCGCCCAGCGGCCACTCGACGTGATCAGGGACGCGTGAGTGTCACGACGGGTGAGCGGTGTGTGGAGAAAGGGACGCTCAATGTCCCTATCTCCACACACCCCGTCCTGAGCGGACCTGTCACGAGGGACTGCGTGGATCTCTGGTCATCCAAGGCACCGAAATCCACACAGGGCGCGCCCTCGGCTAATGGACCAGAAGCCCGAGGCTGCGCTCGGCCTCGGCGACGGCGGAATCGCGCTCGACGTGACCGTCGATCACGAGCGTGGCGAGACCATGGAGCAGGCACCAGAGCGTGACCGCGAAGCCGCCCGGATCGTTCCGCTCCCCCACCCGATCGGCCAGCACCGCACAGGTCACCCGGTGCGCCTCCGCCAGTTCCGGATACGCGGCACGGTCACCGATCCCGGCGCCCGCCATCAAGCGATACAGCGCGGGGTTCTCCAGGGCGAAGCCCAGGTAAGAATGCCCGAGCGCGGTCACCGTCCCGTCGCCGCAACCCCGCAGACATTCCTGCAACCCGGCATGCCCTTCCAGCGCGACCGCGACCAGCAGCGCGTCCTTGTCGCGGAAATGCCGATATGGCGCCGCGGTGGACGCACCCACCTTCGCGACGGCGGCGCGCAAACTCACCCCCTCCGGACCTCGTTCGACGAGGAGCTCCCGTGCGGCGAGGACGAGCGCACGACGAAGATCCCCGTGGTGATAGGCACGTTTGATGATCATGGCGGACCCCCCAGCCCTTGATGCCACGCGAACGCCTCACCTTAACGGGTGCGGTCACGGCCGGGTGCGGGGAACGCGGTGGCGACCGATCCTGGTGACCGGCGGGGCGAGCGACTCAGCTGATCTTGAGCGCCCAGTCCGTGAAGGCCTCCTTGAGGGACTCTGGATCCCTCAAGGAGGCCTTCACGGACTGACCCAACAGCAACAACTCAGACACGTTGTCAGAGTTACCCGCGCCAGCTATGTTTGACAGCATGTCAAAGATAAGGCCGGCTCTCGTCACCGGTGTCGCCCTCCTGTCGACTGGACTGCTCGCCGGGGCGTTCGGCTACGGCGCGGTCAACGTCGCCGCCACGTTCGACGTCGTCCCGCTCGACGTGCGGTTGACCTTCCACACGGCGCTGATGCAGCGGAACGGCGTCGTCATGCAGACCGCGATGGCGCTCGCGGCGGTCAGCTCCGTCGCGCTCGCCCTGCTGAGCCGAGGCCTGCCGCGGCGGCTGGCCGGCGTGGCCGCGGCCCTGGTCGTGACGTCGTTCCTGGTCACCCGCTTCGGCAACGTCCCGATCAACGGCCGGATCAAGGTCTGGGCGGTCACCACGGCACCCGCCGACCACGCGGCGATCCTCGATCGCTGGGAGACCTACAACGTCATCCGGACCGTCGCCGCCCTCACCGCTTTCGCGCTCGTCATCGCCGTCTCACGGCTCAAGCTCCCGAATCGCGCCTTCGCGCCGACGCGATAACCCACCGAAGATCCCCAAAGCCCGTCCGCACAGCACTGTCACGTATTCGCCAGATTCAAAACCTGTCCCGCGCTGCGATCATGGTTCGATGGTCGATGATTCGCACCCTCCGGAGAAGCCGCGAACCCGGTCTGCTTCGCTCTCCAACGGGAAACACCGGACCTTGTCGAATCGCACCATCGCCCTGTGTGCCGGGCTTCTGCTCGCCTTCGCTGTCTCAGCCTGCTGGGTGCTGTTCGTCCTCTACGGAAAAGGAACCGACGCTGACAAAGCCCGGCTGGAAGGTGTGCGCACCGTCGGCACGATCGTGCTCGGAGCGGGCGGCGCCATCGCATTGCTCCTGGCCGCTCGACGCCAGCAGACCGCGGAACAAGACCTCCTCACCAAACGTCATGACCTCCAACTACGAGAGCGCGCCAATGACGACGCTCGCCACGATGCCGCAGAGCGGCGGATCAGCGACCTGTACCTCAAGGCCGTCGAGCAACTGGGGTCGGACAAAGCGCCCGTCCGGCTCGCTGGGCTGTACGCGCTCGACCGCCTGGCACAGGACAATCCTCCGCAGCGTCAGATGATCGTCAACGTAATCAGCGCATATCTGCGCATGCCTTACGAACTACCCGACAAGCCTCCCGATACCGACGCGGAGAAAGAAGTCCACGACGAATACCGAAGAGACATTCAGGAACGCGAGGTACGAACGACGGCCCAGCGCATCCTCGCCGACCATCTCGACCCGAATTACCAGGACGGACAAAAGTTCTGGCCGGACATCGATCTGGATCTCAGCGGCGCGCTGCTGATCGACGCCATGTTCCGAGACTGCAGGCTCAACAATGCCCGCTTCTCGAACGCCCGGTTCTGCGGTGACACTTTACTGATAGGCATCCACTTCGACGGGGAGACCAGGTTCGACGGCGTCACGTTCACCGGCGACTCATGGTTCTCGGAGGCACGGTTCACCGGCAACGTCCGGTTCGATCAGGCGACCTTCGAGGCAATGGCCAGATTCGACGCGGCCACCTTCAAAGGAACCGCCACCTTTCGCGCTGCCTCGTTCTTGCGCGAAGCACGGTTCACGAACACGACGTTCACCGGGATCGCCGTTTTCAGTAAAGCCACCTTCATCGACCGCGCGACCTTCGATGACGCCACGTTCTTCGAAGACGCCTACCTTCCCGGTGTGACGTTCGCGTACCGGTCCTACTTCACTGAAGCCGCGTTCGCGGGTGACGCCTGGTTCAACCAGGTGACGTTCAGCAGCTACACCACTTTCGACGGCGCCACCTTCAGCGGTGACATCAGGTTCACCGACTCCACCTTGGACGGCGTTCCCTTTCTCCCTGCACAACTTCAACCACACAAGCCGATCGAAGACGAGTGATCCGTCAGCGCGAAGCCTGATCGGCGAGGTCGTTCGCCGCGACGTACCCGAAGGTCATCGCCGGGCCGATCGTCGACCCCGCACCCGCGTAACTGTTGCCCATCACCGCCGCACTCGCGTTCCCGGCCGCGTACAGGCCGGGAATGACCGAACCGTCCGCCCGCAGGACCCGCGCCCGCGCGTCGGTGCGCATCCCGCCCTTGGTACCGAGGTCGCCCGGCACGATCTTGAACGCGTGGAAGGGCGGCTCCCACAGCGGGGCCAGGCACGAGTTCGGCAGGACGTACGGGTCGGTGTAGTAGTGGTCGTAAGCGCTGGCGCCGCGATGGAAATCACCGTCCACACCGGACAGTGCCTGCCCGTTGAACCGGTTGACGGTGGCACGCAACGCCTGCGGCGGGACACCGATCGCGGTGCCGAGCGATTCCACGGTCCACGCCTTCTTGACCGCGCCCGCCGAGTACCACTCGTCGGGAAACGGCAGCAGCGGCGCGACGTCGCGGAAGAGATACCGGTTGCGGTAGTGCTGATCGACGACCAGCCACGCGGGAATGGCTGGCGACGTCGGGTTCCGGTCGTACATCGTGTGCACGACGTCGCTGTACGGCGCCGCTTCGTTGACGAACCGCTTGCCCGCCGCGTCCACCATCAGCCCGCCGGGCAGGGTCCGCTCGGCGAGGCAGAAGTACGGTTCGCCGGGCAGCGGGATCGCCGGGCCCCACCAGGCGTCGTCCATCAGGTCCAGCGCCGCCCCGGCGCGCTTTCCCGCCAGGATCCCGTCGCCGGTGTTCGACCGGGCGCCGACCGTCCATTGTGTACCGATCGGCTGGCGCTGGTATTCGGCCCGCATGGCGGCGTTGTGCTCGAAACCGCCGGAGCCGACGATGACACCGCGCCGCGCCTTCACCACGCCCGCCGCGACGGTCACCCCGGTGACCTTCCCGTTCTCGACGACGAGATCGGTCAACGGCGTGTTCAGCCAGACCGGGACACCGGCGCGCTGCAGCCCGGCCCGCAGTCCCGCGGCCAGCGACTGGCCCATGGTGAGCGGTTTCTGCCCGGCGAGCGCGGCGGCCGTGCCGCGGGCGAGGCAGGCGGCCGCCACCGCGGCGCCCTTCGGGTTGACCGCGGCCAGCGCGAGCCATTTGTAGTCCGCGCTGAACACGACCATGCCCGCGGGCGTGGCGAGATAGGGCGGGTTCAGGTTGGCCAGTTCGGCGCCGAGGATGTTCCCGTCCAGCTGGTCGGGTTCGATCGAGCGGCCGTCCGGCATCCCGCCGGGCAGTTCCGGGTAGTAGTCGCTGTAGCCCTCCATCCACCGGAACCGCAGCGGGCTGTTGGCCATCACGAAGGACAGCATCGCCGGGCCGTTGGCGAGGAACGCTTCTTGCCGCGAGGCTGGGATCGACGGGCCGACCACGGCGGCCAAGTACCGTGCGGCCTGTTCCGGGGTGTCACGGACGCCGGCCTGTGCCAGCACCGAATTGCACGGAATCCAGATCCCCGCCCCCGACCGGGCGGCCGAACCACCGAATTTCGCGGCCTTCTCCAGCACCACGCAGCTGAGCCCCCGCTTGGCCGCCGTCAGCGCGGCGGTCATCCCCGCCGCGCCCGCCCCGACCACGACGACGTCGTACTCGCCGACCACCGCGGAGCCCGCCGAAGCCGTCCCGGCGAACGGCAGTCCCGAAGCGAGCGCGAGCCCGGTGCCGAGCAGGACCTGGCGCCGGGACAGACCGGAATCGGGATCCATGAATCCTCCTCGCGTGGGGATCGAGCGAGGTCATGTTCTCCAGCCGAGGGCAAAAGTGAAACAAGTTCTACCCGCTTGGAGCAGGCGTCGACCGCCGCGTTCGGCCGGTCACCTCAACCGGCGCTGGCATTCAGCCCAGTGCCCGGACCAGGTCCAGCGCGCGCCCCAGGGTCGTGAGCCGGTCGGCGACCGTCTCGCCCGCCGGATACAGCCGGACCGTGTCGACGCCGGCGTCCTGCCAGACACGCAGCCGTCGCGCCACCATCGGTTCGGTGCCGATCAGCGTCGTGGCGAGCACCATCTCGTCGGTCACCAGCGCGGCCGCGCCCTCCCGGTCGCCCGCCTGCCAGCGCTCCCGCACCGCCGCGGCGGCGTCGGCCCAGCCTTGCCTGCTGTAGGCGTTGTTGTAGAAGTTCGTCTTCGCCGAGCCCATCCCGCCGAGACTGAACGCGAGTTCGGCCTTGCGGCTCGCGACCATCCCGCGCAACTCGTCCTCATCCCCGGCGAAGGCGACCTCGGCGCCCTGGCAGACTTCGAGGTCGGCGCGCGATCGGCCCGCCTTCGCGAGGCCGGCGTCGAGATGCGAGAAGCAGGCCCGCGCCCCTTCCGGCACGAAACTGGTGCCCAGCCAGCCGTCCGCGATCTCACCGGTCAGCTCCAGCAGCTTCGGCGAAAGCGTGGCCAGATGGATCGGGATGTCCGGATTCGGCGCCGTCGACAGCCGCATCGGCCTGCTCTCCCCCGGCAGCGGGATCTCGAACTCCTTGCCGGAGAACGCGATCTTCTCCCCGGCGAACGCCTGGCGGATGATCGCGACCGTTTCCCGCATCCGCGTCAGCGGCCGGGCGAACGGAACACCGTGGAGCCCCTCGATCACCTGTGGCCCCGAAGCGCCGAGCCCGAGGGCGAACCGGCCCTCGGAAAGTTCCGAGAGCGTCAGCGCGGCCTGGGCGATCGCCACCGGGGTCCGGGTGCCGAGCTGGATGATCCCCGAGCCGAGCCGGATCCGCTCCGTCCGCGCCGCGAGATAACCGAGTACGGACGGCGCGTCCGAACCCCACGCCTCGGCGACCCAGCATTCGTCGAGACCGAGTTTTTCCGCCTCCAGCACGAAATCCAGCGTCTCCCGCGGGCCACGGGAAGCCTCGACCGTGGTCGCCGTCCGCATCACGCGCCGCCCGCCTCCGCCCGCTCCTTGATCGCGGCGAGGGTGCCGGTCATCGCTTTCTCGAATTCACGCAGCCGGACGAAGACGATCTTCTCCTCCTTGTCCGGCATCCGGTCGATGGCCAGCGACAGACCCGACCTTCCCGGCCCCAGCTGCATCCATTGCCGGAGTTTCGTCCCGCCGTTCTCGGGTTCCAGCGTGAAGCGCCACAGCGCCGTGGGTGTCTCGGCGTCGTGCACGGCCCAGGCGAACACACGCGGCTCGTCGCATTCGACGACGTGCGACGTGGTCTCCCATTCGCCGAGGGCGTCGTGTTTGCTGCGGCCGACGAACCGCCTGCCGACCGCGGCCGCGCCTTCCGCGCCGTCACACCATTCCGCGGCCTGGAGCTCCTGGCTCATCTCGGGCATCAGCCGCACGTCGGAGACGATCGACCAGACCCGGTCCGGGACGGCGTCGACCCACGCCTCGACCTCGACCGTCGGCTTGTCGGCGTACTTGGCGCCCGTCCACTCCATCGTGGCCCGCCTCCCATGCTCGTGACCTCGATAGTTGCGTAGGTGGACTTACCTTGTCAAACCCTCCTGCGCGGCGAAGCGGCGCACCACGTCCGGCCGGTCCGCGAGCTTCGGCGGGTAGCCGGGACCGAGCCGCGCACGGGTGTTCTCCCCGGTCAACGGCCCTGCGCACCGCGCGCAGACGACCTCCGCGTGCGTGTCCTGCCCGCAGGTCTCGTGATGCAGGGTGACGGGCGGCCCGGCCTCCCCGGAGAGCCAGCGGTCGCCCCAGCGCGACATCGCGGCGAGCACGCCGTAGAAATCCGCGCCCTTCTCGGTCAGGACGTAGTCGTAACGGACCGGGTCGGCCTGGTAGGCGCGCTTTTCCAGCAACCCCTCCCCGACCAGGCGGCGCAGCCGGTCGGCGAGGGTGTTCCGCGCGATACCGAGCTCCTGCTGGAACTCGTCGAACCTGCGGATCCCGTAGAAGGCCTCGCGCAGGACCAGCGGCGTCCACCAGTCGCCGAGCAGGTCCATGGTGCGCGCGATCGAACACGGCCACTGCGCGAACGAAGTCCGTTTCATACCCGCGAGCCTACGCCCGGCGAAATTGATCCGGTCATTCCTCCACCTATTCTCCGGCACTCAGGCACTGGCCCGAAACGTTGCGATCCGGTCAAGAATATCTCGCGCATTAATATCGCCGACCCGCTTCCGCACGCTTTCCGACAGGGGTTTCAAACGATCTCGCGTTCGCGCGGAACGGATCCCGTCCGCGATCTCCATCGCGGCGAGACCGACCTCCGCGGCCCGGTCCAGATCGCCTTCCAGCGCATGGTCGACGGCGAGCCAGATCATCGTCAGCGACCGGCTGCGCAGCATGTCCGGGCCGTAGCCGTCGATGGCCTGGGTGAGCGCGGGAATCGCCTCCCGGCAATGACGGACGTCGACGAGCCTGGCGAGTTCGGTGCGCACCGTGCCGATCATCGCGGCCAGGTCGTTGGCCGTGAAGAAGGCGGACCACGAGGGGACGGCGTCGCCGGCCGAGCTCGCGAATTGTTCCGGGGCAAGGGAAAGCTTGTCCAGCGCCTGGCGGACGTCACCGAGCAGCGCGTACGCCCACGCCTCGTTCGCCGACAGGATCGCCTGCGACAGCGGCCGCCCCGCCCGGCGCGCCGCGAGCTGCCCCTGAGCGAACTGCTCGAGCGCCTCCGCCGGCGAGCGGTGATGCAGGTACATCCGGCCGAGCCGGTAACGGACGTTGGAGAGGAGATCGTCGTCGCCCGCCTCCGCCGCGAGTTCGAGCGCGCAACGGAAGTGCCGCTCGGCCCGCACGGGGCGGCCGGAATCGAATTCCGTCCAGCCCCTGAGGTTGTGCAGATCGGCGACCACGCCCGCCAGCCGTCGCGCCAGCTGCTCGGACATCATCCCCCGCCGCAGCGCGGCGCCGTAGGGCTCCAGCACCTGGAGCAGTTCCCGGCAGGACCCGCCGCCTTCCCGGTAGTCGCGTGCCCGGAGCGCGGCGATGACACCCTCGAGCCGGTCGATGTCGGCCTGCCCGACCCGCATGGGGAGCCGCTCAAGCACGGCGACGCCCCTGAACACGGGGCACCGCCGGCGCGGTCACCACATCCGGCGAGGCCGGTGCCGATCTCGGGACCACCCGGCCGCGCGACGGGTGGACCGTGTTCCGCTGCCCGGCGGCCTGCCTGGGAATGGCGACGGTGATGCGTACGCCCATTACCGCTCCTTTCCCTATCCGCAACGACCATGCTCGCCGGGGTCCAGGACGGAGCCACGCCGATCTCCTGGAATACGTGAACGACGCATAATGATGTTAACCACGGGGAAAACCGATTCACTCCGCCGAACGGCTGGCTATTCTCATTCACCGGAATATGCACGTGCGGAGTCTCTTTCTTTTGCACGGCTGATCGCATTTCCCGGCCGCTCACCGCACGTGCCCGGCGGGAACCGTCCGTGAGCACGTGAGACGCAGCTCTCAGCCGAACGTGTGAACCTTGTCAACTCGGGTCACGAAAAGGCTTCACATTGCGTTATCAATAGCTGAAGATCAACAGCAACCGAACGTAAGGGGCTGAAGCGTTGGACAAGGAAAGCGACCTCATCCGGGGGACGATCGTCTTCGGCCTGCGCACTTTCGGTGCCGACCCGCTCCCCGTCCAAGCCGATCTCGAATACGACCCCGAAGACCCGTACGCCGTCGTGGTGGCTTACCACTCGGGCGGCGGGACGGTCCGCTGGATGTTCGGCCGTGACCTGCTCGCGGACGGGCTCCTCACCCCATCGGGTGAGGGCGATGTGATCATCAGCCCGGCCGACGACACCTCGATCGTGATTTTCGCGCTCAGCGCGCCCGACGGCTGCGCGGTTCTCGAAGCCCCGGCGCAGGAGCTGGCCGAATTCCTCGACCGCACCTACGACCTCGTCCCCGCCGGGTCCGAGCCGGAATGGTTCGACTTCGACCAGGAGATCGGCAAGCTCGTCACCGAGTCCTGACCACCGGTCTCGACCCGGTGGCGGCACCGCTCGCGCGGTGCCGCCCGCCACACCGGGTCAGGCGAGTTCGCGCAGCCCCGGAACGACCTGCTCGGAGAACGACCGCAGGAACCGCTCCTGGTCGTGGCCGGGACCGTGGAAGACGAGGTGGTTGAAGCCCGCCTCGACGTACGGCTTGATCTGCTCGACGGCGTCGGCCGGGTCGGAGGTCACGATCCAGCGGCGGGCGACCTGCTCGATCGGCAGCGCGTCCGCGGCCTTCTCCATTTCGGCCGGGTCCTCGATACCCGCCTTCTGCTCCGGCGTCAGCGAGAGCGGCGCCCAGAACCGGGTGTTCTCCAGCGCCTGCGCCGGATCCGGGTCGTAGGACAGCTTGATCTCGATCATCTTGTCGATGTCGCCGGCGCTGCGGCCTGCCTGCTCCGCGCCTTCCGCGACCGCGGGCAGCAGCTTCTCGGTGTAGAGCTCCATCCCCTTGCCGCTGGTGCAGATGAAACCGTCACCTTGTTTGCCGACGTACTTCGCCATCACCGGGCCGCCAGCCGCGATGTAGATCGGCACCCCGCCCTCGGGCCGGTCGTACACGGTGGCGTCGGTGGTCTGGAAGTACTCGCCTTCGAACGTGACGCGCTCCTCGGACCACAGTTTGCGCATCAGGTCGATCGCCTCGCGCAGCCGCGCGAACCGCTCCTTGAACGCGGGCCACTCGATCCGGGCGACCGCGACCTCGTTGAGCGCCTCACCGCTGCCGACGCCGAGCAGGACGCGGCCCGGGTACAGGCTGCCGAGCGTGCCGAACGCCTGCGCGACCACGGCCGGGTTGTAGCGGAAGGTCGCGGTCAGCACGCTGGTGCCGAGGACCACCCGCTCGGTGCGCTCGCCGACCGCCGCCATCCACGCGAAGGAGAACGGCGCGTGCCCGCCCTGATGCCGCCAGGGCTGGAAATGGTCGCTGACCATCACGCTGTCCAGCCCCACCTGCTCGGCGAGCACGGAGTACTCGACGAGGTCGCGCGGGCCGAACTGCTCGGCCGACGCCTTGTAACCGATCTTCAGTGCCATCCGGGGTCACCACCTGGACTCTTGGGTTGTTCCGCTCTTCACCTTGGCACAGAGTCGATCAGCCGCGCCCATGCCTCGGCGGGGTGAAGATGTCGGGAACACCACTGCGCGCACGGGAATGCGCGTGGAAAGGCCCCGTACCCGCCCTCGCCCTCCGGGACCGGCACGTGGTGATGAACTGTGCCGTTTGCGCCGTCACCTGTGTGCCGTGCTGGGCGGAGTTGTGATCGGGGAGTCGAACCCCACGCTGCCCGCCACGTACCAGGAGGCGGACCGGAATACCGCCGGTCCTCGGCTTGTGCCCGCTTCCCGGAGGGCTACCTGCTTTCCACGTTCAGTCCAGGAGGTCGGTCTCCCAGTTGGTGCGCTGGATCTCGACGTCGACCGCCCGGATCTCCCCGGCGACGCGGTCCGCGCGGGACCGCAGTTCCGCGACCGGCAGCGCGGAGAGGTAGCGCAGTTCCGAACGGAGCTGGCGGCCGTAACCGCCCTGATTGCGCCCCGCGGCGGCGTCGGCGGCCGCGGTCAGGACACCGTGCCTGAGCCGGAGGACGTCCCGGCGCGCGATCGCGTCGGTGATCGTGCCTTCCCCGAGCCGGGTCGCGGCGTTGGTCCGGTTGATCCGCCGGATCAGCGATTCCAGTTCGTCCAGCGCGGTTTCGGCTTCGACGAGCAGGGCGGAGGCGTCTTCCGACGGTTCCTCGCCCTCCTGGTGCCGCGCGTTGTCGACGATACGGGAGCGCAGTGCCTCCACCTTCTTGGTCGCGTCGGCGCGCAGAGCGAGCGCTTCGGCCAGCTTGATCCGGGACATGCCGGGAAGTATCGCCAAGATCCACGGCGGCCGCACCCGGTTTTCAGCCCGCCGGTGAATGTCTGCGGTAGGACGAATCGGGCTCGGTGTACTCGATGCCGTTCTCGTCGAGCGCGTTGAAGACGGTGAACCGGCCGTGCGGGAAGACGAAGCCGAGCGCGACCATGCCGTTCGCCATGTCCCGTGTCGCGCACTCGAGCAGCTCGACGTCTTGGAGCACCTGACCCTCCAAAGCGGACAGTTCCGGGAAGACGTCCTGCCGCCACCGGAGCGGGCTGGGCTCGGCCGGATCACCCCAGTCCCATGAGGACTTCCCGTACGGATCGATCGTGTTCCAGGTCAGGGAAAGCTCGTCGAACTTCCAGTGCGTGATCTCCAGCCGCTCTTCGCCGAAGTCGGCCACGACAGGCGCGTCCGAGAGCCACTCGGCGTACTCGGTGAACCAGGTCAGGTGGACAGCCCGCAACCGCCTGCCCACCAGGGAACGCAAGCGATCCCCGTGCGCCCTCCGGATCGCCTGGAGCCCGGAGAGCCACACGGGTTCGTAACCCTCGATGTCGAAGAACGCCACCGAGCGAGTATGCCGGGTCAGTCGTAGGACAGGGCTTCCACCAGTTCACCGCTGTCCGGGTTGGGCAGGGCCCTGGCCACGTCGGCCTGCGCCACGATGCCGACGAGCTTGTGCCCGTCGATCACCGGCAGGCGCCGGACCTTGTGGTTCGCCATGGTGCGCATGATCTCCTCGGCGTCGTCGTCCGCGCCGATCGTCACCGCCTCGCCCTGAGCCAGCTCCGAAGCGTGCAGCGCCCTCGGGTCCTTGCCTTCGGCCAGCACCTTCACCACGATGTCGCGATCGGTCAGCATGCCCTTGAGCTTGCCGTCCTCGCCGCAGATCGGTACCGCGCCCACGGACTCGGCGGCCATCTTCTTCGCCGCGTCGAGCACGGTTTCGGAGGCGGACACACAGGTCGCGCCCGCGGTCATGATGTCTCGTGCCGTGGTCATCCCATCGCTCCTTCCGTCAGGGTCCATCCACCGGATACCCGGCTTCGGCGGGCCGACACCTCAGGCCGCCGACGGCTCCAGAAGGATCTTGACGGCACCGTCCTGCTTCTTCTGGAAGATCTCGTAGGCGTGGGGCGCGTCCTTCAGCGGCATCTTGTGCGTCGCGAATCCCTCGACGCCGAGCGGATCGGCGGAGTCGGTGATCAGCGGCATGATGTCGTCGATCCAGCGCCGTACGTTGGCCTGCCCCATCCGCAGGGTGAGCTGCTTGTCGAACAGGTCCATCATCGGCAGCGGGTCGACCATGCCGCCGTAGACGCCGCTCAGCGAGATCGTGCCGCCGCGACGGACGCAGTCGATGGCCGCGTACAGCACGCTGAGCCGGTCGATCGCGGCCTTCTCGGTGATCTTCGCGCCGATCGGGTCGGGCAGCAGGGCGACCAGGTTCTGCGCCATTCGCCCGATCGGGGCACCGTGTGCCTCCATCCCGACGGCGTCGATCACCGAGTCCGCTCCCCGGCCGCCGGTGGTCTCGCGGATGAGGTCGCCGAGGTACTTGTGTTCACGCGTGTCGAAGGTGATGGCTCCGGCCGCGGCCGCCTTCGCGAGGCGTTCCGGCACCAGGTCGATGCCGATCACCTTGCCGGCGCCGCGGTGTTTCGCGATCCGGCAGCAGAACTGCCCGATCGGACCCAGCCCGAAGACCACGACCGTGCCGCCTTCCGGGATGTCCGCGTAGTCGACGGCCTGCCAAGCCGTGGGCACGACGTCGGAGAGGTACACGAACCGCTCGTCCGGCGGGCCGTCCGGCACCTTGATCGGGCCGTAGTGGGCCTGCGGGACGCGCAGGTATTCGGCCTGGCCGCCCGGGACCTGCCCGTAGAGCTTGGTGTAGCCGAGCAGCGCCGCGCCCTTGCCTCGTTCGGTGACCTGGGTGGTCTCGCATTGCGACTGCAGGCCGCGGTCGCACATGAAGCAGTGGCCGCAGGAGATGTTGAAGGGGACGACGACGCGATCGCCGGGTTTCAGGTTCGTCACGCCGGAACCGACCTCTTCGACGACGCCCATGGGCTCGTGCCCGAGGATGTCGCCCTCGTCGATGAAGGCGCCGAGGACCTCGTAAAGGTGCAGGTCGGACCCGCAGATACCGGTCGAGGTGATCCGCACGACGGCGTCGGTCGGTTCGACCAGTTTCGGATCCGGGACGGTGTCGACCCGGACATCGCGTTTGCCGTGCCAGGTGACGGCCTTCATGGTGCTCCCTTCGGCGAGTGGCTCTGCTCCCCGCCGGATGCCCGTCCGCGTATCCGGCAAACCTCGCCGTTCCGTGCCACCGTGGATCCATGCGCACCCGGATGCTCGCCGTCGCCGTCGACTGCCGTGAGGCCGAAGCACTGGCCGCGTTCTGGAAGGAAGCACTCGGCTACCCCGAGACCGAGCGGTGGACCGACGGTCATGGCGTGACCTATGTCGAGCTGAAGAGCCCCGGCGTGCCGAGCCTGCTCTTCCAGCCGGTGCCCGAGGGGAAGTCGGGCAAGAACCGGCTGCACCTCGACCTCGCGCCCACCGAACTCGAGCAGCGCGAAGAGGTCGCCCGGCTGGTGTCACTCGGCGCCAGGATCGTCGAAGACCCCGAGTCGGACGACTGGGTCGTCATGGCCGACCCGGAAGAGAACGAGTTCTGCGTGCTGCCGCGGCGTTGAACCTCCTGAGCCGTTTGGGGCTCGTGAGTGGCAAGGACGGTTCTAACCGTCCTCGCCACTCACGAGCCCGAATGGCCTCAGGCGGCCTCGTCCTCGGACCGCACCGCCTTTTCGGAATGCAGCCCCAGCATCTCCAGCAGCATCCGGCAGTCCGTCGCGTCGCGGGCGTTCGCGACCACCGCTTCGGTCGCCTTGCGCAACACCGCCGCCCGCACGGTCGTCGCCCCACCGTCGACCAGTTCCCGCACCGGACGCAATTCCTCGATCGGGTTCCCCATGACCCACCTCCGTCGTCCCTTTCGTTGATACCGGATTCCGGCCGGGAAAGCCCCCGTGTTCTTGCGGTCCGGCGGCGCCTCCGCCGGTTTCTCCCTAGACTGAAGCCATTCGGACGAGCGGACGGAGCGGGGAACTGACCACCGAGTTGCGCGGGGAGATCGTGACACTGACCCCGGTCACCGAGGCCCACGTCCCGGACCTGCGGCGGATCCGCGGCACGGCCGAGGTCGGGGCGCGCTGGGGTTCGGTCGACGACTCCCCCACCTGGCCGTTCGACGACCCCACGACCGCCTGTTTCACGGTACTGGAAGGGAACGTCGTCCGAGGCTTCGTCCAGTACGGCGAGGAGGAGGACCCGATGTACCGGCACGCGTCGGTCGACCTCTTCCTCGACCCGGCCGCGCACGGCCGGGGGCTGGGCACGGACACCGTCCGCACGATGGCGCGGCATCTCCTGCACGATCGCGGGCACCATCGGCTGGTGATCGATCCCGCCGTGGACAACGACGCCGCCATCCGCTGCTACAAGGCCGTCGGCTTCCGCGAGGTCGGTGTGATGCGCGGCTACGAACGCGACACCGACGGCGAGGGCTGGCACGACGGGTTGCTGATGGACTTGCTCGCCGAAGACCTCACGTAGCGCGTCAGCGCGACTCCGAGCAGCACCACCGCCATCCCGGCGAGCACCCGCGGGCCGAGGTCCTCGCCGAGCACGATCGCGCCCAGCGCGACCGAGACGACCGGCAGCAGGTACCCGACCGTCGCCGCGGAGGTCGCGCCTTCGTCGGCGATGAGGCGGTAGTTGAGGTAGAAGGTGACGCCGGTGCCGAAGATCCCGAGGACCACGACGGCGAGCACCGCGGTCACGTTCAGCGGCCCGGCCGGTGCGGCGTCGAAGGGCAGCGCGAGCGCGCTGAGCCCGGTGGCGGTCAGCAGCTGGGCGGCGGAGATCGCGACCGGACCGCCTTCGCCGACGAGTTTCCTTCCCATGTAAGCGAAAGCGATCGCGTAACTGATTCCGGCGCCGAGCAGGGCCAGCGTCCCCCAGCCCAGCAGGCCGCTCTTCTGCCAGGGCGCGAAGATCAGCAGGATGCCGGCGAAACCGAGGACGAGCCCGCCAACGCGGACCACCGTGAGCCGTCGTTCGGTGCCGATCCCGATCCCGATCAGCAACGACCACAGCGGCGTCGTCGCGTTCATCACCCCCGCGACGCCGGAATCCACGGTCAGTTCACCGATACTGAACAACGCGAACGGCAAGGCGTTGCAGAAGAACGCGGCGACGAGGAGCCTGCCCCAGATCCGGCGGCCGCGTGGGAGGCGTTGCCCGGCCCATCGGCTCAGCACGAGAAGGACGGCCGCGCCGAGGGCGCAGCGGATGACGGTCACCTGAACGGGCGGCAGCCCGGTCAGCGCGAGCTTGATCCACAGGAACCCCGATCCCCACGCCCACGCGAGAACGCCCATCCGGGCCAGGGTTCCCGGCGCGCCGATGCTCACTTGGTTCCTTTCGCCGGGCCGCTCGATACCTCTCCAAGCTGCCTCGGGCGACTCGTCAGGACAAGTGAAAAGATCTACACCGACGTTAAGCGGTCCTACATGTTCCGAAAGGTCCCGGTCGTGGGGGGGGGGGGGGGGGGCGCCCCCCCCGGGGCGCGGAGGAGGGGCCAA
>NZ_JBHXIB010000037.1:0-20639 GCF_042723975.1 Amycolatopsis sp. NPDC058340 | reverse complement strand
TCTCTAACCTTATATATATTAAAACTATGTCCCCCTAGCCTCTCTCGCTGGCCCCGGCGGGGGGGGGGGGGGCGGCCCCCCCCCCCCCCCCCCCCCCACGACCGGTTTCCGAGGAGATCAGCACTCGCCCGGTGTTCGCAAGGCGGAACAGGGCCTGCTCACATTTCGCGGTCGCGCATGATCCACCTCCCTTTCGACCGGCGCACCGGTGGGGAACGGGCGCGTTCTCGCACAGTTTGGGGGCAGAGTTCGCGTCCGCGCACACCCGGTGGCCATGTTGTGACCCAGGTAATGGGAAGGTTGTGGCACGATCTGCCGCGAAGCGGGGAGAAAGGTGCTTCTGGTGACCGAGAATTCCGGTTCGGCCAGATCCGGGGAGACCGGGAAAGCACGCGCGGAACCGAGGCCGGTTTCGACGGCCGCGTCGACGTTCGGCCGCGCCTTGCGGCAACGGCGGCAGGCCTGCGGGCTGGCGTTGCGCGAGCTTCAGAAACTCGCCTATGTCGACAAAAGTCTCATCAGCCGGGTCGAACGCGGGCTCACCCCGCCGAGCGCGGAATTCGCCGAAGCCTGCGATCGCGCGCTGGGCGCGGGCGGGACACTGATCGTGCTCGCCGAGGCCGCCCGCGCGGAACCGTATGTGCATCTTCCCCCGCCGCCTGATCATTTCGTCGGCCGCGAAGAACATTTGGCGTTGCTGGACGAAAAGGTCTTCACCGAAAAGGCGAAAGTGGTCTTCGTCGCCGGGCCGCCCGGGGTCGGGAAGACCGCGCTCGTGCTGAATTGGGCGAACCGGCGCCAAGAAGAGTTCGATTGCGTCCTGTGGTCGGATCTGCGCGGCTACGCGGCGGGCTCGCCCGCGCAACCCGCCGACATCCTCGACGATCTTCTGCGCTGCGTCGGCGTCCGTCCCGACCGGGTTCCCGCCGAGGAGCACATGCGGCTCGCGCTCCTGCGCGGCCTGTTGCGCGGCCAGCGCACCCTCGTCGTACTGGACAACGCCCTCGACTCGCCCCAGGTGCGGCCGGTGCTGCCCGGCACCCCGGACACCACCGTGCTGATCACCAGCAGGCGACGGCTGTCCGGGCTGGTCGTCGGCAGCGGCGCGGCCGGGGTTTCCTTGGAGCCACTGCGAGAGCTCGAAGCGACACGGCTCATGGCCGATCTCATCGGCGACGAACGCGCGGCGGGCGATCCCGAAGGCGTCGGCAGGCTCGTCCGGCTGTGCGCGGCGCTGCCGCTCGCGGTGAACATCGCCGCCGAACGGGTCGCCACCCATCCCCATCAGAGCGTCGGCGACCTCGCCCGCGAACTCGTCGCGGAGGGGCGGCGGCTGGAACTGCTCGCGGTCGACGACGACGCCGTCGGGGTCAGGGCCGCGTTCAGCTGGTCGTACCGCGCGCTGGAGGCCGACGCCGCGCGGATGTTCCGACTGCTCGGTCTCCATCCCGGCCCGCGGTTCACCGCGGGTGCGGCTTCCGCGCTCGCGGGACTGCCCGAGCACGACGCGCGAAGGCTGCTGGACCACCTCGTGCAGGCGCATCTCGTCCAGCAGGTCGGCGCGCGGTACTACCGGTTCCACGACCTGCTCCGCGTCTACGCCGCCGAAGAGGCCAACGCCGAGCGATGGCGGGACGAGCGGCAGGCGGCGGTCTCCCGGCTGGCCCACTGGTATCTGTACGCGGCCAACGCCGCGAGCTGGACGCTGACTCCCGCCCGCGACCACCACATCGACCTGGGGCCTGCCCCCGACGGCGTCGAGCCGCTCCGGTTCGCCACGTTCGACGAGGCCTACATCTGGTGCGCGTCGGAGATGCCGAGTATCACCGGCGTCGCCCGGCTGGCGCTGGACCACGGGCTGTACGAGGTCGGCTGGCGGCTGCCGGTGGAGCTGTTCGACTACCACCTGCTCGGCAGGCCGTGGCAGACGTGGATCTCCAGCCACGAGGTGGCGATCGAGTCCGCGAAGGCGGGCGGCGACCTCGGCGGGCTGGCGTGGTCGGCGATCAACCTCGCCGAGGCGCACCGGCGGCGCGGCGACCTCGATCGCGCGCGTGACCTGTTCGGCCAGGCCGTCGAGATCTCCGAGGAGATCGGCGAGAATCCGAGCCTCGGCTGGGCGCTGGTCGGGCTCGGCAACATCGCGCACGAACGCGAGGATTACGCCGAAGCCGTCCGGCTCGCCGAGCAGAGCGTGGAAGTGAACGCGCGGATCGGGTACCAGCTCGGCGAAGCGACCGCGCGGGTCCATCTCGGCCGCGCCTACCGCGACCTCGGCGAACGGGACCTGGCCCTCGATCACGGTCTCCGTGCCTTCGACGCCTACGCGAAGGACGCCGACCAGCACGGCATGGGTTTCGCGCTGGTGCCGCTCGCCAGGACCTGCCGCCGGTTCGGCGATCTGGACCAGGCGCTCGGGTACTGCGAGCAGGCGCTGACCGCCTACCGCAACTGCGGTGACGTCTGGGGCCAGGCCGACGCGCTCGACGAACGCGGCTGCGCGCTCGCCGCCCAGGGGCACACCGACGAGGCGATGGCCGTCTGGCGCGACGCGCTCCAGCTCGTCATGGATCTCGACGACCGGAAGGCGAACGTGCTGCGGGGCCGTCTCGAAGGCGCGGTCTAGAGCGAGGTGAAGGACGCTTTCAGCCCGCGCTAGAGCTTCACCGGCAGGTTGTGCAGGCCCCGCGTGATCGCGCTCGGCCACCACACGAGCCGGTCCTCCGGCACGGTCAGCGTCATCGACGGCGCACGGCCGAACAACGTCTCCAGTGCCGCGGACGCCTGCATCCGCGCGAGCGCCGCGCCGATGCAGATATGCGGTCCGACGCCGAAGGCCACATGCCGCACCGGTCGCTCGCCCGGGCGGAAGGCGAGCGGTTCGGGATGGACCGCCGGATCGCGATTGGCCGCCAGCAAGGACAACAGGATCGGATCACCCGCTTCCATCCGCTGCCCGGCGAGTTCCATCGGTTCGGTGACGAACCGCCAGCTGGTGTTCTGCAGCGGGGTGTCGCGGCGCAGCACCTCCTCGATGACGAGCGTCAGATGCGAGCCGTCGGCGCGGGCGCGGGCCGCCTCCTCCGGATGCGTGATGAGGGTCAGCGCGGTGGACGCGATGAGGCTGATCGTCGTCTCGTGCCCGGCGATCAGGGACAGGAACGCCGTCGCGGCGACCTCGTCGTCGGTCAGCTTCCCGGCGGACTCCTGGGTGAGCAGATCGCTGATCAGGTCCGCCCCCGGTTCGGCGCGTTTGCGGGCGACGACGTCGGCGAGCAGCGCGTCGAGGTCGTCGGTCGCCTTGAGCATCGCCGCCATGTCCGTGACGTCGCCGGCGGCGACCACCAGCGCGGGCGGGCGGACCTCGTCGAGCAGGCTGTCCGGGATGCCGATCAGCTCGCAGATCGACCGGATTCCCAGCGGGTACGCGAAATCCTCGACGAGGTCGCCTTCGCCCCTGTCCACGATCGGGTCGAGCAGCTCGTTCGCGAGCCGATGCGTGCGGTCGCGCATATGCTGCAGCCGCCGCGGCCCGAACGCGCCGGCGCAGGCCTTGCGCAGCCTCGCGTGTTCCTCGCCTTCGAAGTTGTTCATATGCCCGATGAGCGTCGGCCGGTGGTCGGCGGGCAGCCCGAGATTGGCCTTGCGCCAGTGCTCCGCGGCGACGGACGGGCATTTGGACAGCCGGGGGTCGGCCATCGCGGAAACGACGTCCGCGTGCCTGGTCAGCAACCAGGTCCACGTGTCGCCGGGCAGCGGGAGCCGGAACGCCGGCGCGTTGCTCCGAAGCCATTCGTAGGCGGGCGAGGGATCCCTGTCGAAGTCCGGGCCGAACATCACGGGGACCGCGGCGGGGTCGTATGCGGCGTCAGGCATACGAGCCACCCTGCCAGCCGTCGGCGGAATGGCGTCCGGCGAACGTCGGTATCGGGCTGTCTCACGCGATCGTCAACGCGGTCCCCCTGTCACCCTCTTGTGGTGACCCAGCAAGATCGAAGCGGGTGCGGTGCGTAACGGGTTGGAGGTGACCCTCGTCAGCGAGTTCGGCAAGCACGACCGTGACGCGGTCTCGGCGCGGCCGCGCGGTTCGCTCCGGGGTTTCGCCGACACCGTCGGCCTCGCCTCCGCCCGCGTCTGGCGGCTGCGTGGCCGAGCCTGGAACACCCTGCGGCATCCGGCGGGGTGGGAGCTGTGGCGCCTGCCGCCCGCGGCGGTCTTCTGGATGCTCGGCACCGAGATCGCGGTCGCGTTCTGGGCCTTGAAATCGCAAGTCGGTGCTTCCCTCACGACGACGGATCTCGTCCGCTTCGGCGTGATCGCGGGCTGCACGATCTGGTATCTCGTCCAGACACAGCATCCGGAAGAGCAACGCCGGGCCGACGACCGGCGCGGCGAGCACATCGACCAGACCGCCGTCTGGCTGGGCGGGGCGGCCGTGCTGCTGCCGCCCGCGTTGTCGCTCGCGCTGCTGCTGATGGTGCGTGTGCAGCGCTACTCCATCGCGCACAAGGCGATGACGACGTTCCTCTTCACCACCGCCGCGCACGCCGCCTCCATCCTCGGCGTGCACACGATCACCCGGCTGACGTCACTGCACACCTGGCTCGAATCGGGCACGCTCCCCCAGCGTCCCGGCGACATCGCGATGGCCGCCGTCGCGCTGGTGGGCGCCGCGCTCTGGTACTTCGCGTCGCAGACACTGCTGATCAGCATCGCGCGCGGTCTGGCGTGGGGCGGCTGGCGGCGGCAGAAGCTGATCGGCAGCTGGGCCGACAACGCGGATTTCGTCTACGCGCTGCAGCTCGCCGCGTGCACGACGATCCTCGGCGCGGTCAACATCGCGCTGGTGCCGCTGGTGATGATCGGGGTCGCGCTGCGCTCGACCCGGCTCTCACAGGCGCTGGCGGACACGATCGCGCGCAGCCAGCGCGACCGGAAGACCGGGCTGCTGACCGAAGACTCCTTCCACGCCCCGGCCGCGCTCCGGCTGCTCGAAGACCAGACCGGGCGGCGGCCGACGGCGTTCCTGATGCTGGACCTCGACCACTTCAAGCAGTGGAACGACAAGTACGGGCATTCCGGCGGCGACATCGTGCTCGGCTGTGTCAGCGCCGTACTGCGGCAGAACACCCGCTCCACGGACGTCGTCGGGCGGTGGGGCGGCGAGGAGTTCTCGGTGCTGTTGCCGGACACCACCCGCGAGGAGGCGCTGCGGATCGCCGAGCGGATCCGGGTGGCCGTCGCGAAGACCGCGATCACCGGCCTGACCGAACTCGCCAGCGGGCACGCCACCAACGAACCCCGTGCGGTGGGGCCGATCCACGGCTGCACCGTGTCGATCGGCGTCGGGCTGTCGCCCGAGCACTCGACGGATTACGGCGAACTCTTCCGCGCCGCGGACGCGGCCATGTACCAAGCGAAACGGAGCGGGCGGAACCGGGTGGTCGTGGCACCCTCCGCGGTTCCGCCTTCGCCCCGGACCCCGACGTCCCCGCTGAGCCGGGCCCGGGACTGACGCGTTTAGTCCTCTGAATGCGATCGGCTGGCCGCGACCGACGTTGCGAAGCACCGATGTCACGTACGGGACCAGAACGGTCCCATACGTGACATTCCGGAGTGCCTCCGAAGACCCGCGTCAGCGACGGGTCACGAGGCGGGTCTCGAGCAGATCGTCGACCACCCGGGTCTGGACGCCGGTCCGCCGTTCGAACGCGGAGCCGCGCAGCGGCCACAGCGCGACCAGCACGACCCCCACCGCGGACAAAGCGGCCAGCACCAGCGCGGCGACGAACTGGGCGGCGCCGTCGGTCGCCGTGCTCAGCACCGCGAATCCGATCAGGACGATCCCGGTCGGCAGCACGGTGGCCAGCGCGACCAGGTAGGCGGGCGTGCGGCGCAGGTCGCGGCGCCGGGTGGTCAGCCAGGCGGCGAGCAGGCAGGCGAACGACGCCGCGAGCAGGCAGGCACCCGCCGTGTCGCTGAGCCGGTGCCAGCCCAGCGCGATGGTCGACGACGCGACCCAGGCGACGGCGACGCCGCCGATCCCGATGATCGCCGCACGGAACCGTTGGGGCAGAACGAATGCGAGGGCCATCAGAATGGCCATGGCGGCACTGACGTGACCGCTGGGGAAGCTGTTGTGTCCCGGCCCGCGGCCGCCGTCGGGCAGTTCGGGACGGACGAGCACGTAGAGCTTGAGCAGCTGCGCGGCGACGAGCGGGAGCACGAGGACGCTCAGCGCGGGGACGAGGAGACCGGGTTTGCGCCGCAGCAGCGCCAGTACGACGAGCCCGATCCCGGCGGCGCCGATCACGAGCACCATGTCCTGGTCGCGCAGCGGCCCCGCCCAGTCCATTGTGGACCATCGACCGGACTGCGCGCTCCGGACGACGCCGTTCTCCGCGAGCTGCCCGGCCGACGTGTGCACGAACAGCACGTAGGTCACGACGAAGGCGGCGGCCAGTCCCAGTCCGGTGGCGAGCTGGAACACGGCCCTGGACAGGGTGCGCCTGGTCTCGGCGTGCCGTCCCGGCAGCGGACGGCGGGCGGGGGTCGGCTTCGCTTCGTGGATGAGTACGGCCATACGGCTCACTGTCCCCACGCCGTTTAGCCGTGAGGTCCGGACAATGTCATGGTTCTGCTACAAGATCGAGCCGAGTCGCACACGCGCGGAGACATCCGAATAATGGCGGCGTGGCAAGTGTCCTTGTGATCGAAGACGACGCGTCCGTGCGGGAGGGGCTGGAACTCGCGCTGCGACGGCAGGCGCACACCGTGTACACCGCCGAGAGCGGTGAGCTCGGGCTGGAGAAACTGCGGGTCTACCAGCCCGACATCGTCGTACTGGACCTGATGCTCCCCGGCATCGACGGCTTCGAGACCTGCCGCCGGATCCGCTCGGCCGGCGAGGTGCCGATCATCATGCTCACCGCCCGCAGCGACGACTTCGACATCGTGGCCGGGCTGGAGGCGGGCGCCGACGACTACGTCACCAAGCCGATCGAGCCGCGGGTGCTCGACGCCCGGATCCGGGCGGTGCTGCGGCGCGCGGTGAGCGAGAAGCCCGCGAGCGACGGCGCCGCCGGGGAACGGCACGGCGGACTGGTCATCGACCGGGCCGGGCTGGTGGTCACGAAGAACGGCGAGCCGGTCTCGCTCACCCCGACCGAGCTGAAACTGCTGCTGGAACTGTCGCGCACGCCCGGCCAGGTCTACAGCCGCCAGCAGATCCTCTCCGCCGTCTGGGATCACGACTACCTCGGCGACTCCCGCCTGGTCGACGCCTGTGTCCAGCGGTTGCGCGCGAAGATCGAAGACGTGCCCGCGAAACCCGAACACGTCCAGACCGTCCGCGGCTTCGGGTACCGGTTCGGCCGTTCATGAGGCTGCTCTCCGGGCTGCGGCCCCGGCTCATCCTGGCGTTCGCGGTGATGACGATCATCGGGGCGGCGGCCGCGGCGGGGGCGAGTTACGTCTCGGCCCGCAACGCGATCCTCGAAGCGGTGCAGGACGCGGCGATGAACCAGCTGAAGGACCGGGTCAGTGCCTACGGCCGCCCGCTGTCCACGCCGCCGACCCAGGACCAGCTCAACGATTTCGCCGGCAGCCTGCGGCTGAACGCGGTCGCGGTCTACCGCGACATGCGGTCGGTCAACGGGCCGGACCTGACCACCTTCTCGCCCGAGCTGCGGCAGACCGTCGCGAGCGACAACCGCATCCAGTTCCAGCGTGTGGACCGCGAAACCATCCCGGAACTGCTGGTCGGGCTGCCGGTGCTGGCCCGGCAACCCAACGGGGCGATGCGGAACAGCGGCGTCGAGGTGTACTCGCTCACCTCGCTCGTCCAGCAGCAACAGGCCATCGACGAACTCGCGAAATCCGCCTGGCAGACGGCCGCGCTCGCCCTCCCGCTGGCCGCGGCGCTCGCCCTGCTCGCGGCGAGGCAGGTGCTCCGGCCGGTCCGGGCGCTCAACACCGCCGCCGCACAGCTCGGCGAAGGCAGGCTCGACGTCCGGCTGCCGGCCAAGGGTTCGGACGAGCTGGCCGAACTGGTCACGACCTTCAACAACACCGCCGCCGAACTGGAGCGCACGGTCGGTGAGCTGAGAGCCATGGAGGCCGACGCCCGCCGGTTCGTCGCCGACGTCTCGCACGAACTCCGCACCCCGCTCGCGGCGATGAACGCGGTCACCGACGTCCTCGACGAAGACGCGGAGACGCTGCCGCCGGACACCGCCGTCGCGGCGCGGCTGGTCTCCGGCGAGACCCGGCGGCTGACGCGGCTGGTGCAGGATCTGGTCGAGATCTCCCGGTTCGACGCCGGCCGCGCCGAACTCGTACTCGACGAATGGGATCTCGCGACGGCGATCAGGGACAGCCTCGACGCCCGCGGCTGGCGCGACGGCGAAGACCTGGTCACCGACCTGCCGGAGGGCGTCCTCGCGCGGGTCGACCGGCGGCGGCTCGACCTGATCGTGGCCAACCTCGTCGGCAACGCGTTCCGGCACGGCGCGGCGCCGGTCGAAGTCCGGCTGCGCGACGACGGCGGCGAAGTCACCTTGGCCGTCGAAGATCACGGTCCCGGGATCGATCCCGAAATCCTGCCGCACGTGTTCGACCGGTTCACCAAGGCCGACACCGCCCGTGCCCGTTCCGAGGGCAGCGGACTGGGCCTGGCGATCGCCCTGGAGAACGCCCGCCTGCACGGCGGCGACATCACCGCGGCCGACACCGGGCACGGTGCCCGGTTCGTGCTGCGCCTGCCCGCAGGAGGGACGCGATGAGGAAGACCCGCGTACTGCCCGCCCTCGCGGCCGCCGCGCTGACGGCGGCCTGCGGCGTCCAGCCGACCGGCGTGGTCCCGGCCGGGCCGGGGCCGTCGATCCGCGCCACCGCGGGGCAGAGCTTCCTCGGCGGCCTGACGCTGTACTTCGTCTCCGACGGCCGGGTCATCCCGGTGACCCGGCCCAGCGAAGGCTTCATCTCCCCCGAAGGCGCGATCACACTGCTGTTGAAGGGGCCGACGGAACGGGAAGCCGCGCAAGGGCTCACCACGTTCGTCCCGCCGGAGGTGGGGCGGGTCGAGGTGTACTCGGGCGACCCGGCGTCCATGGTGCTGCCGTTCCCGATCCGAAAGTTGTCCAACCAGGCCATCAACCAGCTGGTCTGCACGGCGATCGCGGCCTCGATGGCGAGCGACCGGACTCCGCGTCCCCAAGGGGTCAACGTGACCTCGCCGGACGGGCCGATGTACTTCCAATCCTGCAAAGCGGACTGAATTCGTCACTCACAGTGCTCACATAAAAGCACTTCTCGTATCTGTACGGACGTGAGCCTCTTTTGGTTCAACGATCAAGGTAACTGTGGGCGAACACACTCGGGCGTGACATTGCCGTGTCCTTTTCGTAATGTTGCCCGGAGCTTGCGGCCCCCGACGCGAGTTCCCGTCCCCGAAGTGGTGAGTGATCAGAGAAATGGCCGGCAGACATCGCAAGAACAAGGCTCCGCAGTGGAAGCTCCCCGCGGGTATCGCGGCAGCGGTCGCCACGGCGCTCCCGGCGTCGATGTGGCTGACCTCCGCGGGTTCCCCCGACGTCGAAGCGGCCAGCGCCGCGCTCGCGCTGAAGGCTCCCCCGGTCTCCAGCGTGACTCCCCCGCCGTCGACCAGCAGCACCCCGCCCTCCAGCACGACCACCCCTCCGCCGACCTCCTCGGCTCCCCCGAAGCCGACGACGTCGACCAAGGCGCCCGCCCCGGTCAAGAAGACCGTGCCCGCCGCGACGGCGTGTTCGACCAGCCTCGCCGGCACCAAGCCGCATGTGGCCCAGGTCGGTAACCACGTGAAGGCGAAGTTCGGCGTGAAGAACGTCGGCGGTGTCGCCGGCCGGGCGAACGCCAGCGACCACCCCTCCGGCCTCGCGCTGGACTTCATGGTGGACACCGCGACCGGCAACGCCATCGCCGAGTACCTCATGGCCAACCAGAAGGACTTCGGCATCACGTACGTCATCTGGCGCCAGCGCTACAACGACGGCAGCGGCTGGGACACCATGGAGGACCGCGGCGGCGCGACCGCCAACCACATGGACCACGTCCACGTCTCCTTCGCCAAGAGCGCGAAGGTGAACGTCAGCTGCTAACCACGCCGGGCGGACCGCTCGCCGGGCTGGATCACAGGTCGCCCCACGACCTCTTCCACGCCCTTGACGGCGAGCCGGTCCGCTCGCTCGTTCTCCGGATGCCCGGCGTGACCCTTGACCCAGTGCCATTCGACTTCGTGCCGTGACGCGGCTTCGTCGAGACGGCGCCACAGGTCGGCGTTCTTGACCGGCGTCTTGGCCGAGGTCATCCAGCCGTTGTTCTTCCAGTTCCGCACCCAGCTGGTGATGCCGTTCCGGACGTAGGTGCTGTCGGTGTAGATGTCCACCGTGACCCGGCGCTTCAGGCTTTCCAGCGCCTCGATCGGCGCGGTCAGCTCCATCCGGTTGTTCGTGGTCGGACCGGGGTCCCCGCCGTAGATCTCCTTCTCGACCGTGCCGTACCGCAGCACCGCGCCCCAGCCGCCGGGACCGGGATTCCCGCTGCACGCGCCATCGGTGTAGATCTCGACTTCCGCCACCGGGACACCCTAGCGACGGCGTTCAGTCCGGCAGGAGCGGCACCCACGGCTCCTCGACCTGCCCGAGATGCACCGCCCGCGTGATGGACTTCGAACCGAACCGGTCCCGGACGGTGTCGAGCGTCGAGTCGAGCGCGTCCCTCGGTTTCGCCCCGAACGGCAGCGCCAGCTGGATCGCGTCGTCCTTCGACAGGTTCGTGAGCGCGAGCCCGATCAGGGTGAGACCGCGTTCGTCGATCAGCGGTCTCGCCGTCGCGAGCAGGTCACGCGCGGCCGCGACGATCGCGCCGGTCTGCTCGGTCGCCTCCATGAGGGTGTGCGAACGCGTCGCCCTGGTGAAATCGGCGAACCGCATCCGCAGCACGACGGTGCGGCACACCCGGTGCGCGGCACGCAGACGGCGGGCGAGCCGATCGGCCAGCGTCAGCAGCGTCGCGTCGAGCTCGGCCGGCGAACGCGGCCTGCTGCCGAGCGCGCGCTGCGCCCCGATCGACCGGCGGCGACGGCCGGTCTGCACACGGCGGGGGTCGTCGTTGTGGGACAAGGCGTGCAGATGCGCGCCGACGCCGCGGCCGAGCATCCGGACGAGCTCCTTCTCCCCGAACCCCTCCATCTGCCCGACCGTCGTCACCCCGCGCTCGCGGAGCTTCCGTGCCGTCACCTTGCCAACACCCCACAGCCGCTCGACCGGGAGCGGATGCAGGAACTCCAGCTCCTTGTCGTGCGGCACGACGAGCAGGCCGTCGGGTTTCGCCACCCCGCTGGCCACCTTCGCGAGGAACTTCGTCCTGGCGACGCCGACCGTGATCGGCAGGCCGACCTGTTCCAGGACGTCCTTCCGCAGTTTCGCGGCGATCCGGCTCGGCGTGCCCGCGATCTTCAGCAACCCGCCGACGTCGAGGAAGGCCTCGTCGATCGAAATGCCTTCCACGAGCGGTGTCGTGTTGCCGAAGACCTCGAAGACCGCCTTGCTCGCCGCCGAATACGCGCGCATCCGGGGCGGGACCACGATCGCGTCCGGGCACAGCCGCCGCGCCTGGCCGCCGCCCATCGCCGTACGCACGCCGAACGCCTTCGCCTCGTAGCTGGCCGCCAGCACGACCCCGCCGCCGACGATCACCGGGCGCCCGCGGAGCCTCGGGTCGTCACGCTGCTCGACCGACGCGTAGAACGAGTCCAGGTCGGCGTGCAGGATGGGACCCTCGGTCGTCATAGAACATATGTTCGCATCAAACGGCGCAGTGGCCAAGCGGTCTCACCCGAGCGTTCCCGCCAGGGCCGAAGCCAGGAGGGCGACGGTGCGATCGTCGTCTTCGGCCAGGTCCCGCAGCACGTCCAGCGCGAGCGCGGGCGGCATCTCGACGAGGGCCTGGGTGAGCCGGATCCGCGCCGCGGGTTCCGCGGTGGCGAGCTCGCCGGTCAACGCGCTCATGATCCGGCCCGCGGTGCCGTCGTCACGCGCCAAGGCGCCGAGGACCTCGGCCGCCTCGACGTCGGTCGTGCCCTCGACCACCATGCGGACGAGCTCCGGCACGGCCGTGTCCTCACCCCTCGCCCCCAGGGCGAGCGCGGCGCGGGCACGGACCGCCGGGTCCGCGTCGCCGAGTGCCTCCGCCAGCGCCGCGGTCGCCTCGGCACCGGGCATCGCGGCGATCGCGAGGATCGCGCGCCGCCGGACGTCGACATTCTCAGAACGCGCGCCGGACGCCAGGCTCGCCACGCCGTCACCGCCCGCCCTCGCGAGCGCCCAGCGCAGAGCTCCGGCGACGTTCGGATCGGCTTCGGCGAGAACCGCCCCGGCCAGCAGTTCGGTGGGGACCGGGGCGTCCTCGGCCGGGGAAAGAACGGCCTGCTGCCGTCGAGCCGCGTGAGGCGAGTTGAGCCCGTGCAGGAGCTCGACGATGCGCAGGACCCCTTCCCAGCCCGTGGGTGCCGAGCCGTCGACCGCGCGGAGCCGATCGAGCAGCTCCTGCTCCCGGTTCAGCCGCTCCTCGGTCCGCCGGATGAGGTCGCGGACGAGATCGGACGGCTCGAAGGCCGGATCCTCCAAGGCGCGTCCGATCTCGCGCAGCGACAGGCCGAGGGACCGCAGGCTCTCCACGTGGAAGATCCGGCGGATGTCCTCGTCGGAGTACTCGCGGTAGCCGCCGAAGGTACGGCCGGTCGGCCGCACCAGCCCGAGGGAGTCGTAATGCCGGAGCATCCGGCTGCTCACCCCCGAGCGGCGCGCCACCTCACCGATCAGCATCAGGCTCCCTCCGGTCCCAGCGCGACGATCCGTTTCGACTCGTCGAAACCGGCGTCCGGGTCGCGCAGGAGCCGCTCCGTGGCGTGAGCGTGCGCCCGCACCTCCAGGTCGGCACTCGCCAGGCCCGTCCGCAAGACGGGCTCGATCACCGCTCCGAGCGCGACGAGCGCCCTGCTGAGACTCAGCCGCACCGTCCGGTCGCCCCGGCCGAGCTGGTCGGCCAGGTCACGGGCAAGCCGGGCACGCTCCCCGTCGGGGACGAGGACGACGGCGGCACGCCACGCGCTCCGGGCGACCTCGTCGTCCGCGTCGTGCAGCAGCGACCGCGTGATCGCGGGCCACGCGGCGCCGTCGCCGATCTTGGACAGCGTGTGCAACGCCTGGCTCCGGGCCTGGGCGACCTCCGAACCGAGCTCGGCCAGCAGCACCGGGACGGTGTCCTCCGCGGGCAGCCGGGTCAACGCCCAGGTCAGCATGTCCCGGACGTAGAAGTCCGGCTCGATCGCGCACCGCGCCACGAGCGGGTCGACGAACCGGGCGTCCGGATGCGTCCCGGCCGCCAGCGCCGCCTGGAGCCGCGTCGACGAGCTCTCGGAGCTCAGCGCGTCGAGCACGCGCAGGTCCGGTGAAGTCCTCTGTGTCGTGTTGATGGGGATCACCTCCTGCGCTCCAGTGAAGACCTTGTCACGATGTCAAGGTCAAGGACGACGCTCCACCGCGGTCAGTCGAACGGGGGTCCGGAGTACGAGACCCGGTGCTTGAACACCTCCCCGTCCCGGATTTCGGCGGAGTACGTCGGCCTCGGCGAGACCGCGCGCCAGGCGTTCAGTACCTCCTCCGACTCCCAGTATTCGAAGATGTTCACCCGGCCCGGTTCGAGCGTGTCCGCCGCGATCACCACGTCGAGGCAGCCGGGATGGGCCCGCGCCTTCTCGACGATCACCTGGTGTCCCTCCACGTACCGGTCCCGTTCCTCCGGGTCGACGTACACCTTTCCCGCCACGATCACCGTCATTTCAGACTCCCTTCGTCCGGTCGGTTCACTACACCGACGAACGCGGACGACGGGAAACGACACGGGAACGGACGAAATCCGTCACCGATCGCCCGCCGGCGAAACACCAGATCGCGATCACCGGGTCGCAGATCGCGCAGCCGAACGAGGAATGCTCGGCGAACGGGATGATGGGAGCGCCTTTGAGGTGGTGCACGACGTCCCAGCCGGTGTGCAGCAGCCAGGCGACGCCGATGAACGTCCACGACTCGAGGCCGCGGTACGCCACGTAGGTCACGACCACGGTGAACGCGAACTCCCAGATCCCGAGGCCGCCGCCGCTCAGGTAGGCGGCGCCGGCGCCCGCCACCATGACCGCGTTGAAGCGGCGGCGGTGCGGCTCGTGGATCAACGACATCAGGACGACGTAGACGATGCCGACGAGAATCGGCGCGATGATCATCATGGTTCGACGCTAGAACCGGGCGGGCCGCGCTCCCAGTGGCGTGAACGACGCCTTCCAACGGGATCTCGCCAGCGGGCGGGTACGTTGCGGTCCATGCACACCGTCGCGGTCCTCGCGCTGGACAAGGTGATCCCGTTCGACCTCTCGACGCCGATCGAGGTCTTCACCAGGACCCGGCTCACCGACGGGAGCGCGGGCTATCGCGTGGTCGTCTGCGCCGAACACCCGGAAATCGACGCCGGGCACTTCACCCTGCGCGCGCCGCGAGGGCTGGACGCGCTGCGCGAGGCGGGCACGATCATCGTCCCCGGCACCGCCGAGCCGGCCCGGCCGTTGCCGGAATCCGTCCACGCCGCGCTGACCTCGGCCGCCGCGAGCGGCACGCGGATCGCCTCGATCTGTTCCGGCACCTTCATCCTCGCCGCCGCGGGCCTGCTCGACGGCCTTCGCGCCACCACGCACTGGGTCGCCGCCGAGGCGCTGGCCGCGGCGTATCCGGAGGTCGATGTCGACCCGGACGTGCTCTATGTCGACAACGGGCAGATCCTGACGTCCGCGGGTGCCGCCGCGGGCCTGGATCTGTGCCTGCACCTGATCCGGCGGGATCACGGTTCCGCGATCGCGGCCGACGCCGCCCGCCTCTCGGTCATGGCGCTCGAACGCGAGGGCGGACAGGCGCAGTTCATCGCGTTGCGGCATCCACCCGCTCCCCGTGGCGCGACGCTGGAGCCGACTCTGTTGTGGATGCAGGAAAATCTCGCGCGCGAACTCACATTGGCCGATATCGCCACGCGCGCCGGGATGAGCACGCGCACGCTGATCCGGCACTTCCGCGAGCAGACCGGGACGACGCCGTTGCAATGGCTGCACCGGACCCGTGTCCGGCAGGCGCAGCATCTGCTGGAGACCACCGAGTACGCCGTCGAACGGATCGGCGCCGAGGTCGGTTTCGGTTCGCCCACCTCGTTCCGCGACCGGTTCAAGCGCACGACCGGCGTCAGCCCTGGCACCTATCGGCGCGCTTTCCGTTAAGCGGCGAGGGCCAGAACGGTGTCCGAAGCCCGCGCCCGGGCCTGATCGGCGAACCGCCTCCGCGCGACGACGACTCTGAGCCACCGTTCGGAACGCTCGGCGTCCAGCTCGGAGGTGGCGCGGGCGAGCACCTCGGCGGCGTGCGCGGCGGAATCGATCTCCGCGGCGGCGCCGAGGTAGTCGCCGGCCTCGATCAGCTTGTAGGCGTGACGCATTTCGGTCTGCGCGGTCGAGTAGATGGCGTAGGCGGCGAGGTTGTTCGCCAGCGGGCCCAGTGAATGCGACATCGGATTCTCCGTTCCTTCTCTTACTGACACGTCGAACGGGCCCGCGCCGGTTCGACATGGCGGACGGATTTTTTCCGAGGGTTGCGCGAAGCGGCCGCTTCACGACAGCCTGAGGCGCATGCCAGCCCGAGCGGCGTCGTTCCGCAGCGTCTTCGCGGTCGCCGGATTCCGCCGGATCTGGCTCGCGCATCTGCTCTCGGTCGCCGGCGACCAGCTGGCCAGGGTCGCGCTCACGGTGCTGGTGTTCGACCGGACGTCGTCGGCGGGCTGGGCTTCGGCGGCGTACGCGCTGACCTTCGTGCCCGACCTCCTCGGCGGCGCGCTGGGCGGTGTCGCGGACCGGTTCTCGCGACGCACCGTGATGGTGGTGACCGACGTCGGCCGCGCGGTCCTGATCGCGCTGATGGCGGTGCCCGGCCTGCCGCTGCCCGCCGCGGCCGCGCTGTTGTTCCTCGTCCAGCTCATGGCCGGGCCGTTCCACGCGGCCCGCCAGGCGATGCTGCCGGATCTGCTCGATCCGGACCGGCTCGTCGTCGGCCAGGCCGTCATCTCGTCCACGTATCAGGCCGGGCTCGTGGTGGGCTTCGGCGCGGGCGCCGCCGTCGTCACCGGCCTCGGTGTGCCCGGGGCGCTGCTCATCGACGCGGGGACCTTCGCGCTTTCGGCGCTCATGCTCCGCTTCGGGCTCGAACGCTTCCCGCCCTCGGCACCCGCCCACCACGAACGCCCGTCCCTGATCGAGGGCTGCCGTCTGGTGGCGCGCGACCGCAAGCTGCGCTGGCTGCTGCTCATCGCCTGCTGCTGCGGCTTCTACGTCGTGCCCGAGGGCCTGGCCGTCCCGGTCGCCGCCGAACTGGGCGGCGCGGGCGCGCTGCCGTGGCTGCTGGCCGCGAACCCGGTCGGTTCGGTACTCGGCGGTCTCCTGCTGAGCCGGATCCCGCGCGAACGGCAGATCCGGGTCCTCGGTGCGCTGACGGTGGTGAGCAGCCTGGTGCTGATCCCGACCGGCTGGGCTCCCGGCGTGGTCACGATCGTCGTGCTGTGGACGATCTCCGGCGTGTTCTCGGCGCACGACATGATCACGCAGACGCAGTACAGCCTCGCCGCGCCGCCCGCCCATCGCGGCCAGGTGATCGGGGTCGCGATCGCGGCGTTGCGGGCGGCCCAGGCGGCGGGGATCGCGGCGGCCGGGCTGCTGGCCCAGGTCGTCGCGCCGACCACCGCGGTCACCTTCGCGGCCATCGCCGGTGTGGTGGTCGCCTTCGTCGCCGGAGTGGGCTGGTCACGGGCGGTGTCGTCCCGCCTCGGCCCTGAGGAACCCGAAGATCCCGTGGGTCCGGTCGGCGGGACGACACCCGTTGGCGAACACGGTTCCTGACACATCACGTCCAGTTGTTGTCACGACGGGTCGTCCAGTTGTTGTCACGCACTACGTTCACCTCCCTTCACGAAGCCGCGCGCTCGCTCGTGGGCGAGATCACTCACGTCCAGTTGTTGTCACGCCGAGTGGTCCAGTTGTTGTCCCGCATGTCGTTCACCTCCCTCCAAATAGCGATTTACCCGGCAAAACACTCACCAGTTGTTGTCCTGCATCGGTGCACCTCCCTCGTTTCGGTTGGGCTGTCCGGGGGAATTCGGGGCCACGACTCTCATCGTCCGGACAACGACGGTCGTCGCAGTCCCGGTTCGATTACGGTGTAGATCACCGACGGAAGAGGGTGCGTGGACGGACGACTCGGCGGCGCGCGGCGGCGGCTCAGGGCCTGGCACCTGTGGAGCCTGCCGCGACCTGTGCGTTCCTACGTCCTGGTCGTGAATCTCATCGCAGTCCTCTCGACCGCCGCCACGGCCCGGCTGATCCCGGTGACCGGTACCGATCTGGTCCGGTTCGGCGTCTTGACGCTGTGCGCGGCCATCGCGATCGAGGGCACCCGGCAGATCGAACGCCAACGGGAGTACGACAGGGCACCGTCGGTCGCCTACGTCGACACCAAGGCGGTCTGGAGCGTCGCCGCCGTCATCGCGCTGCCTCCGGTGCTCGCCGCCGCGATGGTCGTGGTGACCTACACCATCGCATGGCTGCGGATCTGGCCACACCAACGGCCGGTCCTCCCCCATCGGTGGATCTTCTCCGCCGCGACGGTGCTCTGCGGCACGCAGGCCGCCGTCGTCGTGCTCAGCCTCGGCATGCGCCACTACCCCGGCTCGCCCGACTCCGGGCTGCTCGCCGGGCTGGGCGATCTCGCCGTCATCATCGTGGCCGCGGCCTTGCGCTGGGCGATCAACACCGCGCTGGTGATGATCGCGATCGCGCTCTCGTCGCCGCCGAAGTCGATCGGCGAACTGTTCTCCGGGTTCGGCGATCAGATCCTCGAAGCGGGCGCGCTCGGCCTCGGCCTCGTGACGGCGGTCGTCCTCGTCCAGGCCAACCCACTGGTGCTGGTCGGGGTCGTCATCGCACTGGTCGCGTTGCACCGCGGGCTGCTGCTGACGCAGTACCGGCGCGACGCGCACACCGACGCCACCACCGGTCTCGTCACGAAACGCCGCTGGCGTCAGCTGGCCGAAGAACAGCTGGGCCGCACGCGTGCCGGCCGCAAACTCGGCGTGCTGTTCCTCGACCTCGACAACTTCAAGACGATCAACGACACCTACGGTCACCCCAACGGCGACCTCGTCCTGCGCGCGGTCGGCGACGCGCTGCGCGCCGAGATCCGCGAGCAGGACGTCTGCGGGCGGTGGGGCGGCGAGGAGTTCGCGATCGTCATCCCGGACATCCACGGCGAGGAGACACTGCGCCAGGTGGCCGAACGGATCCGGCACCAGGTGGCGGTGGTCTCGGTCGCGCTGCCCGATCGCGACACCGTGCTGACCGATCTGACGGTGTCGATCGGCGGGGCCTTGTACCCGGCGGCCAACATCTCCAGCGTCGACGACCTGCTCGTCGCCACCGACATGGCGCTCTACCGGGCGAAACAAGGCGGCCGCAACAGGGTCGAACTGGCACCGCCCGCGCAGTAGGATTCGCCGCGTCTGGGGAGGCGCGATGGTGCGATTCGCTCGGGGTCCGGTCGGTCTGGTGGTCGCGATCCAGGTCCTGGTGCTGACGCTGGTTTCGGGGCGGTACGGCTTCCATCGCGACGAGCTGTATTTCCTCGCCGCGGGGAAACGGCTCGCCTGGGGATATGTCGACCAGCCGCCACTGACGCCCTTGCTCGCGAGGATCTCCACCGACGTCTTCGGCGCCACTCCCGCCGGCCTGCGCGTGGCCGCGACACTGTGTGCCGCCGCGACGGTGGTCCTGCTGGCCTTGGTCGCCCGTGAGTTCGGTGGCGGCCGCGGCGCGCAGGTCCTCACCGCCGCGTCGACCGCGCTGGCGGCGTTCGTCGTGGTCGACGGGCACATGCTGTCGACGGCCACCGTCGACCTGCTGATCTGGAGCGCGCTGGGCCTGGTGACCCTGCGCCTGTTCCGCACCGGCGACGGACGGTGGTGGCTCGCGATCGGCGCCGTCGTCGGCATCGGGCTGGAGAGCAAATGGCTTGTCCTGCTGATGGTCGCCTCGATCGGCGTGGCGGTGCTCGCCGTCGGCCCGCGGGCGGTGTTCCGCAGCGGCTGGCTCGCCGCCGGGATCCTGCTCGCGCTCGTACTGGCCGCACCGGGCCTGATCTGGCAGGCGGCACACGATTTCCCTTTGCTGACAGTGGCTTCCGGGATCAGCCAGGACGACGGCGCGGAGAACCGGATCCTGTTCGTGCCGATGCAGCTGGTCTATCTTTCGCCGGTGGCCGTGCCGATCTGGGTCACGGGCGGCCGCCGGCTCTGGCGTGATCCGGATCTGCGCTGGGCCCGCTCCCTCGCGCTCGCCTATCCGGTGTTGTGCGTGATTTTGCTGGTATTGGGCGGAAAACCGTACTACTCGGCGCCCTTTCTGTTGCTGCTCACGGCAGCCGGCGCCGAGCCTTGTCTGCGCTGGCTCGATCGGACTTGGCGCCGCGCGCTGGCTGTCTTCCTGGCTTTCGCCGGCGCGGCCGTGTCACTCGTCGTCGGACTGCCGCTGCTGCCGGTGTCCGCGCTGGCGCCGGTTCTGGTGGTGAACAAGGAGCAAGGTGAGCAGGCGGGCTGGCCGGAGCTGGCTTCTTCGGTCACCCGGGTCTGGGAACGGATCCCGGCGGAACAGCGCTCGACCGCGGTGATCTTCACGCGGAACTACGGACAGGCGGGGGCTTTGGAGTACCACGGGCTTCCCGGGGTGTACTCGGGGCATATGTCCTATGCGGACTGGGGGCCTCCTCCTGTTGCGGCTTCGGGACCCGTGGTCGTCGTGGGCCCGTATCGTCCGGCTTGGTTCACCGGATGTCGTGAGATGACCGTTCACGACAACGGTCTCGGGGTCGAGAACGACGAGCAAGGGGTGCGGATTTCCTTGTGTGCGGGGACTTCCCGTCCTTGGGCTGAGCTTTGGGGCGAGTTGCGGCATTACTACTGAGCCCGCTGTCGCCGGAAACTGTCGGTGGCCGGTTGTACGTTCTGGGTGTGGACACTCTCAACGCCACTGTGGCGCTATTGAAGGAAATCACGTCGTCGGAAGCTCTTCGGGAGGTCAATGCTTCGCTGGATTCGCTGGGGGATGACGATGCCGTGGATGTCGCGGTGGCGGCGTCGGAGGGGATCGCACGCCTGGAGGCGGTCCGGTTCCGCGCGTTGGGGCGGTTGAGCCGTCACCGTGACGGTGCCGCCAGTGCGGTGCAGGAAGTTGCGCTGGCTCTGTCTGTTGTGGACGGTCATGCCGCTGGGTTGGTGTCGACGGCTGAGGCGTTGACGACCCGCCTGCCGCGCACGCTGGGGTTGCTGGATCAGGGGAAGGTGGGCGGGTTTGGGGCGATGAAGGTCGCCGCAGCCACGGCGTGGTTGTCCGACGAGGACGCGCGTGCGGTGGACGCGGTGTTGGAGGATCGGTTGCCGGGCCGGAACTCGGAGCAGATCCGGAAGGC
>NZ_JBHXIB010000036.1:73618-77124 GCF_042723975.1 Amycolatopsis sp. NPDC058340 | reverse complement strand
TCGTCAGATGTGTATAAGAGACAGTTCTAACCCTCTTTGCCACTCACGACCCCCGCGAGAGCCGGACATGATGAACCAATCGGCACGCAATCGGCGCGAAGTGTCCTTTGTGGACATTCTGGGCTGGGTCGCCCCGCAAATCAGCCCGAAACCCTCCGTCGAGGGCGGCCCTCTCATCGCGAAGCCGGCCACGCCTAGCCGGGCAAGGGACACGACAGCGGACCGCGCACGGACCCCTCGCCCCGCAACGTGATCTGCGCGCCGCCGCCGAGGGAATCCCTGGCAGTGCACACGATCTGGTCGACCGCCCTCGCCGACAGCCCGGTGACGCCGACCGAGAGGGTCACCGTGATCCCGTTCGGCGCGGGCTTCTGGTCCAGCACCGCCGTGCCGGGCGGGACTTCGGTGGTGTAGTGCCGTTCCCGTTCGCTCTCGTCCGGTCCGGCGGCGAGCAGGTCGACGGGGCTGACCGGCGGCAACTCCCCGGCGAGCGGGCGCAAGACCCGGACCGCCTGCCCGCCGGACAGGAAGTAGAGCACCACGGCGTTGGCCGGCCCCGTCGGCGCGGGAGCTCCGGTGATCACGGCACTGGGCCGGACACCGCAGCCCGCGACCACCGAGCCGAGCAGAAGGGCCACGAGCCACGCCTTCCTCATGCCGTCACTCCCCGCCGCGGCAAGCGCAGGGTGAACACCGCGCCACCGTCGGTGCCGTTGGCCGCGCTCAACGTGCCGCCGTGCAGACGGGCGTTCTCCCAGGCGATCGCCAGCCCGAGCCCGCTGCCGCCGGACCTCGCCCTCGCCGAATCCGCCTTGTAGAACCGGTCGAACACCCGTGGCAGCACCTCGGGTGCCAGCCCGGGACCGCGATCCGCGACCTCCAGCGTGATCTGCTCCCCCGCTTCGGAAAGCCGGAGCGAGACGGGCTTTTCCCCGTGCCGCAACGCGTTCCCGACCAGGTTCGCCACGATGACGTCCACCCGACGCGGATCCCACTCGGCGAAAACCCCGGAGGGCAGGTCTCCCTCCACCTCATCCGTCCAGCCCCGGATCCGCAGGCTCGCCGTGATCACCTCGGCGACGTCGACCTCTTCCGGTGCCAGCGCGGCGGCCCCGGCGTCGAAGCGGGAAACCTCGATGAGGTCGTTCACCAGCCGCGTCAGGTTGTGCGTCTCGTCGACGCTCATCTTCGCCGCACGTCCGGCGTCTCCCGGCAGACGCGACGCCTCCTGCTCCAGTACGTCCGCGACCGCGGTCATCGCGGCCAGCGGGGTGCGCAGTTCGTGCGAGACGTCGGCGACGAACCGCCGCGCGTCGGCTTCCATCCGTTCCAGCTCACCGACATGGCGTTCCAGCGATTCGGCCGTCTCGTTGAACGTCCGCGCCACCGCGGCCAGCTCGTCCGAGCCGCGGACACCTACCCGGGCCCGCAGGTCGCCTTCGCCCAGCCGCCGCGCCGCGTCACCCAGCTCCCGCACCGGCCGCAGGACCCCGCGTGCGGCCAGCAGTGCCAGCCCGATGGCGAAGACGAGCGCCAGCCCGCCGATCAGCCAGGCCCGGGTGGCGAGTTCGTCGATACTCCTCGCCTCCCGCGCCATACTGCGCGTGACATAGGCCTCGATACCCGAATCCCGTTGCTGCCCACCGGGAAGCACCACCGTGAACCGGGTGCCCACCACGAGCGTCGGCGTGCCGCCGGCGTCGACCCGCTGCCAGGCGACGTTCCCCGACCGGACCCGCTCGCGAAGCTCCGGCGAGATCAGGGACCGCATCTGCTGGTTCCCGCTCGCCCTGTCCTCGTACAGGACCAGGGAACTCAGCTCACGATCGGACAATTCGCCGCTGATCCGGCTCAGCGTCCCGTCCCCCGGAGGCAGCGGGCCGAGCGGGAACAGCGTGGTGGCCTTGTCGACCAGGACACGGGCGGTGGCGTCCTGCGCCTGCTGGAGGATCACGGTGCGGGACTGGACATAGGCACCGCCCGCGACCGTCGCCGCGGTGATCACGACGAGCAGGCTGAACGCCAGGAGCAGCCGGGTGCGCAGGCCACCGAGCTTCACAGCGGCCCGAAGCGGTAGCCGAATCCGCGAACCGTCTGTACGTACACCGGCGCGGACGAGTCGTCCTCGATCTTCGCGCGCAGCCGCTGCACACAGGCGTCGACGACCCGGGAGTCGCCGAAGTAGCCGTGCTCCCACACGCTTTCCAGCAGGTACTGGCGGCTGAGCACCCGGCCGGGCACCTGCGAGAGTTCCAGCAGCAACCGGAGCTCGGTAGGGGCGAGGGCGACCGGAGCGTCCGCTTTGGTCACCGTCAGCCCGGCACGGTCGATGCCGAGATCGCCGTGGCGCTCGATCCCGGCCGGTGCGGGCGCGGTGGGCGCCGGTTGCCCGGTGCGGCGCAGCACCGCGCGGATCCTCGCCTCCAGCACCTGGGCCCTGGCGGGTTTGACCACGTAGTCGTCCGCGCCGGCCGCGAGCCCGGCCACCACGTCGATGTCCTCGTTGCGCGCGGTGAGCATGATGATCGGCAGATCCCCCGCCGCGCGGATCCGGCGGCACACCTCGAAACCGTCGAGCCCGGGCAGCATCAGGTCCAGTACGACGATGTCCGGCGGCCGTGACGCGAGCCGGGCGAGGCCTTCCTCGCCGGTGGCCACCGCGTCGACCGCGTGGCCACGTCCGCCCAGCGCCATGCTGAGCCCGTCACGCACGGCTTGGTCGTCCTCGATGAGCAGCACCCTGGGCATGCCGACGACTATCGCAGCGCCGGACGGAATCCGCTCGTCCATGACACGCCATGGTGCCCATCCTGTTTCCGCGGGACGTCCACGGAATGTCTTTGTTCTGTCACGGTGTGATCCGTGCGGAACGGTGACATTTTCGTCGGCGTCCGCGCACGGCGCCGCGATCGGGTTCGGACAGGCGGCGGCGACCGTTGACGGCATGAAAGAACTCGTGCTCGCCGCGATCACCCGCGTCCTCGCGGTACTGCTGCTGATCCCGGCGTGGCTGGCCTCCCCCGGCCAGGCCCGGCGGCTCGCCTGCGGATGGGCGCTGTCGCTTCGGTTCCCCGCCGAGAACCTCACCGGGCTCACCCCTGGAACGCTCGCCGCGTTCACCGACGCCAGAACCGAGGCGTTCTGGCGGCATCGCACGCTCCTCGGCGTCACCTCGGGGCATCGGGACGCCGCGGAACAGCATCGGCTGTTCCTCGCCGAGGCCGGGCGAAAGCGCGTCCTGCCGCCTCAGGATTCCGCGCATGTCCGAGGCACCGCGCTGGACGTCCGGCCGCGTGAGGGCGCGCAGTGGCTGGAGGACCACGGCGCCCGCTTCGCGCTCTATCGGATCTACGACAACGAATGGTGGCATTTCGAGTACCGGCCCGGCGAGGCGCAGCCCGAGCGGCTGCCGCATCCCGGCTGGCGGGTCACACACTCGCACAGCAGTGATCAGCCGGGCCTGCCCCCGCTGACGTCGCGAAAGCCACTTTCGCAACGTTGAAGGT
>NZ_JBHXIB010000036.1:7647-73608 GCF_042723975.1 Amycolatopsis sp. NPDC058340 | reverse complement strand
CTCGTGGCCGTTGGTGCGGCCGGGGTCCCCCCCTGCTTGTTGGCTCTCTCTACGACTGTCTTCTCCGGGCTGTTGCGGCCGCCCCCCCCCCCCCCACCCCGCCTCCCCTGCCCTGCCAGCCACTCACCCAGGAAGGCCGAGCCCCTCCACCGTCACCCGCGGTGCCAGCGCCGCCAGGAAACCTGCCGCGTCGAAGATCCCGCCCGCCGACACGACCCCGGTCGCCTTGGTCCGCCCGTCGAGCACCCGCTGGACGGCCTCCACCACCAGCGGCGCCGTGATCGCGTAGATGTCCTGCCCCCGCGCGACGATCCGCCGTTCCCCGCCACCGGACCGCACGACGACGTCGACCACGAACTCCTGCGAAGACGGGCCGTCCGCGGCGCGGGTCGGCGTCTCGGGCCTCACCACCTCGCGAGCCGCGTTCACGGTCATGTACGTGGTCACTTCGGGAATGTCGAGATGGCTCGGGACGGTGACGACGTCAGCCATCGTGAACTCGCCGAGCACGGCGCGGGTCCCGAGCGGCGCGGGGAAATCCCAGTCCAGCTCCGGCAGCGCGTCCTCGCGGCGTTCGATCCGGCCGCCGGAGAAGCGGATCCGCTTGCCGTCGCGCCGTTCCCGCGAGACCCTGCCCGCCGCGCGGGTCCCCTCCGTCGGGTGCCAGCTGCTCAGCGCGTACGCGATATGCGCTTCGTCCGCGGAAGTCCAGTCGCCCATCGCCGCGGTGACCATCAGGTCGCCGAGCCCGCCGAAGAACGCCATCGCCGGGACCACCGTCGCTCCCCCGGCGCGGTCGCCGAAGTCCGCGAACGTGTCCATGTTCGCTTCGAGTTCCGCGGCCACGTCCAGATACGGGACACCGGCCCGCAGCGCCGCTTCGATCACCGGGGCGGCGGTGTCGGCGAACGGCCCGGCGGCGTTGATCACCGCGTCCGCCCCCGCGAACGCGCGGTCGAGCGAAGCCGGGTCGTCGACCGAAGCCTGCCGGATCTCGACGCCGGACCGAGGCAGGCCGCGCAGTTTGGCCTCGTCGCGCCCCACGGCGAGCACGCCGAATCCGCGCTCGCGCAATTCCGCCACCACGAACCGCCCGGTGTGCCCGTAGGCCCCGAACACCGCGATGTCATACGTCCCCATGGTTTCTCCTGCCCTCGGTCGATCCACTGTGGACCATCCTGTCGGCGGATCCCGCCGATCGACAGTGTCCGGAACGCCATCATGCGTACACTTTCGGACATGAGTACGGTCGCCCTCACCGCCACGGACGGCATGCTGCAGTTCGAGCTGTCCATCGCCCACGAGGTCTTCGACACGGGTCTGTACGAATTCGGTGTCTACGGCTCGAAGCCGGTGAAGGTCGGACGTTTCCTGCTCGAACCGGATCACGGGCTCGAACGCCTCGCGCGCGCCGGCACCGTCATCGTCCCCGGCTGGGCCGACATCGACGTCGATCCGCCCACGGACCTGGTCGAGGCCGTGCGCGCCGCCCACGAAGCCGGCGCGCGGGTCGCCTCCCTCTGCACCGGTGCGTTCGTCCTGGCTGCCGCCGGCCTGCTCGACGGCCGCCGCGCGACGACACATTGGGCGCACACCGACGTCCTCGCCGCCCGATATCCGTCGGTCGAGGTCGATCCGGACGTCCTCTACGTCGACAACGGCAGTGTGCTCACCTCGGCGGGCAAGGCCGCCGCGATGGACCTGTGCCTGCACCTGGTCCGCCGCGACCACGGTTCGGCGGTCGCGAACACCGTCGCCCGCCGTCTGGTCGTCCCGCCGCATCGCGCGGGCGGGCAGGCCCAGTTCGTCACCACCCCGGTGCCCGACCAGGACGACCATCCGCTCGGCGGGCTGCTCCCCTGGGTCACCGAACGGCTGGACCGGCCGCTGACCGTCGAGGACCTCGCCCGGCAGGCCAACATGAGTTCACGCAACCTGGCCCGGCATTTCCGGTCGGCGACCGGGACGACGCCGCTGCGCTGGCTGCTGACCCAGCGCATCCGCCGCGCGCAGGAACTCCTGGAGCGGACCGACGACAGCGTCGACCTGATCGCCGAGGCCACCGGGATGGGCACCGCCGCGACGTTGCGGCGGCATTTCAACCGGACCGTCGGCGTGCCGCCGGACAGCTACCGGCGCACCTTCCGCGCGGCTAGCGCAGGCGTTCCGTGATCAGGTCCGCGACGGCCGCCATCCCGGCCTCGTTCGGGTGGTACGGCACGCGGCCCTGCGCGGTCGCGTATCGCTCCATCCACGGCACGGCGGCGCAGGCGTCGTGCTCCGCGCTGGCCGCGGCCGCCGGGATCAGCGTGGCCCGCTCGTCGCGCGCCGCCCGCCGGGTCGCCGCCGCCAGCCGGTCCGCCACCTCGCGTTCGAAGGCGAGTTGCTCCGGGGTGAGCGGAACGCCGTCGCAGGCGGGCCTGATGCCCGGAACGATCGTCAGATAGTCGACGACCAGCACCCGTGCCCGCGGCGCGCGCCGATGGACCGCCTCGATGACGGCACCGATCTTCTCGTGCACCGTGGTGAGCGCCGTGCGGACGGCGTCCTGGTCGACCTGGCCGCAGTTCGCGCCCCCGGTGTTCTGGCAGGCGTAGGCGAACAGGCTTCCGACGTAGCCGACGTCGTTGCCGCCGATGGTGATCGTCACGAGCCGGGTGTCCCGGGTGACGGCCTCGATCTGCGGCGGCTGCCCGGCCTGTCCGGTGGTGAGGATGTTCGCCGTCGTCGCGCCGCTGCAGGTGACATCGGTGAGGGCCAGGCCGCGTTCCCCGGCGAGGAGACTCGCGTAGTTCTTCGTCGAACGTCCGCACGCCGCCGGGGTTCCGGGCTGCTGCGGCGGGATTCCCGGCCCTGCCGCGAAGGAGCTGCCCATGGCGACGTAGCGCGCGGGCCCGCCCGCCTGCGCGGGCGGGGTGGCCAGGAGAGCGAGCGAGGCCGCGGCGAGCACCGCGGCGGATATCCGCTTGAACATGTCGAACCCCTTATCTCACGAAGGTGACCGGTTCCGGTCCCGCGATACCGTCGATGGCACCGAGGGCGAGCAGATCTTCGGGGCGTGGCTTGAGCGCGTCGGCGAGGGCGGGGACGTCTTCGTGCCCCCGCTTGAGGATCCCGGCCGCCAGTTCCGGGGCGATGACGGTGAAACAGGCGTCCGGGGTGAGCCAGATCCGGTCCGCCGAACAGAAGGCGAGCGCGCCGCCCGATCCTCCTTCGCCGATCACCAGGGTGGTGATCGGCACCGCCGCCGCCGCGATCGTGCCGAACAGTCCGGCGATCGCGTTCCCGACGCCGCCGGTCTCCGCGGCCGGATCGGCGGCCGCGCCCGGGGTGTCGACGAGCGTCAGCACCGGCAGTCCCAGCCGGTCGGCGAGCCGGATCAGCCGGGTCGCCGACCGGAAACCGCCGGGCGTGGTCGCCGTCCCGGTCTGCGCGGCGAACGCGATCGCCCGTCCGCCCCGGCTGCCGATCCCGCAGACGGCGCCGTCGTCGACGCCGCCCCGGAAGGTGACGCGGGTGTCGAAGTAGTCGTCGAGGTAAGCGTCCGCGCGCGGCCGGTCCGCCGACCGGGCACGTTCGACGGCCCGCCAGCCGTCGGGTGCGGCGTCGAGGGCGCCGAGCGCGCGGGGCAGATCCGCCGGACGGTTCCGGGAACCGCCGGTCAGCAGGCCGAGCCAGACCTCCAGCCGGTCGGCGATCGCCTCCTCGGCCACCAGTTCGTCGACATATCCGGCCGCGTACTGGTTTTCCGCCGTATAAGCGGGATCGTCGGCGTAGCGCCGCGGCCGCACCCGGCGTCCGGCGAAGCCCACCTGTGCACCGGGCACGGCGAGCACCACGTCGGCGTCGGCGCCGAGGGAAGCCCACACCCCGCCGGTGGTGGGATGGCGCGCGACGGTGACATGCGGCAGTCCGTCTTCCCGCAGCCGCGCGAGACCGCGCGCGATCCGCTGTAGCTGCCGCAGCGCGGGAACGCCTTCCTGCATCCGGGTCCCGCCCGTCGACAACAGGGAGACGACGGGAAGCCTGTGTGCGCACGCCTGATCGAGCGCCTCTTCGAGCAGCGCGCCGGTCCCGGTGCCGACCGAACCGCCCAGGAAGCCGAACTCGAAGCGGATCGTCACGACCTCGTGGCCGCCGATCTTCGCGCGGTCCCAGACGACCGACTCGTCCGTGCCCGTACGTTCCCTGGCACGCGCCAGGGAATCGGCGTAACCGGCCCAGCCCAGCGGGTCAGTCATGGAGCGCCCGCTTGAGGACCTTGCCCATCTCGTTGCGGGGCAACGCTTCCAGGTAGTGCACCACACGCGGCCGCTTATGCGGTGACAGCAGCCCGGCGACGTGGTCGGCGAGTTCGCCCGCCGTCGGCTTGTCCTCGGCGGGGACGATCCAGGCCACGATGCGCTCGCCGAGGTCGTCGTCCGGTTCCCCGGTGACGGCCGCTTCGGCGACCCCCGGATGCTCCAGAAGCGCGTTCTCGATCTCGCCCGCGCCGATCTTGTAGCCGCCGCTCTTGATCAGGTCGGTGGCGCGACGGCCCACGATGCGCACGTAGCCGTCCGGATCGCGCATCGCCATGTCGCCGGTCTTGAACCATCCGTCGTGCAGCGCGGCCTCGGTGGCGTCCGGCCGGTTCAGGTAGCCGAGGAACAGGTTCGGGCCGCGGACCTCGATCTCGCCGACCGTCTCACCGTCGAGCGGTTCCCCGGCGTCGTCGACCAGCCTCAGTTCGACGCCGGGCACCGGCGGGCCGACCGCGCCGGGCCGCCGGTCCCCGGTGGCCCGGACACCGCAGTTCATCAGCGTCTCGGTCATGCCATAGCGTTCGACGACCCGCTGCCCGGTCGCGGCGGTGATCCGCTCGTGGTCGGTCGCGGGCAGGGCCGCCGAACCCGAGACGAGCAGCCGCGCCGCGCCCACCCCGGCGGCCAGCGCGGGATCGGCCTCGCAGTCGGCCGCCAGCCGGTGATACATCGTCGGGACACCGAAGAGCATCGTCCCTTCCCCGGCGAGTTCCTTCGCGGCCGCTTCGCTCGAGAACCGCCCGAGGTGGTGCAGCGAGCCGCCCCGCCGCAACGGGCCGACCACACCCAGGATCAGGCCGTGCACATGGAAAAGCGGGAGGGCGTGCACGAGGACGTCGGCTTCGGTCCAGTCCCAGATCTCGGCGAGCGCGTCGAGATTCGACGCCACCGCCCGGCGCGGCAGGAGGACTCCCTTCGGCGGCCCGGTGGTGCCCGAGGTGTAGATCACGAACGCCGGAGCCTCCGGATCCGGTTCGTCGCCCCGCCACGGCGTGCCTTCGGTGTCCAGCTCGACCGGCACCCGCTGCAGTGCCCCGAGTTCCGGCGGCAACGCGACGTCCGGCTCGGCCAGCACGAGATCTGGTGCGCTGTCGGCGACGATATGCGCCAGTTCGCGTGATCCGGCCTTCGGATTGATCGGCACCACCGGGACCCCGGCGGTCAGCGCGGCGACGATCGCGACGCAGGTCCGCAGGGTCGGTGTCGCCCACACGGCGACCCGCGTGCGACCGGTGAGCCCGGCGGCGAGCGGGCCCGCGACGGACGCGAGTTCGCCGTAGGTCAGGGATTCGTCGCCGAACCGCAGCGCGGCGCGGTCGTTCCCGGCGGTCAGTCCGGACAGCATGGATCTCCTCCTCAGCCCCAGTTGGGCACGACGAACACGAGCCAGGCGATGAGCGGCACGACGGCCACCACGAGCGCCCCGTAGACCAGAAGTTGTTTGAAGAACTTGTCGCGGTCGACGTCCTTCGCGTTGGCGAGGACGAGCGCGCCGTTGGTGGAGAAGGGACTGACGTCCACCATCGTCGCCGAGACCGCGAGGGCGGCGATCATGCCGACCGGCCCGATCGTGCCCTGCGCCAGGAACGGGACGGCGAGCGGGATGAGCGCGCCCATCAGCCCGACCGAAGACGCGAAGGCGGAGACGACACCGCCGATGTAGCAAAGGAGGAGCGCCGCGAGCAGCGGGATCCCCACGGTGGTGACCGCGTTGCCGACGTAGTCGATGGTCCCGATCTCCTTCAGCACCGCCACGTAGGTCAGCACGCCGCAGATCAGCAGCACCGTCGGCCAGGTGATCTCGGAGACCGCGGAGCGGCTGGTCTTGGGCCACGCGACGCTCAGCAGGACGGCGACGGTGATGGCGGTCAGCCCGGGATCGAGATCGAACACCAGGGTGCCGACCACGAGCGCGACCAGGCCGGTCAGCGTCACGATCTTGGGCCCGTCCAAGGGAATGCGCTGTTCGTGCGGCAGCGGTTCCTCGTCGGCCCCGGCTCCGCCGGCGCCCGCCGTCACGAGCTGACGGCGCCGCAGTTTGGTCCCGCCGAGGACGACGAAGAGGACGCCCGCGATGGCGAGGTTCATGCCCAGGCTCGCGAAGAACAGCACGACGGGGCTGCCGGCGATGTGGTTGCGTTCGACGATCCCGTTGACGATCGAGCCGTAGACACTGATCGGCGAGAACCCGCCGCCCTGCGCGCCGTGCACCACCATCGCGCCCATCAGCAGCGGGCTGATCTTGTAGCGGGCGGCGAATCCGAGCGCGATCGGCGCGACGATCGCGCAGGCCGCCGGGCTCACCGCGCCGATCGCCGTCAGCGCGCCGGTGACCACGAACATCACCCAGGGGATGAGCGCGATCCGGCCGCCGACCAGCCGGACGGCCGCGGCCACCAGCCAGTCGGTGGTGCCGTTGGCCCTGGCGATGGCGAACAGGTAGGTGACCCCCACCAGCACCACGAAGATGTCGCCGGGGAAACCGGCGAAGATGCCGTCGGTGTCCAGTCCACCGGCGAGGGTGCCGACGAGGAACGCGCCGGCGAAGGCGAGCGCCCCCATGTTGATCGAGCGGGTCGTGGCGAGGGCGAAGATCACCACGAGGACGAGGATCGAGATCAGCTGGGCGGACATGACCGTCCTCCTTGACGGCGGGAGCCCCCTGGCGAGTGGCCGAGTGGACTAGTGGCTGAGCCACTTTCCCTGCGAGTGGCTCAACCTGTCAAGGGATGAGTGGTAAATTGGCTTAGCCACTTGTCCAGTCAAGGGAGGGGGCCGGGTGCCGGAGGCGTTGAGCCGGTTGAACCGGGCGAAGCTCTACGAGCAGGTCGTCGAGCGGATCAAGGCGCACGTCGAGGAGTCCGGCCTGCACGCGGGAGACAAGCTCCCCAGCGAACGCGACCTCGCCGAGCGGCTCGGGGTCAGCCGCGCGTCGATCAAGCAGGCGATCGTCGTGCTCGAAGTGCAGGGGCTGCTCGAGTCCCGCCACGGCGGGGGCACCTACCTGCGCAACGACCACCTCGACGTCGAACCGGTCGACGAACTCGTCGCCCGTCGCAGCCGACTGCCGGAAGTGCTCGAAGCCCGCGAGGCGATGGAGACCAAGCTCGCGGAGCTGGCCGCACTGCGGCGATCCGACGAGGATCTCGCCGCCATCGACGCGGCACTGGAGTTCATGAAGTCCGAGATCGAGGACGGCGGGCACGGCGCCGAAGGCGACCGCCGGTTCCACGAAGCGATCACCGCGGCCGCGAACAACGCCCTCCTCGCCGAGTTCATGCGCTCGATCGACACGCAGATCGCGGAAAGCCGGAACGAGTCGCTGCGGCAGCCCGGCAGGCCCTGGCGTTCGCTGAGCCAGCACCACAAGATCGCCGAGGCCATCCGGGCGGGCGCCCCGAAGGCGGCCGCGAACGCGATGCGACAGCATGTCCAGACCGTCAGCAAGGTCCGGCTGCTGACCTGGGACCCGCAGGCCGACTAACGCGCGAGCAGGCCTTTCGCGGCGATCTCCGTGGCCACGGCGAGCAGCCGGCGAAGCTGCTTTTCGTCACGACGCAAGGCATCCGGCCGCCAGCCGAGACTGATGACGCCGTTCCACGCCGCCCACAGCACGGTGGCGGCCTCGTCGGCGTCGACGTCCCGCAAGTCGCCCGCCTCCATCCCCTCACGCAGGGCTCGCACGAGGCGCGCGTTCTGCTCGGCGACCGACCGGGCGAGCCGCTCGGCGAGTTCGTGGCCCGCCGCGTAGCCGCCCGGCTCGCGGGGGAACGCCAGCATCCGGAAGTAGTCGGGATTGGCCAGGTAGAACGCCAGGTACTCGTCGGCCGCGGCGTAGATCTGCTCGATCGGCGTCCGGCCGGGGACATAGGCGCGGTCCATGTACTCGCGGTCGGCCTGGAGCGCGCGCTCCACCACCGCCGCGTGCAGGCCGGCCTTCGAACCGAAGTGGTTGTAGAGCGAGCCGACCGCGACGTTCGCCCGTTCGGCGATCTCCTCGACGGTGACGTCGTCGACGGGGCGTTCTCGAAAGACCTCGTCCGCGGCGCGCAGGAGCGCAGCGATGGTCCGTTCCTTGCGCGGGTCCACCCGGTGAGTCTAGCGGTTCTTGTAACCGTTGTAAGAACCACGCTACAGTTCTTGCAACGGTTACAAGAAGTCTCCGGGGAAAGGCGGCTGGCATGACGAACTGGGCAGGTGCCGGCTGGCGCGATCCCCGGCTCGGCGCGGTGAAGGAGGCCGAACTCCCCTCGGGGACCGTGCGTTATCACGAGACCGGGACCGGGCCGGTGCTCGTCTTCGTCCACGGCTACCTGGTGAACGCGAACCTCTGGCGTGCGCTCGTCCCGCTGCTCTCCCCCGCTTTCCGCTGTGTCACCCCGGATTGGCCGCTCGGCGGCCACCTGGTCCCGATGCGGCGGGACGCCGACCTGACCCCGCCGGGGATGGCCGCCGTGATCGCACAGTTCCTCGAAGCGCTCGACCTGACCGGCGTCACGCTGATCGGCAACGATTCCGGCGGCGCCTACAGCCAGATCGCCGCCACCACGTACCCCGGCCGGATCGCGCGACTGGTCCTCAACAGCTGCGAAACCCCGGAGTGTTCCTGGCCGCCCGGCCCCGGTGGTTTCGGGCTCCTCAAAGCGACCGCCGCCCATCCGGCGACCTATCGGGCGCTCTACCAGGCGCTGCGGATCCGCCGCACCTGGCGCTGGCGCAACACCTACGGCTGGCTGGCCAAGTACCCGATCGACGCCAGGGCCATGGAGAGCTTCATCGGCCCGGTGCTGACCGATCCGGCGATCCGCCACGACGGCCGCAAGGCCATCGGCAGCGTGTCCGCGCGGTACAGCCGCGAGGCGGCGGCCCGCCTCACCGGCTCCTTCGCCAAACCGATCCTGCTGGCCTGGGCGGCCGAGGATCACGTGTTCCCGCTCGCCCACGCGCGCCGGTTCGCCGAACGGCTGGGCGCTCCGCTGAAGACCATTCCCGACAGCTACGCGTACACGGCCGAAGACCAACCGGCGAAGACCGCCGCCGTGATCACCGAATGGGCACGGCAGCTGCTTTGAGCGGCAAGGCAAAGGTGGCGTGTTGCGAAAGCCACTTTCGCAACGCTGAAGGTTGCGAAAGTGGCTTTCGCAACGTCGCTAGAGGGCAGGCGAGCGATCGGCCCGGGTGGTCGTGAGTGGCGTTTCGGGTTCTAACCCTTATCGCCACTCACGAGGTCCGGCATCGGCGATGTCACGTGACTGGGCGGACGACGCGCGTGATCCGGCGGACGACACGATCGCGGCCGGGTTCCCGCCACGAGTCGTCCACCCGATCACGCGTGTCGTCCCTCCCATCACGCGTGTCGTCCGCCCGATCACGCGAAAGCGCCATCCGTGCACCCTGCAAGACGCGGTTGGCCCTGACCGTCACGACCCGGCTCAAGCGCCTCGTGAGTCGCCGCGCACGAGTGGGTCAGTCGCCGTTCCACTTGGCGTCTTCGGCGTCGGCCTGCCTCGTGCGTTCCTTGGCGATTTCCAGGGCGCGCCTGGCCGTCGCCTCGTCCGGGTACGGGCCGAGGAGGTCGATGCTCCGGCCTCGTTCCAGGTGCTCGACCTGGTTCGTCTTGGTGTTGAAGTACCAGCCCTGATCCGGGTTCGGGTCGCTCGACATACGTCAAGCCTGACATCACCGGGACGTCCTGTCATCACTTGCGATAGCGGTAGGGGATCTCCGTCGGATCGCCGGTCGGGCCGAACTCGCCGCCCTCGGGCTGGTCCACCTTCGAGCTTTCGGGCACGTTCTCGGCGAGCTCGTCGAACCAGCCCCGGTGCATCGGCACACCCCGCGGCGGGGTCGCGGGTTCCGGCGCGACGGGGACGCCCTGAGGAGGCGACGCCGGTTGCGGCATCGCGGCCGGCGGCGGAGCCGTGACAGGCGGCTCCGGCTCGGCCTGGCTCGCCGCGGCGGGCCGCACCTCCGGAGTGGCCGGAGGGGCGCTGACCGGCGGCGGCTGCATTCGGGAGGGCTGGGGCAGCGGAGGCGGCGCCTGCGACACCTGTGGCTGAGAAGCAGACGCCGGAGGCGTAGGGGTCTGAGGCGCGGCCTGCTGCGAAGCTGGTGTCTGCGGCGTGGGCACCGGTGCCGCAGGAGCCTGAGCAGCGGGCTGCGGCGCCGGAGCCGACGCGCCAGGGGCCTGAGAAGCAGGCTGAGGCCCCGGAGCCGACGCGCCAGGGGCCTGAGAAGCAGGCTGAGGCCCCGGAGCCGACGCGCCAGGGGCCTGAGGAGCGGGCGCCCCCTGATTCCCCGGCAACGGCGGAGCCGACGGCCCGGAAGGCGGCGTGACCGTGCGCCACACCGGCGCGGGTCCGATGTTCATCGGCGCCGGAGCGCGCGGCGGCTGCCCCGTCGCGGGCGGCGCGGCCTGCGAAGGCGGCGGAGGTGCCTGACGCTGCGAAGGCTTCGGGATCGGGTCCAGGCATGAGACGAGCACGGTGGTGTTCGCCGGATCCTCGACCTTCCGGCCGCTTCGCTCGCGGTAGATCATCTCGCCTTCGGTGTCCATCTCGACCAGGTAGCCGGCCTCGGCCAGCTGCTCTTCGTCGAGATCGACGAGTTTTTCGTAGCGCGACGGGACCACCCGGTAGATCGGCCAGGCGAGCCGGCCGTTCTCCTGGTGGAACTGGGCCAGCAACGCGGCCATCTGCTGCTGCCAGGGCAGCGACATCCCCTCGGCCAGCGAACGCGGCAACACGACGTAACCGGGATCGACACCCGGCCAGCCCTGGTTCAGCTGGTCGGCCAGCGGCGTGCTCGACGCCGGCCGCGCCGCCTGCCGTGCGGGCTGGGCGGTGCCGAAGAGATCGCGGGGATCGACCTCCGGGCCGCCTCCCGCCGCGGGCTTGCCTCGCCTTCCGAATTTCCGTGCCACGTTCTTCATCCTCTGCCAGTGTGCGGCCGCTCGCCGGTGGACAGGCCGCCACTTCGGGTGAATCCGATGGTCCCGCGATCGCGATACCACGCTTTCACCATGCTAAACGCCAGGACGGACCGCCTGCGCCACCACTTCGGCCTCGTCGAAGGAGAAGTCGCGGATGTGCACCGGCACCCCGGTCTGCTGCGCTTCGACGATCTTGCCGTCACCCAGGTACATCATCACGTGGTGGATGGTCGCCGGGTTCGACGGCACGGTGGCGAGGAACAGCAGGTCACCAGGCTGCGCCTGCCGCACCGGCAGCATCGCGCCCGCCTTGTACTGGTCGCGGGAAACGCGCGGCAGGATGATCCCGGCCGATTCGTAGGCCCGCAGCATCAGCCCGGAACAGTCGTAGCTGTTCGGGCCGGTGGCGCCCCAGACGTACGGCTTCCCCTGCTCGGCGAGGGCGAACTTGATGGCCTGCGCGGCCGCCTGGCTCGGCGGCACGACACTGCCGACGCTCGTACCGCAGCCGACGACGTCGACGATCTGGCCCTCGTTCTGCACGAGGAGCGCCGCCATCGGCTCCCAGTTGTGGTACCGGTCTGGGAAGCCGGAGCGCTCGACGCGCTGGGCGGCGTCGCCGGGCCGCATGTTCTCCCAGTCCGGCACCGCGAGCAGCACGTCGTAGAACTTGTTGACCTGGTACGGCGGGTCGGTGACCTGCGCGACGGTGCCCCAGCCCATCGACGGCCGCATCTGGAAGATGCCGAGCGAGTCGCGGTCGCCGTAGGTCAGGTTCCGCAGTTTGGACTCGGTCATCCCGGCCTGGATCGCCACCTGCCACGCGCGCGGGGACAACGTGCGCTGTTTGCCGATCGAGATGATCAGCGCGACGATCCCCTTCTGTTCCTCGTCCAGTTTGTTGATGTCCGAAGAACCGCGATCGGTCTGGCCCGGCAGGGTCGGCCCGATCGACGCGTCGCAGGAGGTCTTGACGACCCCGCCCGATTGCGCCTCCACATGGTCGGTCACCACCTTGGTGACCGTGCTCGTGGTGACCACCGCGGCGAAGACCGCGGCGATCAGCACGCCGACGATGATCCCGATCTTCATCGGGTCAGCCCGCTTGCGTGTACTTGGTGACCCGCCATCCCGGGTTCGTCTTGACGACGGTGACCCGGACCTTGGGCCCGTCCGTCGGGACGTCGACCTCCATCGACCCGGCCAGCGAGGACGCGACCTGCGGCTCGCCGGTCACCCTGGTCGCGGTGATGTTCGCGGGATCCACCGAGGTCATTTCCCCGGCCAGGTACTCCTCGGTGGTGTACGGCTTCAGGCCGTTCAGCCACTGCTCGGTCGTCGTGCCGTCGGGATGATTCGCCCATGCCGTCACCCACTCCTTGGCGACCCGGATCCCGTCCTGGTCGGGTGGCGCGGAAGACGGCGGCGGCTGGGTGGTGAGCCTCGGTGGCAAGGTCGACGTCACGGTCACCGGCGCCGCGACGCCGGTTCGCGAGGTGGACGTCGCCGAGGCACCCGGGCCGTTGGCCGTCTGTCCCGGTTTTCCGATGGCCTTGGGCAGCAGGATGCCCAAGGCGGTGAGCACGACCGCGAGGATCACCAGCGTGCCGACGAGATGGCGGGGCGAGCGAAGCGGCCAGCCCCACAGTCTGCGGTAGACCGCGGTACGCCCGCGGTTGGTCCGGATCGGCATGGGTCACCGGCCCACTGCGTGGTCTGTGTCCCGGACTTCCTCACGGACCTCCAGCCCGCGCGACGGCCGGTACAGCACGAAGACCGGCTTGCCCGCGACGACTTCGGGGTCGACGCGGCGCGGACGCGGGGTCGACGGACCCGCCTGCGCCGGCACGGCACCCGAATAGTCCGGCGTGGTGTAGCCGCCACCCGCGGAGTTCATCCGCGACGGCACCACGACGGGTTCCGGTTCGTCGCTCCAGCGCCGGTCGGCGACCGGCGACGTGTCGACCCGGCGGCTCGGGACCTGGATCGGGCTCCGCCCGCCCGAGGTGAACATGGAGTCGCCGGGATTGCCCGCGGACGGGTTGTACTGGCCGAACACGGGAACACCTCCACCGCCACCGGCGGGCAGCGCGGGCAGCCCGCCGCCACCGCCGACGGCACCCGGCCACGGCGCTCCCGACCAGGCCGCCGCGGGACGGATGGCGCCGGAACCGTTGTCGAGCCGCTGGGAGCTGGCGAAGATCGTCGCCTCGGGCCGGAACCGCCCGCCGCCGACCGTCGCGCCGACGGGACCGCGAAGGTCTCCGTCGACGACGTCGTCGGTGTCGCGGACGTTCTGCCAGAACGCGTCCTGCGGGGTCGGTTCGTTGTTCTTCTTGCGGAAGCGGGAGAACAGCCCGCCGCGCGGCGAGGGCATCGCGCCGCCGACCATGCCGACGGACATCTCGACCATCTGCCACAGCCGCCGCACGGGACGGCCGACCATGAACAGCAGCACGGTGATGATGGCGGCCAGCACCATCTTCGTCAGCAGGGACAACGAGTTCCCGGCCGTGAAGATCGCTTCCAGTAGCAGCGTGTGCACGCCTGCCAGCACCGAGAGCACCATCAGGTTGAAGGCGACCGCGCCGACCACCTTCAGGATGCGCTGCATGATCTGCGGCTGCAGCAGCGCGATCAGGCCGATCAGCGGAGCCGTCAGGACGAAGATCCTGATCAGCACCTGCGCGAGCAGCACCGTCGCCTTGGCCAGCAGCTGGAACAGCGAATAGAAGATCCCCTGGCCCAGCGAGAGGAAACCGGCGCCGACGCGGCTGCCGTCCTCACCGGTGAAGTACCCGGTCGCGGGGCCGAGTTTGGTGGAGATGTCCTTGAACGCCGCCTTCTTGGAGTCCACCAACGCGGCATCGGCGTCGCCGCCCTGCTGGATCTGGCTCCAGGTGAAGGCACGCGCGTCCAGAAGAGGCGGGCCGTACTGGATCGCCTGCGGCGAATCCGGGCTGCCGAACTCCCCGCGGAGCCAGTTGTCGTAGACGACCCGGCAATGCAGTTCGGTCGGGACCCGGTCCCACGGCTGGCGCGCCGCGACGGCCTCCGGGGTCGCCTGGCACGGCTGCGCCGCGGGCGGCTGCGGCTGGGACGGCGGCGGGGTCTTGGCCTCGTCGATGAACCCGGCCTGGATATTGGTCGTGGTCTGCACGATCGCGTTGTCGATCGGATCGAGGAATCTCAGCAGCGCCAAGGAGGACGCGGCCAGCCAGACCGCGGCGAGCCCGTACAGCGCCCGTTTGCTGACGGCGGCGAGATCGCCGCGCCAGATGTTGCGGAACAACATGATCGACATGATCAGCGCGGCCAGCCCGAACAGCTGCGCGTAGATGTTGTTGTAGACCTTCTCGGCCCCGGCCTTGACGGCGTTGTACAGCGGGCTGAGCAGGCTGCCCTGCAGCACGGTGTAGTGCAGCGAGTTCGTGGCACCGACGATGTTCTTGCCGATGTTGAACAGCTGGTTGCCCGCCCAGGTGTCGATCGTCGAGTTGGGCGAGGTGATCCCGGCGAGCGGGCCGCAGTCGGTTTCGAAGGTGTCCCAGACGTGTCCGGCGTATCCGTAGACGTTGTACGGGCTGCCGCCTTCGCCTCGGGCGGTGGCGGGCGGGTCGAGCGCGCCGACCATGCCCGCGCCCGGTCGTTCCGGGTTCGGCGCCTCACCACAGGCCGCGGCCGACGCCGCCGGAGCGGTCGCCACGGCCTGCAGGCCCAGGATCAGCACGACGACGAACATCGTCGCGCGACGGCTCGGTCTGGTCTTGCCCGGCCGCGGCCCCTCTTTGAGCCGTCGGCGCAGCGCGTGCCAGCCGGCGGCGAACGCGAGCACGAACGCCAGGGTGAGCACCGTGTTCATGCGGCATCCCTGCCGGTGCCACCCTTGCCGGCGCGCGCGTGCTCGCCTTGACCCCCGTTACCGTTATGTCCATTTTGGACGGCGCCCTGGACTTCGCCCGTCTCCGCGGCGAGCGGATCCGGGGCGCCCAGCATCTGCTCGTCGGTGAGGCCGACCTCGAGTTCGGCCGCGAGTTCGAGGTCCTCTTCGAGCTCGAAGTCGTCCTCCTCCGGTGGCGAAGCCACGAACGGCTTCTCCTCCGGGACGGCGAGCTCGTTGCCCGGCCTGGACGGTTTGGCGTCGGGCGAACCCGGCGTGGTGTCCATGACCCGGCGCAGGTGCTCCAGGTGCGGGCCGGAGAAGTCGACGCGGATCCGCTCCACGCCGCCGGCGCCGTCACCGAAGATGAATTGCCGCGGCTCGACGTCGCGCTGGAGATCGCGTTGCGAACCGGGACGGCGGCCCAATGCCGCGACGACCTGTTCGTAGCCGACGCCGACCGGGACCTTCAGCAGGCGCAGCGCGTCGGCCTGTGCGTCGTCGTCGTCGAGACGGCCGACGAACACCGAGTCCAGCAGCGCCACGAAACCCTGGATCTTCAGGAAGTCCGCGGGGATCTGCGAGGACAGCAGGACACGGACGTTCCACTTCCGCGAGTCTCGCGCGAAGCGGTTCATCAGCACGCGGCCGGTCGGGACCTCGGAGAGGAAGAACGCCTCGTCGATCCAGACGCCCTTGCGCAGTTCCTTCGGCTTCTCGTACACCGACCGCTGGGTCAGCCACGCGGCGAGGTTCAGCATCTCGACGCCGAGGGATTCCGCGTCCGTCCAGTATTCGCGCGGGACGCCGTCCTTGGGCAGGGTCAGCCCCGCCATGGTCAGCACGGTCATCCGGTCGTCGCGGGTCTCGGAGTACGGGTCCGCGTCACTCTCCGGGATGAGCAGGGCCATCCGCTCGCGCATCTCGTCGAGGAAGTCCGCGACGACGACGGCGTGCTCGTGGTGCTCGCTGGAGTCGCGCCGCAGCGCGTCGATGACCTGGCCCGGGTCCGCGTCGAACCGGCCGCCGACCGCGCGGACGGCGCGCAGCAGCACGATCCGGGTCTGCGCCATCCGCGAGACCTCGTACGGCAGGACACCGGTGAGGACGTCGAGCACGAGACGGCGACGGGTCGCGCCCGCGAGGGCCTTCTCCCGCCGCCAGGAGCGCTCGGGGTCGTCCTCGTCCATGAAATGCTCGAGCTGCGGCTCGGCGACCACCCGGTACGGGTTGAGGATGCCGGGCTGCGCGTTGAGCAGGTTGATCGGCCGGGCGTACGGACGCAGCTCGGGCAGGTCGCACAGCCGCGACAGCGGACCCGAGGGGTCGAGGATCGTCCAGTGCGCGCCCGCGCGGAGCGTCTTGTAGACGATGCCGCCGCCGAGGAACGACTTACCGCCACCGAGGCCCGCGACCATCGCCGTCAGGCCGGAACCGTCGCGGATCTCCTGCGCCATCCACGGATCCCACGCCACCGGGCGCCGGGTCGCCGTCACGGTCTCGCCGAGCAGGATGCCGCGGCGGTCGCCCACCTCGGCCGTCGCCGTCGGCACGGACGACGCCGCCCACACGACCGAACCGCGCCGCATGTACGCCGCCGAGGCCAGTGGCTCGCCGGGGATGAACTCCCTGGCCAGCGCGTACTGGGCCTCGGGATGTTCGACGGCGATCTTCGGCTTGTAGAGGTCGAGAAGCTGCTGGGCCAGGCGCAGCGCGTCCCGCTCCGTCGGCCCGGACACCGCGAGGCGCCACCACGACCGCACACGGGTGGCCAGCGCGGTGAAGCCCGACGTCATCTCGTCGTCGATCTCCAGCACCCGGCCCGCCTGGCGCGCCAGCGACTGCGGCGGCTCCAGTTCGTGCTCGTCGGTGTAGTGCTTGACCTGCGAGCGGACCTTGTTCATCTGGCGCTGCAGCTCACCGGCGACCTCTTCCGGGCGCCGGACGTAGATCCGCGCGGACACCTCGACCGCGGCGGGCAGCCGGTCCGCGTGCTGGATCCAGGGGTCGTCGACCTCGGGGATCTGCAGGCCGTGCATCTGGCCGACGGTGAGGACCGCGAGATGCCGCGAGACCCCGGCGTTCGATCCGGTGCGGCCGCGGACGGTGACCGTCGGCGCGTACGGCTCGGCGTGGAAATCCGCCGCGTCGGTGAAACTGGCGAGATCCTCGGGCTCCCAGGCGGCGCCGGGGACCGCGGGCATGTTGCGCGGCGCGGGCAGGCCCAGCGAGCACGAGCGGTGCATCAGCCAGGACATCTCCTCGGCGTGCACCGGACGGCCTTCGAGCCCGGCGGAGCCGATCACCTGGTCGAGATGTTCGACCTCGGAGTCGAGCGCGGCCAGCTCGGCGTCGACGGCCTCCGGCAGGATCTTGCGCAGCACCGGGGCGGCGCTCTCGACCGCGCGGTCGATCATCCGCCTGGTCTGGACCTGGACGCCGAGGTAGACCTCTTTTTCGGCCATCGAGCGGCCCATCAGCTGCTGCTGCTCGCCGATGAGGTAGTCGTCGAAGGACAGCGCGCCCTGGACGTCCTGTGGACGGCCGACGGCGTTGTGCACGTGGGCCTCGGCCCACATGCGGATCGGGTACGGCCGGTTGGTCACGCGCAGGTGCAGCCAGCGGCCCTGGAGCTCCGCGTACTGCCCGGCGATGGCCGCGATCAGGTCGCGGCGCTGCGAGTCCGACCGGAACGACCAGCGCTGCGGCGCGAGCCGGTACCAGGCGTAGACCTCGTAACCGGTGCGCAACAAGTGCCCGTCGATGCTTCGCGCCGCTATCGACGGGGTATAGGAGGGTATGGCCGCCTCGCCGGGCAACCGCCTCCCCTTGCCGGCCTTCTTGGGCTGCGCGGAGCGGACCTGCTGGGGCGGGTGCCAGGCCCCTTGCTGCAGGTCTCGATCACGTTTTCCTCGGCTTCCGCCGCGACCGAACAACGACTACCTCCCGGCCCGAGCCGCGGGGCGGCTCCGACGCGCTCGTGGTGTTCCCTGAGCTCCGGCGCCGCCGCCGTAGCCGTGGTGCTGGTACTGCCGTCTCCTGCGGTGCTTCGGTAGCGGGCGGTTCGCCCGTACCCGGACGCGGGATGCGCTGGCGGCGCCACCCGTGCCCGTGGTCCGTTCTCTTGGTGTGTTGAGCTCTTTCGCCGCCATCGCGGCCACGGCGCCCAGCGGGCGCTCGTGGCTGATCTTGGCCGTGATCAATCTGGTGATCACAATTGTGGCGACGAAGGCCCAGGCGGTCGAGAAGAACCCGAAGCTCCAGCCCGCCCACCGTTCGACGGTGAGCACGAGCAGGAAGACCGGGATACCGACGAGCCACGCGACGTAGCGGGCTCTCCAGGGAAAAGTCGCTTTCGGCGGGCCGAGCCATACGGCATCGACCCGGTAAACCTCGTCATCGGTGCGGATACGCAACGCGAGCCCTCAGCCTGTGAAGAGGCCGGCGATCCACTGGCCCACGTTGACTCCGGCGCCACTCACCGCGAGGCCGATGATCGCCAGCGCGATCACGACACCGGCGAGTCGGCGCATGACACCCGCGTTGTCCCCTTTGCCACCGCCAAGCCACAACAGGAGGAGCGCGACGGCCAGCAGCACCAGGGGGATGATGTTGTCGATCAGCCAGGTACGGACGTTGCCGGTGCCGAGCTCGCCGGCGGCCAGCGTGTCGAGGGTGGTCAAGGTCATCATCGCATTACTCCCGGTGCGCGGAGAGGGGGTTCGCGCGGTTCTGGCTCGGTGGTGCTTCGAACATCATGGCGTCACGAGGCGTAGTGGTCAAAGCGCGCTCTGTAGATATCGTTTTGTCTACTGATCACAGAGCGAGGCACAGCACCACGACCATCCTCGGTCTCCATCATCGTTGCAAGGGTCGTCAGGATTAACCCCGGCCACCCGTATTTCGCAGTGTGCGAACGGCCTCACTCGCTTGCGAGGCATCTTGCTCACTGTGAGTACGGGTCGGCCGAGGAGAATCCGGCCTCGACCAGTGTGACATGACTCGTTCGGTGGCTTCTCGCGAGTCCGCTGGGTGAGCACGCATTCGACAAAAAACGTGAACGCCGATCAAGCGAAAGTCACACTCCCGTTACCCAAAGCGAAAACAGGGGCGCCATTTTCACTACATAGCGTGATTATCGACCCGTCGAGAACACATTCGCGGGAAAAGCGCCCGCTTCGACGGCCTGGCGGCTCAACGGCCCGCACAGTTCGTGAAGCCGCTTCGTCTTCTCCTCGCCGAGGTGCTCCCAAGGTCCCGCCGACGCCGCGTTCGTGGCGACTTCGAGCCGCTCGCGAAGATCGTCCCCCGCTTCGGTCAGGCCGCCCTGGTCATCGAGGATGCCCTGCTCGCGCAGCTTGGCGGCCGCGCCGTCCCACTGCTCGTCGCCCCAGCCGCGGGAGGCCTTGGCCGCGGCGGGCAGGAACCCCTTGCCGGTGGCGGTGTGGGTGACGAGGGCGGCGAGGCCGTCGACCCCGCTGGCGACGAGCGCGGCGATGTGGCCGTCGCCGCGGTGCTCGCGCAACAGGGTGATGGCGTGCCAAAGGACCAGGTGCGGCTCGCTCGGCCAGTCGAGGCCGGCGTGCCCCGCGTAAAGGGGACGGCCGTCGACCTGGCACCCGCCGGTCGCCTCGCGGGCGAGTTCGGCCGCCTCGGCGACCTGTTCGGAGCCGAGGGTCTCCTTGCCGAGCAGCCGGGTCAGCGTCGCGTCGACGGCTTCGAACCGGGCTTCGATGATCTTTTCTGGCGTGGCCAGCGTCCACGCCCGCGGGATGTGGCGGGCGACCAGTTCGGGATTGAAGTTGTAGAACGTCGCCGCGACCACGCCGGGACCGACCGCGCCCATCGGCGCCGCGCGGCCCGCGAAGTAGGTCATTCGCCCCGGGCGGAGACCCGCGCCGGTGAGCGCGGCTTCCGTCTCGGGGGCGAAGTAGGTAAGGGAATGCAGTACATCGAACGTCCCGCGGAACCGTCCCGTGACCCGACTCGCTTCACCCATGGGGGCACCCTACCGGCTGGTAAGTACCGGGCGCAGGTTTCGTCGTCGAATGGAGCAAGGGACCTTTGCTACCACCTGGCGCGATCGTGGCGGCTTCGGGACAGCCGGCCCCGCCTGCGCTCGCGGCCCCCTCAGCGCCGGAGGAAGCAAGGGACCTTTGCTACCACCTGGGCCGCTGACCTGCGAAAAGAGAGCAAGGGACCTTTGCTACCACTTTGGGGAGGGGTGTGTGGAAATAGGGACGTTGAGTGTCCCTGTTTCCACACACCCCCTACTCCGCGTGGTGACCGTGCGGATTTTGTTGCGTTGGGTGACCCGAGATCCACGTGGTCTTCGCGCCGGGGAGCAAGGGACCTTTGCTACCAGACTGGACCGTGTGGATTTTGGGACATCTGACGTCCCGAAATCCACACAGTCGCCACGCCTGAGCCACCCTCGTCGACGCCACCCTCGCGCGACCACCACGGCGCCGGAGGGAGCAAGGGACCTTTGCTACCACCCGCCGGACCGGACACGGAACCGAACCAGCTCGCCTACGTCATACTCCAGAAGCCGGATCACCACAGCGCACGGGGAGCGACGATGTCCGCCCAGATGGAACAACTGATCGCCCAATTCGAGAACTTCCAGGCCAAGGTGCGCCAGGCAGAGGCTCGGTTCGCCGAGGTCGGCGACATGCAGGAGCGGATCGCACAGGTCGAGAACTCCGTGACCTCCCCCTCCGGAGAGGTCACGGTGGTCGCCGGGGCGGGCGGAACCGTCACCGACCTCCGGCTCAGCGCGGGCGCCATGCGCCTCGAAGCGGGTCACCTGTCCTCGATCATCATGAGCACCCTGCGCAAGGCCGTCGCCGGCGCCGCCCAGCAGCAGGCCGGGATCGTGGACGACACGTTCGGCGAGGCGTTCGGCGTCAACACCTCGGAGCAGGTCCGCGAGGCGCAGGCCGAGGCGTTCGGAACCGTCGAGGAAGAGCCCGCGTCACAGCAGCAGCAACCGCAGCAGCCATCCCGGCCGGCGCGCCGCCCCGCCCCGCGGGACGACGACGACTATTTCGACGACGGCTCCTTCCTGCGCCGCAGCTGACCGAACCGACCGAGGGACTCCCACGATGTCAAAGGGAATCGAGACGAATATCGCGGCGATCGCCGCGTACGCCCAGCAGCTCCCCTATTACGAGCAGGAAGCGGAGAAGTTCGGCGCCAAGATCGACGCCGCCGACGTGACCGACGAGGCGTGGGGCGTCGTCGGGATCTGGGCCAAACAGGGCTACACCGATCGCCTCGGCGAACTCCGTTCGCTGATGAACGACATGAAGGACGGCGTCGACGGGTTCATCTCCAAGCTGAACAAGGCCTCGGAAATGTACCGGGGCATCGAGGAGGCCGGAAAGGTCGAGTTCGGCAAGCACGCGGCGACCATCGACGAAACGCTCGGAAAGTAGGGGTCATGACCGAGGAGAAGTCGAGTATCGCCGACGGGCTCGATGTCCAGGCGTACGACGAGAGCATGAGCGCGAACCTCGATCGCGCGATGGGGCACGTGCCGGTGGCAGGCACGATCTACAAATCGGGCAAGTCGATCGCCTCGCACGCCCAGCAGGCGGCCCAGGCCGACAACCCGGCCGAACTGGCGTCCGCGGGTGCCGCGCTGGTCGGAGACGGTGCCGCGTTCGTCGGCGCCGCGGCGGCCGACATGGTCACCTTCGCCATGGACCCGATCGGCTGGCTGGTCAGCCACGGGCTGAACATGCTGCTGGAGCTGGTCCAGCCGCTGCAGGACGCGTTGCACCAGGTCACCGGCGACGGCCCGGCCATCGGGCACGCGTCGGAGAATTTCGTGACCCTCGCGAACGGCTTCGTCGCCCTCGCCGACGACTTCGAGAAGACCGGTGACGCGGCGCTCGCCGAGTGGGTGGACGACGCGGGCAAGGCGGCGAAAGAAGCGCTGGGCGACTTCTCCGCGGGGATCCGCGGCGTCGGCTCGGCCGCCGGATCGGTGGCCGAAGTGCTGCAGATGTGGTCGATGGTCATGGTGGTCATCGAAGAGCTGATCAAGGGGATCATCACCGAGCTGATCTCCTGGCTGATCACCATCTGGCTGCCCGCGCTGGCGGCTTCGGTGATCAGCTTCGGCAGTTCGGTCGCCGCCGCGATGACCGCGTCCATCGCCAAGGCCGCCAGCGTGCTGCAGAAGGTGACCAAGTATCTCGGCAAGTTCGGCAAGCTGCTCGACACCTTCATCGAGTACCTCGCGAAGTACGCGACCAAGGTCGTGGACATGACGAGGAAGTTCCGGATCGGTACCTACGCCGGTGAGTCGAAGTTCTCGCTGAACGTCCTGGAGAACACCGCCGGGGTCGCGCTCACGCCGAGCAACCGGGTGCTCACCACGATGTTCGGCACCTCGGTCGGCGCACGTCCGCTGGTCTCCGGCGCGGCCGTCAAGGGCGGCATCGGAGCCGGGAAGGGCGCGTACACCGAGGGCAAGGAAGCCGTGACGCCGGAGGGGGAGAACGAGCCGTGGTTCAACAAGAGCGAGATCGGCGGGGACAAGAGCCCGGAGGAGACGCGGGGGAACCTCGACATCTGAGCGACTCCCGGCAGCGGGCGGCGGACAAGATCTTCGCCCACCAGGAGCGTATGGAGGACAAGGCGGAGAAGGCCCTGGTCCGTCCCGGCTTCCGTGAACGGGTCGAGGAACTGATGGCGGGCCAGTGGCACGAGCCGGTCCTCGTGCTGCGGCTTGGCGACACCGACCTGGGTTTCGACGTGCCCGGCAGGCGCCTGGACGGCACGGTCAAGGGAAAACGGCTCGTCCGGCGGTTCTTCTGGAACGTGTTCCGCGGTATCGGCGGCGCGTTCGTCTACGTCTTCGCGTTGCTGAACGGTGCGGGCAGCGGCGGCGGCAAGGGTGGTCACCCGTTCCAGCGGGAGATCCGCGTGAAGGGCCCGGCGAACGCGATGGCGCTCGCGCTGACCGATCGGCTCCGCAAGGCGAGCGGGCCATGGCTGGTGTGCTCGCCGTCCGCGATCGCGCTGGTGGACACCGGTTCGACGTACCGGGACCTTGCCGACGCGCCGCCGCCGGAGATCCTCTGGCAGGCCCGGAAACCGCAAGCGCCCGGGATCGACTTCCGCAAACGGGTCATCACTTGGCCGGACGGTTCGAGTTTCGCGTTCACGCTGCACGGCCGCACCGAGGAGCGGCATCTGCGGGACCGTTTCGAGTTCCCGGACACCATTCACTGGACCGGGCGGCCAGACGCGCCGAAGTAGCGAGAGCCGAAAGGCGCTTTCCCCGCATGCGATGCGAGGAAAGCGCCCTTCGCCGCAGAAGTAGTACGGACGAGCCGGCGTGTAAGCCGGATCCTGTCCTCGCCCCGCCTTGCGGCTGGGCGAGTGGCGGCCATCCATCTAGGCCCGCCGTCGCCGACGGGCTCGAGCGGCCTACCCGCAGGCTCGGGCGGGCAGCCCTCGATCGCCTGCGCAGGAGCCTTGCGGCTCCCTCTTGGCCTTGCTCCGGGTGGGGTTTACCTAGCCGTCCTGGTCACCCAGGACGCTGGTGGTCTCTTACACCACCGTTTCACCCTTACCTCCGCCCGCGAAGCGAGCGAAGGCGGTCTGTTTTCTGTGGCACTGTCCCGCGGGTCGCCCCGGGTTGCCGTTAACAACCACCCTGCCCTGTGGAGTCCGGACTTTCCTCGAACCGGTTTCCCGGCTCGCGGCCGCCCCGCCGACTCGTCCGTCGGCGAATCCTACTGCACGGGTGCGGGCAGGCAGTTCAGGTTGCGCCGCCCGTCGGGTTGGACCACGAACCACACGTGGTCGGTGCCCTGCCCGGTCCATTCGCCGGGCCGCGCGTTGGCGAATTTGTAGAGCGGCCAGCCCGCCAAAGTCACCTGTTTGGCGCCTTCGGGACGTTTGATGGTGTCGACCAACGCGGGATCGATGCCGGTCACCGACGGCGTGCCGGTGGTCGTGACCGGAGTCCACACCGCGGCGCAGTCCCCGAGGCACGCGGAACGGGCCTTGTGCGGGTTGTCGCGTTCGTAGCGGAAGAGCACGGCGCCGGTTTCGTCGAGGACGGCTTGCCCCATCCGGGTCATGTAGACGGCGGTGAGCCGCGTGCCGGGCGGAGCGTCCGCCGGAGTAGTGGCGCGCGAAGTGACGGGTTGCGACACCCGCGGGCTGGGGAGCGATTCCGTCACCGGTGCCTGGGCCGTCAGCGAAACGGGGTCAGCCGCCTGCCACCACATCGCGGCGCCCACGACGAGCGCCGCGATGACGGCGAGCATGGTCAATCGCGATCGGCGCATCGGGCGTCTCCGTTTCTCCCGGGTGGCTGACGGGGTTCTGTTCCGCGATCTCGTTGGTCCAGTGGAGGACGGCGGACGGGCTGTCGAGGCCGACGACACCGACGAGCCGTCCCTTGCGGACGAAGCCGGTGACGGGCCGTTCGCCACCGACGGGTGAAGCGAGCGCGACGGTGTCGGTGCCGAGCTTCGGGATGCCGCCCGCCTGGATGCGCATGCCGTGCTGTTCGGACCAGAACCGCGGCACCGGCGCGAACGGCCGCGCGGCCTGCGGGCCGGCGAGGAGGCTCTCCGCGGCCGCCCGGCCCATCTCGACGGCGTTGAGCCAGTGCTCGACCCGCCGCGGCGTCTCGTCGAAACGCAGGTTCGGCCACTGCGCGACGTCCCCGGCGGCGACGATGTTGGCCATCCCGAGCACGTGACAGGTCGGCGCGCAGACGACGCCGTCGTCGAGCGGCAGTTTCGCCCCACGCAGCCAGGAGATCGACGGCACCGTGCCGACGGCCACCACCACGCACGAGACGTCCAGGATCCAGCCGTCGGAGGACCGCAGCCGCAACCCGTTCGGCGTGGTCTGCCAGTTGTCGATGGACGCGCCCAGCGCGAGCCGCACCCCGCGCGAGCGGTGCAGTGCCGAGAGTTTCTGCCCGATGTGCTTGCCGACGACCTCGCCGAGCAGATTCGCCGACCGGCCGATGATGGTGACCTCCCGGCCGATCTCGCGCAGGCTGGCGGCGACCTCGCAGCCGATGAACCCGCTGCCGAGCACCGCGACCGGCCCGTGGTCGGCGGCCAGGTTGTCGCGCAGTTCCGCGGCGTCGGCCAGGGTCCGGACCACGACCACCCGCGGATGTCCGTGCGGCACACCGGAAAGCCTTCGCGGTTCGACGCCGCTGGCGATGACGAGCCCGTCGTAGGGCAGCTCTTCCGCCCCGGGCAGATGGACGACCTGGCGGCCCGGCTGCAGATGGGTCGCGGGGGTGTTGAACCGCCATTCGGCGTCGATCTCGTCAAGCCGGGCGAGCATCATCTCGGCCGGGCCGGTGGCGCCGGTCAGCAGTTGCTTGGACAGCGCCGGCCGGTGATACGGCAGCTCCGGCTCGTTGCCGACGATCACCAGTTCGCCGTCGAACCGCAGCTCCCGCAACCGTTCCGCGCAGCGCAGCCCGGCCAGCCCGCCGCCGACCACGACGATCCGTTCGCTCATCGTCCCGCCCCCTGTAACCGGATCGCCCGCATCGGGCAGGCCCTGGCCGCGGCCTGGGCCAGCGGTATCTGTTTGGCGCCGGGTTTTCGGAGGTACCGCAGCTGACCGTCGCCCTGCAACTGGAAGACCTGCGGCGCTTCGGCCTGGCAGATGGCGTAGCGGTGGCATTTCTTGTCGTCGACGGAGATCCGGACCGGCTCGGCCCGGCCGGTGTCACCTTCGAGCAGCCCCAGCCGGACCAGCGCCCGCGGCGGGAGCACCCGCAGCACGGTGAGCACGACCGCGGGGGTGAGCACGGTGATCCCGCCGAGCCAGACCGTCGCGAGGTTCCCATTCGCGGACGCGCCCAGCCAGGAGTGGATCGCCAGCAGGCCGACCGCGAAGTAGCCGGCCTGGTGGAACCGCTGCCCGCGGACATCGGCCGCGCCCCGGCGCACCGCCGCGGTGACCGCGAGGGCGATGAACAGTTCCAGCCCGACGACGCCCGCCGCGTGCCTGGCGACTCCCCCGCCGGCGAACGGGATCAGCAGCGCGAGGACGCCGAACGTGTCGTCGTCGATGAAGAGATAGGACAGTCCGTGGACGACGCCGGTGGCGAGACTGAACACCGCGAGCACGACGTGACCTCCGCGTAACGCCTCGTGACCGGTGACGCGCCTGATCCAGCCGGTGGCGCTCAGCACGCCCCACACCAGCGTCAGGCACATGGTCACGTAGGCGAACCGGGCCGACAGGGCGGCGATGTCCCGCACCCCGCTGTCGTGCGGCGACGGGGCCGGGATGACCGCCAGGAGCGTGGCGTTCATCCGCGCCTGCCCGACACCCCGAGCACGCGGACGAGCCCGAACGTGGCGCCGCCGGCGATCCCCGCCATGAGCACGCCGAGCGCGATGTCGCCGCCGTCGAGTTCGTCACCGCCGCCGGGAGGGACCATCAGCGAGGTGGTCTCGGCGATGCCGGTGCTTTCGAGCAGGGTCATATGCCGCATGACGGTGTCGACGGCGGTCTGGGCGAAGGACCGCATCGCGTCGTCACGGGTGGCGGCCCGCACGTGGGAGGCGAGACCGAAGACGCTCCCGTGCGCGGCGCGGGCGCGATTGACGTAGAGGCGGTCGAAGTCGGCACCGGCGGCCCCGGTGATCTCGTCGCTCCAGGAACGCTGTTCCTCGGTGGGCTCGCCGGGGAGTTCGACGCGGACCTTCGAAGCGAGCGCGCGGACCTGCGCGTCGAGCCGGTCGTGGTCGTCGGCGAGCTTCCGGCCGACCTCCCGTACCCGCTGCCCGCTCCCCCGCTGTTCCGCCTGACGGCTGATCGGCCCTTCCCACAAACTCGCTTGGCGGACCTGGACGAGCAGTTCCCGATCATGGGAGTCGATTTCCGCGAAGGCATGGGTGGGCGTTCCAACCCATATCACCAGGCAGGCGATCACCAGTCCGAACAGTCGATAGATCATTTCACCCGTCCCCGTTCTCAAAGTGCCTCACTGGGAGTACGGCGAACCGGAGCGGCCGGTTCGATCTAGGTCGAACGGGCGAGTGTGATGTGCATCACACGACACATTTAGAACCGTTTATCGCCGCCATACGTACCGGACGACTAAATGTAAACGGAGCACTACTGCACATGGCTCACGGCGATAGTCTGCGCTACGGTGTACGAACCCGTGAAATCCTCCACAGCCGGGGAGGTGGCGAACTTTATGGAAGCAGTGGGCAGAGGGTGCCGGTTCGATGGCGACCATCACCGGAACGAGGTTTCCGACGAGCTTGTTTCGTTGCTGTACAAGGATTTCCGGGACACCCTGTTCGGACAGGTGATGTACCTGACCGGCCATGATCAACAATGGACGGAAGACGTCGTCCAGGAAACACTGATCCGCGCCTGGCAGCATTCGGACACGCTGAACCGCGAGCCGGGAATGTTGCGAGGCTGGTTGCTCACGGTCGCGAAGCGGATCGTGATCGACGGCTGGCGAAACCGGCGCGCCCGCCCGCAGGAGGTCGAGCTGGACAGTTCTGAAAACGCCGAAATAGCGGACCAGACCGAACAGTCACTGTCCGCACTCGTCATTTCCGAAGCGCTACGTTATCTGGACAGCAAATATCAGGCTGTCATCTACGAGACGTATCTGACCGGGCATACGGTCCGGGAGGCGGCGGTGATATTGGGAATCCCGGAGGGAACGGTCAAATCACGGCTGTACGCGGCTATGAAGACATTGCGACGGTCGTTAGGAGAGCTGGGTTCGCGATGAGGAAGCGAAAGGTGAAACACACCGATGTGGCGGCGTACGTACTCGGTGTGCTGGACCGGGCCGAGGCTCACGCCTTCGAGAAGCATTTGCGGGGCTGCGCGCGGTGCGGACGGCAGGTCGCGGAATTCGCGTCGGTGGAAGACGCGCTGGCGAGGGCCGATCTGCGCTACCTGTCCCCAGCCGCCACGCGATGTCGCGGCCGGCTGTCGATGATCACGGCCAACCTCGTCGTGGTCTTCCTGGCGTGCGTCGTCGCGGCCTTGATGTCGTCGCAACGTTCGTCCCGGCGGATCTCGTCGGATGCGGACATCTCGGCTCCTGCTCCCCTCGACGACCAGCGATCACTCCCACTACCGCTTACGTTCGAGTAGTCTGCCGCAAGCCGACACGAAGGTCTCTACGGTGCATACCGAAGTAAATCCCGAGAGTCCCTTCGGCGGGCCTTCGGTACCGAAGCGCCGCGCCGCCGGGTTACTGGGCCGAGACAGCGAACTCGACACGATCACCGGCCTGTTCCGCGCCGCCCTGCACGGCCGCGCCGTCAGCGCGGTGGTGGTCGGCGAGTTCGGCATGGGCAAGTCGGCGGTGCTCACCGCGGCCGGCGAGCTGGCCGAAGCGGCCGGGTTCACCGTCGCGATCGCCACCGCGTCCCGGCTGGAAACCCACCTGAGCGGCGGTGTCGGCCGTCAGCTGATCGAGGGGCTCACCCACGCGCCCGCCGACCCCGGATCGCCGCGGCCGCGCGCGCCGCACGCCGCCGAAATCCTGCCGGACCGCCGTCCCCGGACCGAACAGGAACAGTCGGAGGCGCTCGACGCCTTCTGCCACGCCGTCCGCCAGGCCGCCGAACAGGGGCCGGTCTTCCTCGGCATCGACAACATCCACCTCGCCGACCCGTGGTCGATGCGCTGTCTCGCCTACATCCGGCATCGGGTGGGGCAGTTGCCGGTGGTGGTCGTGCTGACCTCGCTGATCGGGCATCTGCAGACCGGCGAGGTCGCCCTGCTGGAGATGTCCGGCTGCACCCCGGCGACGATCCGGCTGCGCGGGCTCGGCACGCGGCACGTCGCCGAATTCCTCCGCATCTCTCCCGGACGGTTCGCCGAAGAATGCCGCGAGGTCACCGGCGGCAACCCGTTCCTGCTCGGCGCGCTGCGCCGCCGTCTTGTCCCGGGGATGGATCTGGACACCGCGGGGTCGGCGATGATCGGTGAGGTGCTGCGGGTCCGCATGCACGAGTACACCGCCGCGCCCAAGATGCTCGAAGCGGTCGCGATCCTCGGTGAGGACGCGAGTTTCGACCTGCTGGCACAGCTCGCCGGGGTCGACGAGGGCACCGCGATGGAGGCCATCGACACGATGGTGCGCGTGCACCTGCTGTCCAACAGCCACCGGCCGTCGCTGACCTACCGGTTCGTCCGCAACTCGGTGCTCGCCGACATGCCGCTCACCACCAGGGCGGTCACCCAGTCGCGGGCGGCACGGCTGCTGCACGACGCGGGTGCCGCGCCGGAGCGGGTCGGTGTCCATCTCCTGGAGGCGACCGCGATCAGGATCCCGTGGGCGGTCGACGTCCTGCGGCTGGCCGCGCGGCATTCGGTGGTCGAAGGCGACCCGGAGCTGTCCGTCCGGTTCCTTTCGCGCGCGCTCGAAGAACGGCTCAGCGAACGCAAGCGGATGGCGATCCTGCTCCAGCTCGCGCACGCGGAATTCCACTGCGACCCGGATTCGGCGCCGGCCAGGGTGCGAGAGGCCATCGATCACATCGACGACCGGGAAACCGCGGCCTTCGTCGCGACGGCCATGATCCTTTCGCTGTGCTGCGGCCCGGACGCGCGGCTGGCGATCAACTCCGCGGGCCAGTTCGCCGCGCGGCTCGACGCGGGCGGGCCCGACGCCGTCTGGCCGCTGCTGTGCATGACCTATCTCGCCGAGGCGGGCAGCAGACTCGGGCCACCGCCGGATTTCCGCGATTTCGAACGGCAATGGGCGCCGCTGAACGATCCCGCCGCGCAACAGAGCCGGTCGGGCCTGCTCGCGCTCGACACGGTGCGCGGCGGGAAGTCCTCGGCGAACGCCGTCCGGCATTTCGGGGAGGCGTTGTCCGGCGAGCAACCCGAACTGTTCGAGCAGCCGTATTTCTTCACGCTCGCGACGGCCGCGCTCGCCGACGAACCCGCGCTCACCGACAAGCTCTGCCAAGTGCTCGACACCAAACGCCTGCCGTGGGACTTCCACGTGCCGAAAGGCGCCCTCGCCACCCTCGCCCGCGGGATCGCCGTGCAGGCGGGCGGAGATCTGGTGCGCGCGAGTGTCCACTACGAATCGCTGGTGCGGCAGTTCGACGAACGCGGGGTCACCAGCCGTTGCCCGATCGCGGTGCTGTGCGCGGCGAGGCTGATCGAGGTCTCCGTCGACCTCGGCCGCCACGACGTCGCGAAAGCTCTGCTGGACCGAATCGATTTCGGTGCCACACAAGCACTTTTCCCGCACAACTACCTGCTCTACGCCCGGGGCAGGCTCCGCGCGGCCACCGGCGAACCTGAGCTCGGGTACGAAGATCTGCGCGGCTGCGGCCGCCGTCTCGAACACCACGGCATGCGCTTCCCCGGCTTCGCCCCCTGGCGGGCACACGCCGCCCGCACCGCGCTGGCGCTCGGCCGCACCGACGCGGCGGCCCGGCTCGCCGAGGAGGATCTCGAAGCCGCGGAACGCTGGGGAGCACCGAGGATCCTCGGCGGCGCGCTGACCACGGCAGGCCTCGTCCGCGAAGACGAAGAGGGCGAACGCCTGCTCACCAAGGCGGTCGACGTCCTCGGCGGATCGACCGCGAAACTCGCGCTGGCCGAAGCGCTGACCGAACTCGGTGTGCTGCAGTCCCGGCACGGGCAGGCCGAGAAGGCGATCGGCACGCTGCGGATGGCCGTGCGGTCGAGCAAGCACTGCGGGGCGCGGCCGCTGGAGAGGCGGGCCGCGGAGGCGCTGCGGGACGCGCGGACGGGTCTCACGACGGCGAAGGACAACGAACACGGTCTCACCAAACAGGAGTACCGCGTCGCGCTGATGGCGTCACAGGGTCTCACCAACCGGGAGATCGCCGAAGCACTGCATCTGACCCGCCGCACCGTCGAACTGCATTTGTCCGGGGCCTACCGAAAACTGGGCATCACCGGGCGCACCGAATTGAGTTCCGCACTCGGGCGGTCTCAGCGCGTGGACGCCGATTGACGGTTTCCGGGGGCGGCGGGTTCACTCCGCGGCATGCCGGGAATCGAATCCGAACCACTCAAATTCGCCTATTGGGTCCCCAATGTGAGCGGCGGCCTGGTCACCAGTGACATCGAGCAGCGCACCGACTGGGGCTACGAGTACAACCGGGATCTCGCCGTCCTCGCGGAGAACAGCGGGTTCGAGTACGCGCTGAGCCAGGTCCGCTACACGGCCAGCTACGGTGCCGCCTACCAGCACGAATCGACCGGGTTCAGCCTCGCGCTGCTGCTCGCGACGCAGCGGCTGAAGGTGATCGCGGCGGTCCACCCAGGACTGTGGCATCCCGGGGTGCTCGCGAAGTTCATCGCGAGCGCGGACGTGATCTCCGGCGGGCGCGCGGCGGTCAACGTGGTCAGCGGCTGGTTCAAGGACGAATTCACGAACCTCGGCGAACCGTGGCTGGAACACGACGAACGGTACCGTCGTTCGGAAGAATTCATTCGCGTGCTGAAGGAACTCTGGACGAGCGACCACGCCGAATTCACCGGCGATTTCTATCGGGTGCACGATTTCGACATCAAGCCCAAACCGGTCGCACGGCCGCATCCGGAGATCTTCCAGGGCGGCAACTCCACCGCCGCCCGGAAGCTCGCGGGCCGCGTCTCCGACTGGTACTTCAGCAACGGCAAGGACTTCGACGGGTTCAGCGAGCAGGTCGAGGACGTCCGCGGCTACGCGGCCGCGAACGACCACACCGTCCGATTCGGACTCAACGGCTTCGTGATCGCGCGGGAGACCGAGAGTGAGGCGAAAGCCGTGCTGCGCGAGATCGTCGAGAAGGCGGACACCGAAGCCGTCGAAGGCTTCCGCGGCGCCGTCAAGCAGGCGGGAAGCTCCACATCGGACAAGAAGGGGATGTGGGCCGACTCGGAATTCAAGGATCTGGTGCAGTACAACGACGGCTTCCGCACCGGGCTCATCGGCACACCGGAACAGATCGCCGACCGGGCCATCGAGTACAAGAAGCGCGGGGCGAACCTGCTGCTGCTCGGCTTCCTGCACTACCTGGAGGACGTGGAGTACTTCGGGAAGCACGTGCTGCCCGTCATCCGGGAGAAGGAAGCGGCCCTGCTACGAGCCTCGTGAGTGGCAAGGACGGTTAGAACCGTCCTTGCCACTCACGAGGCCTACTGAGGCAGGTAGACGGTCTGGCCCGGGTGCATGGTCGGGCCGCAGTCCTTGAGCGGCCCGCCGAAACGCGCCTTCTCGACGTCCGGCATGGTCTTCGCGGCGTAGTCCCGGACGGCCTTCAGCTTCTCCGGGCTGGAGACGGCGTCCTTGCGCACGAAGTCGCCGTTGCGCGGCCCGCTGCCCGGGTACACGAAGATCGGCTCGTAGTCGCGGTCGATCCGCGGGTCGACGGTGATGCCGTTGCCCGCGGCCCACGGGCCCCACGAGTGGATGAAGGTCGGCTTGACCTTGTCGAACACGTAGTCGCGCAGCCCCGGCAGGTCGCCCTTCTTGAGGAAGTCCGCGACGTCCGCCTCGACCAGCCCGGCCATGTCGACCAGGTGCAGGCGGCTGGTCATCGACGAGCCGCCGAGGTCCGGCAGCAGCAGCGACGCCTGCTGGAGGCCGAGGATGTCGGCCATGGTGTTGAAGCCGCGGCCGAAACGGTCGGCGATGAGGCACGCGGGCACCGTCGGGACCTCTTGGAACTTCTTCGACGCCGACGCGAAACCCATCCCGGACGGGATCGCGGCCGCGACCAGCACGAGCACCACGACGATCCGCAGCACAGCTCGCGACCGGCGCAGCAGTTCGCCGGCGGCCAGCGTTCCCGCCAGCACCGAGAGGATCCAGATCGGGGTCGCGAAGCGGTGCTGGCCCATCCAGTCCGGGACCATCACGCCGTACGCGACGATGCCCAGCGCCAGCGGCACCAGCAACGCGATGAGCGCGCGCCGCCATTCCGCCCGGACCAGCGCGTACCCGATGGTCAGCGCCAGCAGGATCGTCCCGGCGACACCGACGTAGCCGACCAGCTCGAAGGGCTGCTTCAGCGCCGAGAGACCGGGCAGGCCCTGTCCCTTCGCGATGGACGGGTTCGCCAGCAGCCTGCCGAACTCCGTGATCCGCCAGGCGAGATACGCCCCGAACGGGATCGCGAACGCGACCACGGACACCACGACGAGTTTGACGCTCTGCCCCAGCAGCGGCTTTCGCAGCTGGAACAGGACGACGAGCGGATACGCGCCGCCGTAGATCAGGCCTTCTGGGCGGGTCAGCGCGGCGAACGCGACCAGGATCCCGGACCAGACGGCGACCTTCGCGGTGAGCACGGTGTCCTTGCGGACCGCCACGAACAGCAGGACGGCCAGCCAAGCGACGGCCATCCCGAACAGCGAGTTCTCCAGGCCGGAGATCGTCCAGATGACGAACGACGGGATCGCGGCCAGCGTCAGCCCGACGACCAACGTCGCCAGCCAGGCGAAGCGCGCGAAGATCTGCTTCGCCGCGATGTGGCACGCGGCCAGCGTCCCGGCGGTGAACAGCAGCCCCAGCAGCTTCGGGAACAGCACGTAGTCGGGCAGGCCGAACAGCATGCCGCTGTCGAAGACGCCGACGAGCTTGCCGAGCACCAGCGCCACCAGCCAGGTGGAGTTCGACCAGCCCTCGACCGACGGCTGCCCTTGCTGCAACACCGGCCCGAGCCCGTCGGCGAAGCTGCGCGCGTAGGAGAAGGTGATGGCCGCGTCGTCGACGATCCAGTGGCCGTAGAGGGTGGCGTGCCAGGCGACGGCCGCCACCCCGGCGAGCACCGCGAGGTACGGGGCGATGCGGGCGGCCAGGCCACGACGGGCCGGCGTCTCCGCCGGGTCGGGCACGTCTTTTTCGGAAGCTTCGCTGAGTGCGCTCGCCGTCATGTCCCCGTCTTTGCCTTTTCGCTCACGTGCCGTCGCCGAAACTGTAGCCAATACCCCATCGGCGGCTCGCGACACGTCATATCCAGGCGTGATCCGCGCCACACCTTCCCCGGCTAGGAAAGATGCGAGATGTCGTTCACCAACCGGACCGAGGCGTTGCCGTCCGGGTAGAACTCGACGATCGACAGCGACGCCAGGTCCAGATGCAGGCGGAAGAGCAGCGACGGCCCGGCGTCCAGGCCCATCCGCAGCAGCGCCTTGATCGGCGTGACATGGCTGACCACGACGATCGTCCGGCCGCCGTACTTCGCGATCAGCTCGTCGCGGGCCTTGCGGACCCGCCGGTGGACACCGTCGAAGCTCTCGCCGCCCGGCGCCGCGATCGAGGTGTCGGAAAGCCAGCTGGTCTGGAACTCGGGATCACGGTCCATGGCCTCTTTGAAGGTGAGGCCCTCCCAGTCGCCGAAATCGGTCTCGATCAGCCCGGGGTGGGTCTCGACCCGGCCGCCGAGCGCGTCCGCGATCGCCTGCGCGGTCTGCTGGGTGCGGATCAGCGGCGAGGCGACGATCGGCGCCGCCTCGCCGTCGACGACCAGGCCCTCCATCGCGCCGAGGCGTTTCGCCGCGGCGGCCGCCTGCTGCTTGCCGTGCTCGGTGAGGGGCACGTCGCCGCGGCCGGAGTAGCGCTTCTCGACCGACATCGCCGTCTGGCCGTGCCGCACGAGGAGCAGTTTGGTCGGTGTCCCGGTCGCGCCGGTCCAGCCGACGGGGCTGACCCTGTCCTGTTTCACGGTCTTCTTCGGCGCTTCGGCCTGCTTCCCGGCGTCCATCGCTTCGTTCGCGAGCCCGTCGGCGTGGGAGTTCTCCGCGCGCGGGATCCACTCGTAGCGCACGCGCGAGAACCGCGCCGCCAGCTCCTTGGCCTCGGCGTTCAGCGGCTGCATCGACGGATGCTTGACCTTCCAGCGCCCGGACATCTGCTCCACCACGAGCTTCGAGTCCATCCGCACGTCCACTGTGGACGCTCCGAGCTCGGCGGCCGCGGCGAGCCCGGCGATCAGGCCGCCGTACTCGGCGACGTTGTTGGTCGCGATGCCGACGTAGGCCTTGCGCTCGGCGAGCACCTCGCCGGTGGCCGCGTCCTTGACGACCGCGCCGTAGCCGGCGGGCCCCGGGTTGCCCCGCGAACCGCCGTCGGCCTCGACGAGCACGTGGTCGGTCACAGGCCGGACTCCAGCGTGCGCACCAGGATGGCGCCGCAGTTCTCGCACTGGATGACGTTGTCCTCGGGGGCCGCCTTGATCTCGGCGATCTCGCGGCGGTCGATGTCGAGCTGGCACGCGCCGCAGCGGCGGGCCCGCAGCAACGCCGCGCCGATGCCCTTGTGCGCCCGGACCCGCTCGTAGAGCTTCAGCAGGTCTTCCGGGAAACGCGGCAGGAGCTTGGCGCGGTCTTCGTCGCGGCGCGCCTTCGTGGTGTCGAGATCGGTGAAGTGCTCGTCGCGGCGTCCGATGGCTTCGGCGACCTCGGCTTCGGCCTTCGCGACCTCGGCGCTGGTGCGCTGGGCGTCGAGTTCGAGCGCCTCGCGGCGTTCCATCAGCTCGAGCAGGTCGTCCTCCAGCGCGGACTGACGCCGGTTGAGGCTGTTCAGCTCGTGCTCGATGTCGGTCATCTGCTTCGCCGCGACGGAACCCGATTCGAGAAGCTTGCGGTCGCGGTCTCCGCGAGCGCGCACCGACTCGATCTCCTTCTCCTGGCGGGCGATCTCGCGGTCGAGGTCGGACGCCGCCGTCTGGACCGAGACCAGCGCGTCACGTCGTTCGCGCACCGTCTTCTCGCCCGCGTCGATCTCGGCGATCTCCGGCAGGGTTCGGCGGCGGTGGGCGGTACGCGAGAGTTCGGCGTCCACCTTCGCGAGTTCGAGCAGCTGGCGCTGGACGGCGGGGTCGGCCTTCACGGTGCTCCTTGTAGTTCTTAGTGCTCGGTTCGGGTGGCCCGTAGCGTCCACGGGTCGGTGCACCGCGTGGAGACGTGAACGTCGACGTTACCCGCAAACGCGGCGCGGACGACGCCCGAGGCTTGCTCGCACCACGGCCACTCGCTCGCCCAGTGCGTGACGCCGACCAGGGCGGGGACTTCGGCGATGTCCGCGAGGTGCTCGCCGGCGGGATGATGCCGGAGATCGGCGGTGACGTACGCGTCGACCCCGGCGGCGGTGGCCCGCTTGAGGTAGCTGTCGCCGGAACCGCCGGAGACGGCGACGCGGCGGATCGGGCGGGCCGGATCGCCCGCGCCGTAGACGCCGGGCTCCGTACGGGGCAGGGCGTTCGCGACGCGTTCGACGAAGGTGGAAAACGGTTCGGGCGCGGGCAGTTCGCCGATGCGGCCGATGCCGGTGACGCCGTCTTCGCGAGGGTCGAGCGGGCCGAGGACGGTCAGGCCGATGGCGTCGGCGAGCGCGTCGGAGACACCGGGCGAGGCGGAATCGGCGTTGGTGTGCGCGCAGTAAAGGGCGACACCGGCACGGATGAGGCGGTGCACGAGGCGCCCCTTCGTGCTGTCCGCCGGCACGCCGTGGACGCCGCGCAGCAGCAGCGGATGATGCGCGACGATCAGCTGCGCGCCGCCGTCGATCGCCTCGTCGACGGTCTCGTCGACCGGGTCGACGCAGAACAGGACCTTGTCCACGTGCTCGGCCGGGTCGCCGCAGACGAGTCCGACGGCGTCCCACGATTCGGCGAGTTCGGGCGGGTACGCCTGCTCCAAGGCGGCGATGACTTCGGCTAGCGCGGGCACCCGGGGATTTTCGCATGTAGCGTTTCCGGGCATGCGACTTCGGGTGCTCTGTGCCGCTTCGCTGCTTCTCGTGGTGCTACCCGCGCCGGCTTCGGCGTCTCCGGGGCTCTGGGAACTCACCGACCTGGCCGCTCAGCGCGTGCGGATCGCCGACAAGGTCGCGGCCGCGAAGTTCGGGACGCCGTCGCCGATCGACGACCCGGTGCGCGAACAGCAGATCCTCGACTCGGTGGCCGCGAAGGCGCCCGGCCTCGGTCTCGCCCCGGCCGATGTGGTGCGGTTCTTCCGCGACCAGATCGAGGCGAACAAGGTCGTGCAGCGCGGCCTGTACGCGCTCTGGACCGAGCACCCGGGCACGCGGCCGCCCGGACGACCCGATCTGGGGACCGAGGTGCGGCCGGTGATCGACCGGCTCAACGCGGGTCTGCTCACGGAACTCGCGGAGACACGGGAGGCGCGGGCGCAGCGGTCGTGCGATACGCGGCTCGCGGTCACGGTGCGGCTGGTCGACGCGCAGCGCGGGCTGGACCGGTTGCACTCGGGGGCGCTTTCGGAGGCCGTGGGGTCGGCCTGTTCCCGCTCCTGACCTGCGGGTGGGGAGCAAGGGACCTTTGCTACCACGGGCGCTCGGCGGGGGGTGTGTGGAAATAGGGACGTTGAGTGTCCCTATTTCCACACACCCCCTACCGCGAGTAAGTGACTGTGTGGATTTCGGTGCGTTGGGTGACCTGAAATCCACACAGTGCCCGCGGCAGGAAGCAAGGGACCTTTGCTACCACTTGAGCCGCCACGGCTCGCGCCGCGTGTTGCGAAAGCCACTTTCGCAACCTTCAACGTTGCGAAAGTGGCTTTCGCAACCTCCCGGCCTGCACCCCGGCTCAGTCCAGAGCCTTCGCGTCCTTGCTGATCGCCCAGCGGCCGGCCGCGCGCATCACGCGCCCCGTCCACAGCACCGCGCGATAGGCCTTCGTCGCCTGATCGGGGACGTCGGGCCGCACGACCTCGTACGGCGCGACGGACGCGCTCGACCGGAGGTGCAACGGCATCCTGGTCATCGCCTCTTTCGGCGATCTCGCCTGGACGAAGTGATGCTCCGACAGGATCCGCCCGACCTCGTAGGGGTGCGGAAGCTTGACGGTGATGCGGTACCAGCGGAGCCCGGTTGCCGGCGACTCGACGCTGGGTGTTGGTGCGCTCATACGCGACCTTCCTGCGTGTTTCTCTCCAGGAGGTCTACTCCCGCTTCGTCCCGGCTTTCCAGCTTCGCGCGCCCGGTAGCCGTTCGGAGCCGGTGAGCGGTCGATCTCCGGCGGCCTTCACACTGATCAGGTGCTGCACATCGTCTTCGTCTGTTCCGGCAACATCTGCCGCTCCCCGATGGCCGAGCTCGTCTTCCGCGCGAAGGCCGAGGAGGCTGGTCTCGATCACCTCGTGCGGGTGTCCAGCGCGGGCACCGGCGGCTGGCACGTGGGCGAAGCCGCGGACAAGCGGGCCCGCGCGAAGCTGGCCGAGCACGGTTACCCGACCGGCCACGTCGCGGCCGAGGTCGACCGCGGGCATCTGGCCGCCGACCTGCTGCTCGCGGCGGACGAGGGACACCTGTCGTTCCTCCGGCGCAAGGTGTCGGACCCGGCGAAGGTCCGCTTGCTGCGCGAATTCGATCCGACCGCGCCCGAAGGCGCCGAGGTCCCGGACCCGTACTACGGCGAGGACGACGGTTTCGAGGACGTCCTCGGCATGATCGAGCGAGCCGTTCCGGGCCTGCTCGACTGGGTGCGCGCACACGCCTGAGGCCGACCGCTTACCGTGGTGGGGTGCGGTTGAAGTTCCTGCTGAAGCCCGGGTGGCTGGCGTTGACGTTGGTGGTGTTCACCTTCGCCATCACTTGTTTCACCCTGCTGGCGCCTTGGCAGTTCTCCCGCAACACCGAACGCGAGCATCAGAACGCCGCGCTGCGGGAGTCGTTCTCCGGGCAACCGCGCTCGTTGGAGGAGCTGCTCCCCAACGGAGCCGTGCCTGATCAGCGCACCGAATGGCACCTGGTCGCGATGAAGGGCACGTATCTGCCCGAGGGCGAGGTCGTGGCCCGTCTGCGCTCCGTACAGGGCGAAGCGGCCTACGAAGTCCTCACGCCGTTCCGGACCGTCGAGGGCACGATCGTGCTGGTGGACCGCGGGTACGTCCGGCTCGACGACAAGTCGCGCGCGCTCCCCTTCGCCCCGCCTCCCGCCGGAACGGTCGACATCGTCACGCGCGCCCGCCACGACGAGAAGGACGGGAAGAACCGCGACGCCTTCGCCGACGAGTCGACCGGCGGGAAGCTGCAGAGTTACGTCGTCGATTCGCAGGTCGTCGCGCGGGCCGCGAAGCTGGACATCCGTCCGGGTTACTTCCAGCTCGACGTGAACCAGCCCGGCGTGCTGGGCGCGCTGCCGCTGCCGCAGACCGACGCCGGGCCGTTCTTCTCCTACGCCCTGCAGTGGATCGCGTTCGGCGCGATGGCGCTGATGGGATGGCTGTACTTCACCGTCCGCGAGCTGAAGCCGGGCGGCGCGCTGGCCACGGAACGGCCGCAGCGACGCAAGAGCGTCGCGCAGATGCTGGCCGAGGACGAACGCTCCGAAGTGGCCACCTGATCTGATCCGAAAATGGACCTTTCGCAGGTCCATTCGGCGTGATGCCCTTCCAGCATGCTGATTCACCCGTGGGACGCCGCCCACGACGACGCCGAATGGCGGGCCTGGCTCTCGACGCACGACTTCGGCCAGCTGATCGCCGGCGGCGCGGGCCGTGACCTGCCGATCGTCAATCCGGTGCATTTCGTCTACGACGGCGATCGGACGGTCCTGCTGCACCTCGCGCGCCCCAACCCCGTCTGGCCACTGCTGGAGGAACACCCGCGCGCGCTGCTCGCGGTGATCGACGAGCACACCTACATCCGCTCCGACTGGAACACCCCGGCCGACCCGCCGCACGGCGTGCCCACGTCGTACTACTCGTCCGTCCAGCTCGAATGCGACGTCCGGCTGATCGACGACGCCGCGGAGAAGGCCGTGCTCCTCGACCGGCAGCTCGCGCATTTCGAGCCCGGTTCGGGGAGGTCGGGGGTGAGCGCGACCGAGGCGCCGGACAAGCGGCTGCTCCCCGGCATCCGCGGGGTCGAACTGACCGTGACCGGGGTGCGGGCGAAGTTCAAGTTCGGCGGGAACAAGCAGCCGGGCGACCGGTCACGGATCGCCGCGGAGCTCGCGCGGCGTGACGGGCCGATGGACGCGCGGGCGCGGGCGCGGCTGGCTCAGCGGGAGCGGTAGCAAAGGTCCCCTGCTCTCTTTTCGCAGGTCAGCGGGCCAGGTGGTAGCAAAGGTCCCTTGCTCCCCCGCGCGAAGACCGTGTGGTTTCGGGTCACCCAACGCAACGAAACCCACACGGTCACCACGCTGAGTAGGGGGTGCGTGGAAATAGGGACACTCAACGTCCCTATTCCCACACACCCCACCCGTCGCACAGCCCGCAGACACTGTGTGGATTTTGGGACATCTGATGTCCCAAAACCCACACAGTCAGCTCCCCGGCGACAGCAAAGGTCCCCTGCTCTCTTTTCGCAGGTCAGCAGGCCAGGTGGTAGCAAAGGTCCCTTGCTCCCCCGGAGCCGGGAAACAGCAGGTCAGCGCCGTCGCCGCAGCCCGACGAGACCCGCCAGAACGACCGAGCTGAGAGCGCCCAGCCACCCGACCACCCGCGAAAGCTCCACGGCCCGCGTCACATGCCCGGCGTCCGGGTTGCGGCCGATGCCGAGCACCGGCAGTTCCTCGACCCCGTGCGGATACACCGTCCGCCCGCCGACGCGGATCTCCAGCGCCCCGGCGAACGCGGCCTCGACGCGGCCGGCGTTCGGGCTCGGATGCGCGGTGGTGTCGCGCCGCCACGCCCGCCACGCGCCGCCCGCCGAGCCGCCGACGACCGGCGCCGCGAGCACCGTCAGCCCCGCCGCGACCCGCGTCGGCACGAGATGGACGATTTCGTCCAGCCGGGCGACGAGCCACCGGTATCGCTCGGGGCGCCCGCGGCCGATGCCGCGCAGCAGGCTGATCGCGCGCGAGCCGAGCAGTCCGGGCACACCGGCCAGCGCTCCCCACACCAGCGGCGCGATGACGACGTCCGCGGTGTTCTCGGCGAGGGTTTCCACCGAAGCGCGCGAGAGGCCGATGACGCCGAGGTCGTCGGCGACTCGCGGATCCAGTGTGGACAGTGTGCCGCGCGCGGTCTCGAGTTCGCCTTCTTCGAGGTCGCGGGCCAGCGAGGTGCCGTGCGCGGCCAGTCCGGCGGCGCCGAGGACGGCCCAGGTGGTCACCGCGGTCGTGGTCGCCTGCAGGACGGGGCTGCGCCGTCCCGCCCGCTCGGCGAGCACACCCGCCAGCACGGCGGAGCCCGCGAGGCCACCGGTCCACAGGACCCCGGCCACCGGATGCTTCGACCGGACCTTCGCGTCCACCGCCGAAGCCGCCCTGGCGAACGCCGTCACCGGACGCCGCGACCGAGGGTCCCCGATCGCCCCGTCCGCGGCCACCCCCAACACCAAGCCGATCGCGCGTGCCGCGCTCACCGTCGCCCCCTGCATGCAGTATCCCTCGAAGACCTGCAGAGATTACTCGAAGATCATCCGTCCAGAAGGACGGCCATCTCGTCACGCGCTTGGATGACGATGTCCCGCATGGCGCGTTCGGCCCGGTCGGGGTCACCGGTGTCGACGGCCATCGCGACCTCGACGTGCAAGGCGACGGCCTCGGGCTGCGGCTCCTCCGGCATCAGCCCGTGCCCGGTGCGCCCGGCGAGCACTTCGGCGACGACCGCCGAAAGCTGGGCGAACATCGGATTCCGCGACGCGGACAGCAGCAGATCGTGGAAAGCGACGTCGTGCCCGAGGAAGGTGGCGAGGTCCCGCCGGTGCGCCGTCTCCTCCAGCCGCTTCGCCAAGGCTCGGAGGCGGCCGCCCTCTTCCGGTGTCGCCCGCAGCGCGGCGTACCGGGCGGCGCACGGTTCCACACCGGAACGCAGTTCGGTCAGGGTGCGCAGCGCGGTCTTGCGCTCGGAGCCGTCGAGTTGCCAGCGGAGCAGTCGCGGGTCGTAATGGTTCCACTCGCTCGGCTCGCGCACGATCACCCCGACCCGGCGTTTGCTGCTGGTCAGGCACATCGTTTCGAGGACTCGCACCACCTCGCGCGCCACCGTGCGGGACGCGCCGAACCGCTCTTGGAGCTCCTCCGAGCGCAGCACGGAACCCGGCGGGAGCTCCCCGTTCGCGATCGCGGAGCCGAGCGCATCGAGCACTTCGGCATGCCTGTCGTTGCCCACCAGGCGACTCTAACGTTCTGACTCGATTAAGTAGTACTTGATGTTGCTTAAGTAGTACTTTTGAGCTGTACTCGTCCCGGCTACAACGACGTGGGAGGTACGGATGACCGTCATCGTGGTGATGGGTGTTTCCGGCTCGGGCAAGACGACCGTGGGCACGGCACTCGCCGAACGCCTCGGCGTCGATTACGCCGAAGCGGACACGTTCCATCCGAAGGCGAACATCGACAAGATGAGCTCCGGCCACCCGCTGAACGACGAAGACCGGCAACCCTGGCTCGAAGCCATCGCCACCTGGATCTCCGACCACCAGTGCTCAGGCGGCGTCGTGACGTCTTCCGCGCTCAAGTATCGCTACCGCGACATCCTGCGTGGCGGCGGGAAAGTCTGGTTCCTGCACCTCCACGGCGACCGTGACCTGCTCGCCGATCGGATGAAGACCCGCTCCGGCCACTTCATGCCGGTGTCCCTTTTGGACTCCCAGCTCGCCGACCTCGAGCCGCTGCGGCCGGACGAGCACGGCCTCGTCGCCGACATCGCGAAGAAGCCGGAAGAGATCGTCGAAACCGCCCTTTCCGTTTTCAAGGACCGCCGATGACCACCACTCTCGCCGCCGCCTGGACCGGACACGACACCCGACTCATCGGCGCGACGGTGCTCGCCATCGCCGTGATCGTCGTCCTGATCACCAAGGCGAAGCAGCATCCGTTCCTCGCCCTCATCCTCGGCTCCGGCGTGCTCGGGCTCGTCGGCGGCATGCCGGTGGACAAGCTGATCAAGAGCTTCAGCTCCGGCGTCGGTTCGACCGTCGCCTCGGTCGGTGTGCTGATCGCGCTCGGCGCGATGCTCGGCAAACTGCTCGCCGACTCCGGCGGCGCCGACCAGATCGTCGACACCATCCTGCGCCGCGCGGGCGACCGTGCCCTGCCGTGGGCGATGGCGCTGGTCGCCGCGCTGATCGGGCTGCCGATGTTCTTCGAGATCGGCCTGGTCATGCTGATCCCGGTGATCCTGCTGGTCGCCAAGCGCACCGGGAAACCGTTGCTGATGCTGGGAATCCCCGCGCTCGCCGGGCTTTCGGTGCTGCACGGTCTCGTCCCGCCGCACCCCGGACCGCTCGCCGCCGCGGGCGCGCTGAACGCGAACGTCGGCCTCACCCTCGCCTTCGGCCTGCTCGTCGCGATCCCGACGGTGATCATCGCCGGACCACTGTTCGGCAAGCTGGCCGCGAAGATGGTCCCGGACGCCGTCGCGCCGGAGCGGCTCATCCCGGAATCGTCCTCTTCGGACGGACGGCGGCCGGGCTTCCTCGCGACCCTGTCGACGGTGCTGCTGCCGGTCGTGCTCATGATGGGCAAGGCGCTCGCGGACATCCTGCTGACCAAGGAGAACCACCTCCGCCGCGTGCTGGACTTCATCGGCGACCCGCTGGTCGCGCTGCTCGCCGCGGTGCTGCTCGGCATGCTCACCCTCGGCAAGTCCGCGGGTTTCACGAGGGACAAACTGTCGTCCACGGTGGCCGATTCGCTGCCGCCGATCGCCGGCATCCTGCTCATCGTCGGCGCGGGCGGCGGGTTCAAGCAGACCCTCGTCGACGCCGGGGTCGGCAACGTCATCACCAGCCTGGCCACCGGCGCGAACCTGTCGCCGCTGCTGCTCGGCTGGCTGGTCGCGGTCGCGATCCGGCTCGCCACCGGCTCCGCGACGGTCGCCACCGTGTCCGCCGCGGGCATCGTGGCCCCGCTCGCGGCGACCATGGATCCGTCGCACAGCGCGCTGCTGGTGCTGGCGATCGGCGCCGGCTCGCTGTTCTTCTCCCACGTCAACGACGCCGGATTCTGGCTGGTCAAGGAGTACTTCGGGCTTTCGGTCGGGCAGACGCTCAAGAGCTGGTCGATCATGGAGACGGTCATCTCCGTGGTCGCGATCGCGCTGATCCTGCCGCTGGGCGCCTTGCTGTAGCCGAGCCACCTCGCGCGTGAAGGCCCCCTTCCCTCTGCTGAGCCGAGGGAAGGGGGCCTTCACGCGCTCCCGGAAACTTCTGCTTGACACGTGACCTTTTGGTCACCTATTCTTCCGATGTGCCCGACGACGACCTGGTTTTCAAGGCCCTGGCGGATCCGACCCGCCGGTTCCTGCTCGACCAGCTGTTCGCGCGTGACGGCCGCACGCTGACCGAGCTCGAGTCCGAAGTGGACATGAGCCGGTTCGGCGTGATGAAGCACTTGAAACTGCTGGAAGAAGCCGGACTTGTCGTCACGCGCAAGGAGGGCCGGGAGAAGAAGCATTTCCTCAACCCGGTACCGATCCGGCAGATCCACGACCGGTGGATCGACAAGTTCACCGAGCGCAACGTGACCGCGTTGCTCGACCTCAAGGCCGAACTCGAGAACGAGGAGCCCTCATGACCGACACCCAGGTTTACCGCGTCTACATCAAGGCCACCCCGGAGAAGATCTGGGACGCGATCACGAAGCCCGAGTGGTCACAGAAGTACGGCTACACCGGTCTTGTCGACTTCGACCTGCGGCCGGGCGGCAAGCACGCCACCCACCCGACGCCCGAGTACGTCGAAGCGGGCTTCACCAACGACTTGGTCGACGGCGAGGTCCTGGAGGTGGATCCGCCACGCAAGCTGGTCATCACCTGGAAGCTGCGGATGGACCCGGCCTTCGACAAGGAGCCGTACACCAAGCTCACCTACGAGATCGAAGAGACCAAGACCGCGGGCACCCGGCTGACCGTCACCCACGACGTCACCGACGCGCCGACGACGGCCGCCCTGGTCAACGGCTCGCAGGAGGACATCAACGCCGGGCCGGGCGAGAACGCCGGTGGCGGCTGGGCGTGGATCCTGTCGGACCTCAAGACGCTGCTGGAGACGGACGAGCCGCTCGTCCCCGCCGCCTCCTGAGCGCGTGAAGGCCCCCTTCCCTCGGCTCAGCCGAGGGAAGGGGGCCTTCACGCGCGATCAGACCCGTTTGGTCGCGGCCTTCAGCGCAGCTTTGGCCGTGCCGGCGGCGCCGATGGTGTCCAGCGCGAACAGCGCCGCACCGACCACGGGGGCCACGTCGACCACCTGGATCGAAGCCCGCGGAGCCACCTTCAGGCACCGCCGTTCGATCTCGGCGATCACCTGTGCGCCGACTCCGGTCAGCACTCCCCCGCCGAGGATGACTTCGGGCGCCTCCTCGGTGAGTTCGAGCCGCCGCAGGATGACCGACACCAGCAGGGCGACCTCTTCGACGAACCGGTCGACCACGTCCTGCGCCACCTCGTCGCCGTCCGCCGCGACGGCGAACAGCAGCGGGCACAGGCCGTGGATCGAATCCGAATGCAGATCCTGGAAGTGCAGGCGCTGCACCACGTCCAGCACCGAGGACGCCTTGAAGTGCGCGGTGACAGCGGCTTGCAGGGCCGTGCCCGGACCGCGGCCGTCCTCGGCGCGGACTGCCCACCACAGGGCCTCCTCGCCGAGCCGGTAGCCGCCGCCCCAGTCGCCGGAGATCTTGCCCAGCGCGGGAAACCGGTGTTCACGACCGTCGGCGCTGACCCCGGCGCCGTTGATCCCGGCGCCGCACACCACCGCCACGCCCGTCCCGTCGGAACTGCCCGCGCGCAGCAGCGCGAGCGTGTCGTTGCCGACGATCAGCGTGTCGCTCCAGCCGCGCGCCGCCAGCGCGGCGTGCAGGATCGCTTCCTCCCGAGGGAAATCCAGCCCCGCGAGATAGGCCGACGTATGTGTCGCGAAAGGACGGTCGTCGGGAAGCCCTGCCCCGCGAAGGGCTTCCAGCACCAGCTTCTCCAACGCTTGGACGCTGCCGTCGACCCCGATGTTCTGCGGGGACGCGCCCGGTCCCCGCGACTGCCCGAGCACCCGGCCGTCCCGCGAGACGATCAGGACGTCGGTCTTGCTGTTGCCGCCGTCGATCGCGACGACGACGTCCTGTGAGCCGGCCGTCATGCCCCCGCCCACGGCAGGAACTCACGGTTGATCTTCACCAGCGTGTCGGCGAGCTGATCGGCCTTCGTGTACTGGCCGACCAGCGGATGCGCGAGCAACGCGTCGGCCACCCTGTCCCGGCCACCCTTGATCGCCGCCTCCAGCGCGAGATGCTCGTACGCGGTCACCCCGGCGATGAGCCCGGCGAACCGCTGTTCCACCGGTGGCTGCGGGATCGGACGCGGACCCTCACCGTCCACAAGGGACGGGACCTCGATGACGGCGTCGTCCGGCAGGAAGTCGAAAGTGCCTTCGTTGCGGACGTTGACGACATGCTCTTCGGCGGGACCACCCGAGGTGAGCGCGTGCACGAGCTGCACCGCGGCCTCGGAATAGTAGGCACCGCCCCGCTTTTCCAGCTGCTCCGGTTTGGTCACCACCTCCGGGTCGAGGTACACCTTGAGCAGTTCTTCCTCGACATCGCTCACGACGTCCGCGCGCGGCCGCTCGGTGCGCTGCTTGGCGACCTGCTCGTCGTGCCCGTAGTAGTACTTCAGGTAGTACGACGGCACGACGTTCATCCGCCGCATCCATTCGACCGGCGCGGTGACGTGCTCGCCGAGGAATTCCGCGTGCTCCGCCAGTAGCTCCGGCAGCCGGTCCTCGCCGTTGACGAGCACCTTTCGTTCCCAGCTCAGGTGGTTCAGTCCGGTGTGGACGAGTTTGACGTCGTCGATCCCGGCCCCGAGCAGATGCGCGAACGTGCGCTGGAGGTGGATCGCGACGTTGCAGAGGCCGACGGCGCGGTGGCCCTCGTTCAGCAGCGCGCGGGTGACGATGCCGACAGGGTTGGTGAAGTTGACGATCCAGGTGTCGTCCCCGGCGATCTTCCGGACCCGGTCGGCGATGTCGAGCACCACCGGCACGGTGCGCAGCGCCTTCGCGAGGCCGCCCGCGCCCGTGGTCTCCTGTCCGACACAACCGCAGGCGTGCGGGAACGTCTCGTCCCCGCGGCGCGCGCGCTGCCCGCCGACCCGCAGCTGGATGAGCACCGCCGACGCGCCGTCGACGCCCTCTTCGAGGCTCGAAGTGGTGCGGACCCGCGCCGGATGCCCGGCGTGGCTCAGCAAACGATTGCTGAAGTCCCCGACCGCCTCCACCCGGTACGCGTCCGGATCGATCAGCACGATCTCGTCGACGTCCAAAGTGGACCGCCGACCGGCGATCCCGTCGATCAGCTCGGGTGTGTAAGTGGACCCACCACCGACGACTGCCAGTTTCATCCCTTGACCCCTGTGAATGTGATGCCCTTGACGAAGGACTTCTGCGCGAACACGAACAGCACGATCACCGGCAGCATGATCAGCGCGGTGGCCGCCATGGTGAGGTTCCATTCCACATGGTGCATACCGCGGAACGACGCGATCGCCAGCGAGAGCGGCCAGTTGTCGCGGGTCTCACCGGTGTAGAGCAGCGGACCGAAATAGTCGTTCCAGGTGAACAGGAAGCAGAACATCGCGGTGGCCGCGATACCCGGCTTCGCCATCGGGATCAGCACCTTGACCATCGCCTGGAACTCGTTGCAGCCGTCGATCTTCGCGGCTTCGAGGTAGTCCTTCGGAATGGTGAGGAAGAACTGCCGCAGCAGGAAGATCGAGAACGCGTCGAAGAAGAAGTACGGCACGATCAGCGGCACCAGGGTGCCGGTGAAACCGAGCCGCACCCACAGGTCGTACAACGGCACGACGGTGACCTGCGGGGGCAGCATCATCGCGGCCATGGTCAGCATGAAGAACAGGTTCTGCCCGCGGAACTTCAGCTTCGAAAGCGCGTACGCCGCCGGGATCGCCGAGACGAGCGCCCCGACGGTGGCCAGCGTCGAATACAGGATGCTGTTGCCGAAATACTGCAGCAGCGGCGCCTTCTCGAACACCTCGATGAAGTTCTCGAAGTGCCATTCCTTCGGCCAGAAATTCGACGAAAGCGCCTGATCGCTGGACATCACCGCGGTGAGGAACACGAACAGGATGGGCAGCATGAAGATCACGCCCATCGCGATGCCGACGCTGTGCGTCGCGATCCAGTGCAGCTTCTTGTCCCATTGGCGCCGCATCCGCACCTTCGGCGGTTCGGACGCGGGGGCGGTGTGCCGGGGCTCGGCCAGTGTGGTCATCCGCCCTCCTCCTGATGCTGGGTCTTGCGAAGCTGCCGCACGAGAATCCAGGTGAACCCGGCCGAGACGATGAAGAGCAGGACCGCCATCGCCGCCGCGTAACCCATGTTGAAGTACCGGAAACCCTGCACGTACAGCCAAACCGGATAGGTCAGCGTCGAATTCTGTGGTGCGCCGATGAATCTCGTGTTGCCCGCGACGTCGGCCGCACCCGCGGCCGCCGATCCCGCGACGATCGCCTGCGTGAAGAACTGCAACGCGAAGATCATCGAGTTGACGATGCCGAACAGCAGCACCGGCGAGATCGACGGGAGCGTGACATGCCAGAACCGGCGGACCGGGCCCGCGCCGTCGAGTTCGGCGGCCTCGTACTGTTCCTGCGGCACGTCGAGCAGCGCGGCGAGGATGATGATCATCAGCTCGCCCGAACCCCACATCACCAGCAGGGTCAGCGCGGGCTTCGACATCGCCGGATCGTTGAACCACAGACCGCCGTCGATGCCGACCGCGCGCAGGAAGGCGTTGACCGGGCCGTATTCCGGGTTGAACAGGAACACGAACGCCAGCGTCGCCGCGGCGGGCGGGGCGAGCGAGGGCAGATAGCAGAGCGTCCGCACCAGGCCGACACCCGACTTCAGCCGCGAGATGATCGACGCCACCCCGAGCGCGAACACGACCCGGCAGAACGTCAGCACGATCACCAGCCACAACGTGTTGTACGCGGCGGTGCCGACCAGCTGTTCGCTGGTGAACATGCGGATGTAGTTGTCGAAGCCGATGAACTCGGGCGCGTTGATCAGGTCGTAGCGGGTGAACGAGTAGTAGAGCGTGGCGATCAGCGGGTACCCGAAGAAGATCAGGAAACCCAGCATCGCCGGTGCGATGAAGTAGAAGACGGTGCGACGGCGGCGCGCCGCGTTCCCCTTCCGCGTCCGGGTGGACGCGGAAGGGGAGGCGACCGCCCTGGAATCCAGGGTCGAAGTCATGCGATCAGCCGCCGGCGCGTTTCTGGGCGAGCTCGTCGTTGATCTGAGCGTCGACCTGCTTGAGCCCCGCGATCATGTCGGGGACGTTGCCCGCCTGCCACTTCTCCGCGAAGTCGTTGACGGCCTTCAGATGCGCGTCACCGATCGGGGTCGACGGGTTGGGCATCAGCTTCCCGCCGTTGTACAGATCGAGGAACGTCTTGAACTCCGGCGTGACCTCGAGCTTCGGGTCGGTCAGCGCGGCCTTGGTGCTCGGCACGTTCTTCAGGCCGTTCGACAGCTCGACCAGCGTCGAGGTGTCGAGGGTGACCTGCTTGATCAGTTCCCAAGCCGCGCCGGGGTTCCTGGCGCCCTTGGGGATCGCGATGATCGTGCCCGTGGTGAACGCGCCGCCGTAGCGGTCCGGCTTGCTGTCCAGCACCGGCGGGGCCGCGGTGCCGAACTTGAGCTCCGGCGCCTGGTCCTTGATGAACGCGGTGCGGTACTCGCCGTCGATCATCATCGCGAGCTTGCCGCGCTGGAAACCGTGGTCCGCCGAGTATTCCTCGCCGAGACCGGCCTTGAACTGCTCGACCTTGGCGTGGCCGCCGTAGAAGTCGACCAGCTGCTTCTGGAAGTCGAACATCGCCTTCCACTCGGGACTGTCGGCGAGGTGCGACTGGCCGTCGGCGCCGAGGTAGGTGGCGCCGAAGTTCGGGGCCCAGTACTGCGCCATGTTGGCGTAGAACGGCATCGACGGCAGGAAACCGGCGACCTTGATGGAGCCGTCCGCGTTGAACTCGGTCAGCTTCTTGGTGGCCTCGAACAGTTCCGAGGTCGTCTTCGGCGGCGACGTGATGCCCTTCGCCGCGAACATGTCCTTGTTGTAGTAGAAGCCGTAGACGTCGGCGAGCAGCGGCATGGCGCAGCGCTTGCCCTGGTATTCGGTGTAGCTGCGGACGGCGTCCGGGATCTGGTTCAGATCGATCTTGTCGCGGTCGATGTAGGGCTTGAGATCCTGGAAGCTGCCCGTGGAGCACCACGCGCCGAGGTTGTCGGTGAAGAACGAGATCGCCACGTCCGGCGGGTTGCCGCCGCGGATGGACTGGGTGATCTTGTCGTCGTCCTGCTGGCCTTCGTGCTTGATCTCGATGTTCGGGAACTTCGCCTTGAGCTTGTTGAGCCCGGCGGTGACCACGTTGTACTCACGGTCGGTGAACTTGCTGTAGACGGTCAGCGTGAGCTTCGCGTCCGCGGCGGGGGCGGCCGCCGCGTCGCCCGCCCCACCGTTCGGGCCGCTTGCGGCACCCGAACAGGCGGACACCAGCGCGGCGACGGTGACCGCGCCGAGCACTATCGAGCCGCGCCAACGGCGGCCGCTTCTCCGAACCTGGGTCGTGGAACTCATGACCCTCCTCCTAGTTGGTTGGGGCGGGAGACGGTGGTTCTGTTCGTGAATCCGGGACAGCCACGATCGGGTTCGGCTCTCCCGCCCCGGACCGTCTCGGCCCGAGGAGCGAAGGGGTGTTGACGCCGAAGACGTCCCTGCGGACGGTGGCGAGCGCCGATTGCAGCGCGCCCGCGCGGACCGCGTTGCCCTGCACCGAAGCGACCCCGACCGGGGTGCGGGGCAGGACCAGTTCGTGCAGCCTTTTCGCGACCAGCGCGGCGAATTCGTCGCCACCGGCCCGGCTGGTGTCACCGGAAAGAAGCACGAGTTCGGGGTCGACGACCGCGATCAGGCTGGCCGCTCCGCCCGCGACACGGCGGGCGAGGTCGTCGAGGAAGGCATCGTTGCGGCTTTCGCGGGCCTTGGTGACCGCGTCCGCTCCGGTCCCGGCCTCGATACCGTGCGCGGCGGCCAGCTCGACGACGGCCGGTGACGCGACGAGGTCGCCGAAGCGATCTCCCTCGCGGGTCTTTTTCTTCGCCGTGGCAACGGAAACCGGGTCGGGGACGCGCATCCAGTCGATCTCGCCGCCACCGCCGGTCGCGCCGCGCAACAGCCTGCGGCCGACCACCACCGCGCCGCCGACGCCGTCGCTGAGCCAGATCATCACGAAGTCGTCGAGCCCGACGGCCTGGCCGACCGTCATCTCCACGATCGCGACGAGGTTGACGTCGTTCTCGATGGTGACCTCGACGCCGAGCTCCGCGCTGAGCCTGCGCGGCACGTCGAAACCGAGCCAGCCGGGGATGTGCGGTGCCGAGGAGAGCAGGCCGGTGCGGGGATCGAAGGCGCCTTGCGCGCCGATGACGACGTGGCGGAGGTCGGTGGTGGCGAGCCCGGCTTCGGTGGCGACGTGGGTGAGCGCCGCGCCGAACGTGCCGACGACGTCCGCGCCCTCGTGGACCGGCAGCGGGACCTGGTACTCGGCGAGCACCGCGCCCGTGACGTCGGAAACGACGAAATCGGCTGTTTGCGGGGTCAGATCCACGGCCGCGACGTAGGCGACGCCGCCGTTGACCTGCCAGAGCTGTGCCCTCGGGCCGCGGCCCCCGCCGCGGACGCCCGCCTTCGTGACGATGTCGTCCTGTTCGAGACGGGTGAGCAGCTGCGCCGTCGCGGGCTTCGACAGGCCGATGGCGACCTCGAGCTCGGAGCGCGTCAGAGGACCGTCCTTGAGGAGGACCTCGATGGCCGCGCGATCGTTGATCTCGCGCAGCATTCGCGGACTGCCGGCTCGCACTGGGGCTCTCTCCCGACTTCGTTAGGAAACTTTACAGACGGTTTCCGGGGACTGTAGTGAGCCGAGCCACAGTCGTCAACGGGGCCGGGAAACGGGGAGGTAACGCTTGGGATGTCCCGCACAGTGGGTATGCGCACCGGCGCGGAGGGTGGCCACCACGTGATTGGACGGACGACACGCGTGATCCGATGGACGGCACACGTGACTGGCCGGACGGCTCGAACGTCAACCGCGTGCCGTCCGTCCAATCACACGTGCCGTCCGTCTAATCACACATGCCGTCCGTTCAAGCACGCGTGACCGCCATCGGAGTTCTTGACCGGTCATTCTTGAATGACTATTCTCAAACCCATGGCCCGGCCACGACAGTTCGACGAGACGACCGCGATCGAAGCCGCGGCGGCGGTCTTCCGGCAGCGGGGATACCACGCGACCTCGGTCGATCACCTCGTCGAGGCGACGGGTGTCCACCGGGGAAGCCTGTATGGCGCGTTCGGCAGCAAGCACGGCCTGTTCGCCCGGGTGCTGGAACACGTCGCCAACGATCAGGACGACACCGGGCGGCTCGACGTCCTGCTGATCGCTCTGCTCGAACTCGCCCCCGACGACGAGCGGCTGCGCGCCCGGGTCCGAGCCGTCGTCCAGGACCTCGGGACGACCCCGGACCAGCTGGGACGACGGCTGCTGGCCCGTGCCGGATTGCCGGATATCGACAACGGAGGAACGACATGAGCAACAACCGGATCACCATCACCGGAGACCGCCTGGTGGTCGAGCCGGTGGGGATCGACAAGATCTGGTCCTTCACCCGGCGGCTCGAAATCCCGCTCGCCCACGTACGCGGCGCGACACACGATCCGGGGATGCGCGACGAGCCGAAGGGGTGGCGCGGGCCGGGTCTGCGGATCCCCGGGAAACTCGCCGGCACCTTTCACGCCGACGGCGACCGGCAGTTCTGGAACATCTCCGGGTTCGACAACACGGTCGTCATCACCCTCGACGAGGCCGAGGATTTCAACCGGCTCGTGCTCACGGTCGACGATCCCGCCGAGACCGTCACGGCCGTCAACAACGCGATCGCGCTCGCCTGACGACCCGCTTGAGTCCGTGAAGGCCTCCTTGAGGGACTCTGGGTCCCTCAAGGAGGCCTTCACGGACTGTTTGGCCTATCCGGCGTCGGGCGTCGGGCTTGCCGGTCGCGGCATCCGATGCCCCCACCGCGCGAAACCGCCCTTCGGCGACGCGGTGATGAATCAGAAGTTGGGCTGCACGTACAGGTCGTACACCCAGGGGAGCGTGGGCGAGGGGTAGCACATCCACCCGTTCCAGTCCCCGGCGATCTGGCCGTGGTGGCCGGTGATGCCGCAGTCCTCCTGGCTGTACGAACCGAAGTACTCGTAGTCCGAGGCCTGCGCCGCTCCCGCGTTCACGGCGCTGAACGAAACGATGGCCGCGGCAGCGGCTCCGGCGACGGCGAACCGCCGCAAGGTGTTCTTCATGCTTTCCCCAGTGTCCTAACTCGATGATCTTGAAACCGGACGGCAGGAGATTAGCGGACACTGGGATCACCGGGTGACCGAACGCCGAACTCGCGTGATCAAAGGCGTAACTCGCGTGTTCGGAGACGGAACTCGCGTGTTCGGAGGCTAGACGCCGGCCCAGGCCGCCAGCATCACGCGCGCGATCGACGAGTTCCCCGGCAGCACCAGCTGCCGTGTCCCGCCGGCGATCGGGGTCGGCACGGCGCCCGCGTTCCGCAGCTGGCTGTTCGCGAAGGCGGACCGCACCTCGTCGCGCGAAACCCAGAACGCCTCTTCGATCTCGCCTTCCGCGGGCACCAGCGGAGCGGAGATGTCCGCCCTGGCGGTGAAGCCGAGCATGATCGACCGCGGGAACGGCCACGGCTGGCTCCCGAGGTAGCGCACGTCGCTCACCTCGACGCCGACCTCTTCGCGGATCTCCCGCTCGACACAGCCTTCGAGCGACTCCCCCGCCTCGACGAAACCGGCGAGGATCGAGTACCGGTCCGGCGGCCAGATCGGTTGCCGGGCCAGCAGGACGTGCTCGCCGTTGACCCCGGCGTCGTCGTGCACGAGGCAGATCACGGCCGGGTCGGTGCGCGGATACTCCTCCCGGCCGCAGCCGGTGCACTTGCTCGCCCAGCCCAGCTGGACCACCTCGACCGGGCTCCCGCATCGAGCGCAGAACTTCGCCTGCCGACGCCAGGTCAGCAACGCCTGCGCGGTGGTGAACAGCCCGGCCGACGTGTCGTCGAGCAGATCGCCGTAGCCACGCAGGTCGACCCAGATCTCACCGTCGTGCCGCGGGACGCTTTCCACGACGCCCCAGCTGCCCGCCATCTCGACGGTCTCGGTCTCCCCGGCGGGGCGGCCGGGCAGCGACCAGTAGTCGGTGCCCTGCCACTCCCCCAGGAAGACCGCGTCGGCGGGCGGCTCGGTGCCGAAGTCCTGCGACTTACGGGTCGCGAGCGTGCCGGAACCCTCCACCACCGGGGTGCGCGCGTGCTCGTCGAGCAGCACGACGCGCGCGTTCGGCCAGCGCTCGGCCAACCTGTCCGGGTTGGTACGCAAGGACTCCTGACGGTCCGCCGTGGAGCGCGAAAGCGTCGGGAGCGCCCCTAACCCGAACGGTGTCTCCATCAGGAGGGCTCCCCGACGGTCACGTCGCCCAGCGCCGTCAGCTTCGGCGCGAGGACATCCGCGTCGCCGACGACGACCCCGGTGAACCGCTTGGGCGCGAAGAACTCCAGCGCCGCGTTCGCCACGTCCTCGGCGGTGACCGAGGCGAGCCGCTCCGGATGCCCGGCGAGCCACTCGACGCCCAGCCCCGTCGCGGCGAGCGCGGACAGCTGCGCGGCCAGGCCGCCCTGCGACGACGCCGCCGTGACCAGCGAACCGATCGCGTACTGGCGAACCGACTCCACCTCTTCGGCGGTCGGCGGCACGAGACCGAGCCTGGCCAGCTCGTACCGCGTCTCCAGGAGCGCGGCGGCGGTCGCGTCGGTCGCGGTGTCCGCGTCGACGTTCACCACGGCGGTCTGGTCGGTGAACTCGAAACCGGAGTGCGCGCTGTAGGTGTAACCCTTGTCCTCACGGATGTTCTCGACCAGCCGCGAGGAGAAGTACCCGCCGTAGACCAGGTTCGCCAGCTGCAGCGCCGGGTACCGCGGGTCCGTGCGTGACACGGTCTGCGCGGACAGCCGGATCTGCGACTGCACCGCACCGGCCCGCGGCACCAGCAGGACATTGCCGCCGGTGAGTTCGGGCAGCGCGGGCAAACGAACGGCGGAACGGTCCGAAGCCCAGCCGCCGAACGCCTTCTCCAGGTCGCCGATCACGGTCTCGGGGTCGATGTCGCCGACGATCACCAGCACGGATCCCCGCGGCAGCACCGAAGCCCGGTGCAGCGCGCGGACCTGGTCCGGCGTCACGACGGCCACGTCTTCGGCCTGCGGGACCTCGCGGACCGCGGGGTGGTCGCCGTAGCGGTGCTTCTGCAGCGCCTCGCGGGCGATCGTCCTCGGCTGCGTGCGGGACACCGCGATCCGCTCGATGAGCCGCTCGCGTTCCCGCTCGACCTCGGCGTCCGCGTACGAAGCGCCGGTGAGCGCGTCGGCGAGGACGTCGAGCATCGTCGGGAGGCCGTCGGCCAGCGAGGTGCCGGTGATGACCAGGCGTTCCGGGTCGACGCCGGACGCGAGGTCACCGCCGATCAGCGCCAGATCCGCGTCGATCTCGATGCGGTCGCGGCGGGCGGTGCCGGTCAGCAGGGTCTCGGCCAGCACCTCGGCGGTGGCCGGGTGCAGCTTGTCCTCGCCGGCGAACGGGATCCAGACGCGCAGCTCGACCAGCGGCACGGTGGCCTTGCGGACGGCGAGCACCCGCAGCCCGTTGCTCAGCGTGGTGTCCACATGGGACAGATCCGCGGCGGCGCGCTGCGTCCCCAGCGACGGGACCGGACGCGGCCCGGCGGCCGTGCGGCCGATCTCCTCGGCGGTGCGGTGCGGTGCGCTCACTGCTCGGTACCTTCCTGTTCGGAACTGCCGGGACGGACCACGAGAACGGCGCGCGAGTCCGGCCGCAGCGCCTTCGCCGCCGCCGAAACGGCTTCCGCGGTGACCGCCGACATCTTCTCGGCGAGCCGGTACACCAGCGACGCGTCGCCGTAGAGCAGCTCGAACGAGCCGAGGGCCAGCGTGCGGGACACCAGCTTGTCGTGCTCGGAGTGCAGGCTCGCGGCCCAGCGCGCGGTGACCTTCTTCAGTTCCTGGTCCTCCGGCGGCGTGGCCGCCAGCTTCTCCAGTTCCTCGTCCAGCGCGGCGAGGACCTGGTCGGTGCTCACCTCGTGCGGGTGGATCGCGGTGATGGTGAACGTGTCCGGGTCACGCGCCTCGAACGGGCCGAACAGCCCGGCGCCCGCGCCGATGTCGACGACCAGCGGCTCACGGTGCACCAGCCGCTGCTGCAGCCGGGAGCCGTCGCCGTCGGTCAGCACGCCGGCGAGCACGAGGTTCGCCAGGTAGCCGTCGAGGTCGTTGATCGGGTCCGGCATGCGGTAGCCGACGCCGACCGCGGGCAGCGGGGCGTGCGGGTCGACGTGCTCGCCGCGCAGTTCGCCGTCGGGGGCGGGCTCGGCGAACGACGGGCGCTGCGGCGCGGGCCGGTGCGGCACGTCGCCGAAATGCTTCTCGATCAGCTCGCGGGCCTCCTCGACGGTGAAGTCACCGGCGACGGTCAGCACCGCGTTCGCGGGCGAGTAGTAGGTGTCGAAGAAGGCCGCGCAGTCGTCCAAGGTGGCCTGTTCGAGATCCTCGAAACCGCCGTAACCGTTGTGCGCGTTGGGGAACGTGGAGTACAGCACCGGCGGGAGCAGGATCCACGGGAACCCGCCGTACGGCCGGTTCAGCACGTTGAGGCGGATCTCCTCCTTGACCACGTCGATCTGGTTGGCCAGGTTCTCCTGCGTCAGCTTCGGCGCCCGCATCCTGTCCGCTTCGAGGAACAGGGCGCGCTCGAGAGCCGCGGCGGGGAGGACCTCGAAGTAGTCCGTGTAGTCCGGATGGGTGGAGCCGTTGAAGCTGCCACCACTCGACTGGACGTACCGGAAGTGCGCGAGCTTCTCCAGGCTCTCGCTCCCCTGGAACATCAAATGCTCGAAGAGGTGCGCGAAACCGGTGCGCCCTTCGGGCTCGGAACGGAAGCCCACGTCGTAGTGGACGCTGACACCCACCACCGGAGCGGTCGCGTCGGGCGCGAGCACCACGCGCAGACCGTTGTCGAGGGTGAATCGGACAAGCTCGGGATCGGCCATGCGCACCACCCTACGGGCTACTCAGGCCTCCAGGCGACGGCCCTGGCGGGTCGCGGCGAAGGTTCCCACTAGCGCGGCGGTGAAGTCGCTCACCCGCGCGATCGGGACTTCGCCGTCCTCTTCCTTGCCGTACCAGTAGATCTTGGGCGGCCCCTTCAGCTCGGCGAATCCGGCGACCCACCGTTCTTGTTCGCCGAGAGCGAGCGCGTACGGCAGCGCCCGCGACAGGAGCACCTCGCGTTCGAGCTTCGGGACGGCCGTTGCCTTGGTCGCCAGCAGCGCGTCGCGGACGCCGAGCAGCCGCCGGTGCAGCACGACGCCGGCGCCCGTGCGCACCGGCAGCCACCGGGCGGCGACGGCGAGTACCGCGCCCGCGGCGATGACGACCAGCCCGAGCTGGGCGTAGCCGACGGTCAGGGCCAGCAGGACGGTGAGGAACAGACCGTAGAGGCAGATCCGCAGGCCGGCGCGGGGCAGCCTGCCCGGCAGCCGCGAGTACCAGCGGCGTTCGACGACGCTGTCGTCCAGCGCGTCCCGCACCGATTCGATGCCGATCCGCGCGGCCTGGATCTCCGGCAGCAGCACGGACTCGCGTTCGTCCGGGAGCAGCGCGTCGAAGACCGCGCGTTCGTAGGCGGTCAGCTGCTCGTCCGGTGGATTGCGGCGGACGAGCCGCCAGGTGGTCAGCTCGCCGGGCTCCTCGCTCACCCAGAGGTAGTTCCGGACGGCGAGGTCGACGACCGTCGCGGCCAGGTCGACGGCGTCGGCGCGGCCCGAGAGGACGGTGCCGACCTGTCCGGGAAGCACGCCGTCGGGTGACGAGAACGCCTTTCCGGTGAGCAACTGGACCGGCAGCGCGTCGCCCGGGTGCCTGTCCCGCCTCCGCAGCAGGGCCAGCCCGACGGCGGCCGCGACCAGCGCGAGTGCGAAGCCACCCCACGCCCAGCCGACCGGGGCGGTGAGCACGAACGCCCCGGCGAAGGTCTTCGACGGCTCCAGGCGCGCGTTCGCCGGGACGGTGCCGCCGGGCAGTTCGACGGAGATCTCCATCCGCTGCCCGGGCGCGAGCTTCTGCTGGCTGAACCGGGTCAGCCCGGAATGCGCGATCTGGGCGGTCGCGCAGTGCGCGCGCGAACCCTCGGGCCCGGCGTAACAGGAGACCGCGTTCGGGATGGCCGGCGCGGCGAAGCTCGCGCGCACGAGTTCGAGCCGGGCGTCCCAGCCGCCCGCGAGCTGCCAGCTCACCCGCGTCAGGCCGTCGGCTTCGGCGACCGCACCGTCCACTGTGTACCGGACGATCGAGGTGCCGCCCTTGAGCTTGACGGTGAACTCTTCGCCGGTCAGCTCGGCGTTGCCCGCACCCTCGATGACGACGTCGCGGATGCCGATGATCCGGTCGCGGTCGCGCGGGGCGGCCGTGCGGAGCGGGATCCGGCGGGTCATCGTCGCCTCGCTCGGCACGGACACCGCCTCGACGACCGTGAGGGCACCGTCGCGTTCCACCTTGAGCGAGATCTCCGCGCTGTTCGGCAGTGCGGGCAGCTGCGGTTCGCTCTGCGCTCCCGCCGGTGCCGCGCCCAGCACCAGCAGGAGAAGCACCGGCAACAGCACGCGTTTAGTCCTCTGAATGCGGTACTTGCGTGTGCAACTACCGCATTCAGAGGACGAATTGCGAGTGTTCACGTCAGGCGGGGACCGGTTCCGGGCGAAGCGAGCGCAGATGCCCGGATTCGGCGAGCAGACCGTCCAAAGCGGACAGGAACGACGGCAGATGCGCGGCGAACCGGCGCAGATCCCGATCGCCCTCCAGCCCGCCGAACCAGTACAGCCCGGCCGAACCGTCCGCCGACGGGTCGAGCCCATCGAACGTCCGGAGCCAGTGTTCGGTGTCGCCGAGCACGATGGCGTACGGCAGCGACCGGGAGAACACCATTTCCCGGTCCCCCAGCGGGATGTCGGCGACCTTGACGGTGTGCAGGTATTCGAGCAGCCCGCGGACCTGGCCGACCAGTCGCCTGCCGCGCGAAGTCCTCGGGGGCACCCACGACGCGCCCAGCAGCGTCGCGATCCCGGCGAGCGCGACCGCGACGCCGAGCAGCGCGTGGCCGGCCGTGAAGGTCAGGACGACCGTGGCCACGAGACCGAGCGCGATCAGCCCGAGCCCCGCCCATGTGAGTTTGCTCTTGCCCTTGTCCGGCCGCCGCGAGAACCAGCCCTTGCGCACGACGTCGGCGTACATCGCCTCGCCCGCGACACGGAGATCGACGGTGCCGCGGCCGCGGAGTTCCGACAGCAGCACGGAATCGGTGCCCTCGGGAAGGAGCGCGGTGTAGATCTCGCGCTCGAAGGCGGCGAGGTGCTCGTCCGGCGCGTTGCGGCGCGCGATCTGCCAATCGACCGTTCCGGCGCCGCGCACTTCGGCGATCCAGAGGTAGTTGCGGACCGCGAGGTCGACGACCGTTCCGCTGACGTCCACGACGTCGACCGTCTCGTCGACGACCGTCCCGACCTGTCCGGGCAGGACCCCGTCGGGCGAGGCGAAGGAGACCCGATCACCGTCCCGCATGAGGACGTCGACCGGGCCGGTGCCCGCGGCGAGCGCGCCCCGGTCACGACGGCGCAGCAGCCAGACGGCGAGCGCGCCGAGGATCAGGAACAGGGCCAGCGCCCCGAATCCGAGACCGGCGAGGGTGGTGAGGGCGAAGGCGCCGCCGACCGAGGCGATCTGCTCGAACCGCGCGTTCGCGGGCACCGTGCCCGCCGGGAGCTGGACGGCGAGGTCGACCCGTTCGCCCGGCGCGAGCTTGTCCTGCTCGATGCGGACGACACCGCTGTGGTCGGTCTCCGCGAGCGAACACTGCCGGTCCGAACCGAGCGGCCCGGCGAAACAGTCCACTGTGGGCATTTCGCGCGTCGGCGCGCTGAACGAAGCGGACACGCGGGACAGTTCGCCGTCCCAGCCGCTCGCGACCTGCCAGCGCACCTGCTGCGCGCCGTTGACGTCCGCGACCGCACCGTCCACTTTGTACTTGAGGGTGGCCGCGCCGCCGTCGAAGGTGGCGACCAGCTGTTCGCCGTTCGGCTCGGCCTTGCCCGCGCCTTCGACCGAGACGTCACGGATCCCGTAGACGCGGTCCTGCTCCTCGCCCGCGGGAACCTTGAACGGGATCCGGCGCACCAGGTGCTGTCCACCCGGGACGGTCACCTGCTCGGTGATCGACAGCGAACCGTCGCGTTCCACCTTCACCGCGACGTTCGCGGACGCTCCGCTCGGCGGCTGGAGCAGCCCGAGCTGACCGCGCGCGCCGAGCGGCGGCGGCTTCGGCAATTGTGGCGCGTTGCTCAGCGAAGGGCCCGCTCCGGGCGCCTCCGGAACGTTCGTATCCGACGGCGGGGCCATCAAGGCCGAGCTCGCCGCGACGGCCACGACCGCCGTCCCCCATTTCGTCAACACAGCCACACACTCTAGGGCAGCCGATCTATGCTGACCGCCGAAACGCCGAATCCCGCCACCTGGGCGAACGGCGTTGCCGAACCGCATGGGGGATCCACTCGATGAACCAGCAGCCGCCCGGCCCGCCTGATCCGCGGCGCCGGCCGACTCCGCCACCGCCACGTCAGCCACCCCGCCCGCCGCAGGGCGGCCGGCCACTCCCGCCACCGGGCGGCCGTCCGCTTCCACCGCAGGGTGGCCGTCCGCTTCCACCGCAGGGTGGCCGTCCGCTCCCGCCGCCGGGAGCGCGTCCGCTTCCGCCGCGCGGGGGCCCGCCGATGCCGCCGCCGAACCGGCCGGGCGCCGTCCCGCCCGGTCGTCCGCCGATTTCCCGGCCGACGCCGGTTCCGCCGGGGCCGCCGAGCGGCGGCATCCCGCTGCCCCCGCCGGGTGCGGCACCGCTGCCGCCGCCGCGGATCGGCGCCCCGGTCCCGTTCCGGCCCGGCGCCGTCGGCCCGCCGCAGCTTCCGTACGGCCCGCGTTTCGCTCAGCCGGCTTTCGCGCCCTACGGGGGATATCAAGCAAAGAAGTCGAACGGCGGGGTCATCGCGGCGGTCGCGATCGTGGCGGTGATGGCGGTCATGGGCGGGCTGCTCATGGTGATCACCATCGCGAACGGCAAGTCGAAACACGTCGCGGACGTCGGCTACTCCAGCTATTCGTCAACGTCCTCTTCGGACGATACGACGACGACGTCCAGCGACACGGCGTCGTCGACGACGGCCACCAGTTCGCGTGATGCGACCGGCACGCGCGAGACGTCGACCGGCTCGACCCGGGCGACGTCCGCCAGCCGCGCCCCGTCCGGCCCGCAACCGCACCACAAGCTGGCGGACAACCCGCTGTGGCTCGATTCCCAGGTCGGCCTGCCGAACCAGCCGTGCAACCTCTCGCGCTGGGCGAACAACCCGGACGCGGCGGCGGCGTTCTTCGAAAGCGCGCGGCCGTGTCTGGACAGCGTCTGGCAGCAGGTCATGAACTACACGAAGCTCCCGTTCCGGGTCCCGACCGTGAAGTACCCGTCCGGCAAGAACTGGTCGAGCCCGTGCGGTGACGCCAGCGGCGGCTCGGTGGCGGCGTTCTACTGCTCGCAGAACGAGACGCTGTACATGCCGTACGAAGGCCTTCAGGTCCCTCAATACGGCAACCGGCCCGGGGTCTATCTGGCGGTCTTCGCCCACGAATACGCGCATCACATCCAGGCGCTTTCGGGGATCTCGGAGGCTTACTGGGACGCGCGATACGAAGCGGGCACCGACTCGGCGGCGGGCCTGGAGATGTCGCGGCGCAACGAGCTTTCGGCGCAGTGTCTCTCCGGGACTTTCCTGGGTTCGACGGTGGGGCGCGGCGGCTCGGTCGATCAGGCGATGTACCGCGACGCCTGGCAGACCCAGGACCGCGGCGACCACAACGGCGGCCCGCGCGACCACGGTTCCGACGCGCACGCGGTCTCGTGGTGGCAGCACGGCGCGCAGAAGAACCGGATGTTCCAGTGCAACACGTGGGCGGCGAAGTCGGCCGACGTCTCCTGATCCGCGACTGTCCGTGAAGTCCCGTACGGCGGCGGGTTCGCGTGACCAGCGGGACGACACGCGTGACTGGGCGGACGACACAAGGCGGCACCCCGGCCGCGCGAGTGTCGTCCGTCTGATCACGTGTGTCGTCCGTCTGATCACACGTGCCGTCCACTCAGTCACGCGCGAGTGCCGGCCTGGCCGCGTAGGTCGTGAGTGGCGACTGACGTTCTATTGAGGGTAAGTCAAAGGTGGTGTGGGGAGTCGGCGGTGCTAGTGGGCTCGTCACCGAGACCCAGCACCGTGCCCTCAGACTGTCCCAAAAGGACAGTTTTCGAGGCGTCCGATTTGGGTACTTTGCGTAGTATTGCCCAGGGGGTCGTGAGTGACAATGGTCGTTCTAACCCTCTTTACCACTCACGACTCCCCGCGAAACCGGACTTACGGGCATAAGGCGGGCGCATGGTGTCCGGAAAGTGACCACTGTGGACACCGATGCCTCAGACGGCACAACGCACCACATTTGACTTACCCCTCAATAGCCCTCTTTACCACTCACGACCCACCCGAGCGGCGGCTATGCGACGTTGCCGGTCAGCTCGGAGGCGCGAAGGGATTCTCCGGGGCAGGTTCCGCGGGAGCCTGCGGTGGGGTGACCGGCTGCGGATAGGACTGCGGATAGGACTGCGCGACCGGCGTCCCGTACTGGACCGCGGGCTGCAGCTTCGCCTGGTCCCGTCGCCGCCGCTCGGCCAGCACCGCCGACAGGTACGCCCAGGACGGCACCCCCGGCGGCACCGGCGCCCCGATCGCCGCCGCGACCTGCTGCGCGAGCCCGTACCCGAGCGCTTCCGCCGCTTCGGGCCGAAGCTCGCTCGTGCGGCCCAGGTACTGGCGGACGGCCAGCGCGAGATCGTTCGGCAGCCGGGTCAGGTCCAGCTGCGAAGCCCAATACGCCAGCTGCGGCGGCATCCCGACGTACGGCGTCCGCGACGCGGGCATGCGTTCCCGGATCACCAGCGTGCCGGCCAGGTAGTCGCCGACGCGGCGGCCGTTGGGCGACAACAGCGACGTGACCACCGCCACGACGCCGAGCATGCCCAGCGCCCAGAAGTCGACGAAAAACCCGGCGAGCCCGCGGACCAGCGCGTGCCGGAACCGCACCGGGCCGCCGTCGGTGCGGACCACCCGCAGGCCGAGCGCCATCTTCCCGAGCGTGCGGCCGCGGCTGAGGGTCTCGAAGATCACCGGGTAGCCGACCATGATCAGCACGACGGTCACCAGGAACAGGGTCAGCGCCAGCGCCTCGTCGCCGAACACGGCGACCTGGCTCAACACCAGCATCGCGATGAACAGGACGACCAGCTGGAGGGCGACGTCGACCATCATCGCGAGCCCGCGGCTGGCCAGTTTCGCCGCGCGCACGTCCAGGACGACGGCCTCGCCGGTGACGAGTTCGGACTCTTGTTCCACCTGGCAAGCGTAGTGACGAATAGGCTGGGCGACCAAGGACGATCGCCGGGAGGGCTCCGAGTTGGACGTGGACGTGTTCGTCGCCGCGCACCAGGCCGAATGGAACCGGCTGCGTGACCTCGTCGGCCGCGCCGGGAAACTCAGCGGCCCGGACGCCGACGAGCTGGTGACGTTGTACCAGCGCGTCGCGACGCATCTTTCGATCATCCGCTCCGTCGCGCCCGACCCGGTGCTCGTCGCGCAGCTGTCCGGCCTGGTCGCGAAGGCGCGCTCGGCCGTCACCGGTTCGCACAGCCCCGCCTGGCGCGAGGTGGGCCTCTTCTTCACCCACCGGTTCCCGGCGGCGCTGTACCTGAGCCGTCGCTGGTGGCTGGCGTCGGCGGCGGCGTCGATCGCGGTGATGGCGATCGCGGCGGTGTGGATCGCCGGAGACCCGCAGGTGCTCGCGTCGCTGGCCTCGCCAGAGGAGTTCAAGGAGCTGACCGCGCCGGGCGGGAAGTACGAGACGTACTACTCGTCCGATCCCGCGGGTTCGTTCGCCGCGCGTGTCTGGACCAACAACGCGTGGGTGGCCGCGACCTGCCTGTTCCTCGGCGTGGTGCTTGGCGTCCCGGTGATCTACGCGCTCTGGGCGAACTCGCTGAACCTCGCGATCGGCGCGGCGCTGATGTCCTCCGCCGGGCGGCTCGACGTCTTCTTCGGGCTGATCCTGCCGCACGGCCTGCTGGAGCTGACCGCCGTGTTCGTCGCGGCGGGGACGGGGCTGAAGCTCGGCTGGACGGTCATCGACCCGGGACGCCGGTCCCGGACGGCGGCGCTCGGCGAACAAGGGCGCTCGGTCGTGGTGATGGCCCTCGGGCTGACCGTCGTCCTGCTGATCTCGGGAGTGATCGAGGGTTTCGTGACCCCGTCGGGGCTGCCGACCTGGGCCCGGATCGGAATCGGAGTAGTCGCCGAGGTCGCGTTCTTACTTTATGTGTTCGTCGTCGGGCGTCGCGCCGCGAAAGCGGGCGAAGTGGGTGATGTCGACTGGCGATACGCTGGAGATTCTCGACCTGAAGCGGGCTGACCTGGTTAGCTCCTCGCATGGGGAGAAAACGGTTACGCGTATTCGCGATCGTGGTCCTGTCCGTCCTCGCCTCGACGCTCCTCGTCGGCGCGTCCCAAGCCAGGAGTGTGTCCGCGCCGTCGGGCAAGCAGAACTGGGTGGTGAGCGTCGGCGGCTTCCGGACCGACGCCGACCGCAACTACGTCCGCCTCGGCTATCTCGTGTTCAACCCGGCCGACAACACCGTCGCGCACAACTTCTGGACCTGGAGCCAGGCTGGCTTCCCCGTCCCGGTCGACAGCGGCGACGTCTACTACTGCGGGGACTGGGCACCGGGCACCAACCCCCGCAACAACTGCCCGATCAAGACCGCGCCCGGCTTCACCGGCGCCCCGAACGGCCATTTCACCGGCACCTACGCCGAGAATTCCGGGCAGGTGGCGATCAACTGGACCAGCAGCACCGTTGACGGCACCACCACCCCCGTGAACCTCACGGAGACGTGGGCCGTCTCGGAGACGAGGCCGGGCCTGGGCCGTCTGCAACTGGTGAGCGACAACTACTCGATCACCAGCGGCATCGCCTACGGCAGCAACGCCTCCCTCGCGCAGACCAGCAAGGCCCCGATGAGCTCGGTCCGCGCGACCCAGCGGTCGTACCTGCTCGAAGGGCAGGGCGTGAACCGACGCGCGATCACGAACTGGACCCGGGGCAGCAGCGGTGCCTTGGGCGTCGGCCCGGGGTGGAACAACTGCGACGACGGCTCCTGTCTCGGGTTCGTGCAGTACGACTCCGGATGCGCCCCGACCTCCTGTTGTCCGCCCGGTGAGGGTTACGAGGCCTGCGCGAAGAAGATCATCGACACCGGCGACAGGCGGTTCTACTACCTGAGCGACGCTTTCGGCGGACGGCGCAACAGCTACGAGTTCTGGTGCGAATGCCTGTCCTACAACGGTTGTTACCTCGGCAACAGTCACGTCCGCCCGCTGCTGCAGGTGATCGACGACGCGGGCGCGTTCCAAGGCTGGGTCGGCGCCGAGGTCAGCCCGGACCGGACCGGTACGCGGGAGCCTTCGGGCGAGTACTACTCGAGTTTCGCGCTGGTGGCTTAGTTCCGCCGCCGCCGTGTTGCGAAAGCCACTTTCCCAACCTTCAACGT
>NZ_JBHXIB010000036.1:0-7637 GCF_042723975.1 Amycolatopsis sp. NPDC058340 | reverse complement strand
CGGTGGGGGGGGTGGTGGGGGTTTGGCCCGCCCCCGCTGTTGTGCTAACCCCCTCTCCCCTCTCCCCCCCCCTCCGGGAGGCCGCCCCCCCCACCCCGCCCCGGCCCGAAGCTCAGCAGGTGCAGCTGCCCTCGAAGGTGATGCTGTTCCCGTCCTCCAGGCTCGCGCTGCCGGTGAACCGGATCTCGAACTCGCCCGGTTCGGTCAGGACGATCTTCGGGCTCGACGCGGAACCGTCGGCGCCGGTCTTGGCCGTCGCCGTCTCGGCGCCGCCTTCGAAGACCAGCACGTTCTTCGGCCGTGCCGCGCGGACGAAGAAGTTCACCGGCACGTCGGCCGCGGGCTGACCGTTCTCCCCGATCACGCGTACCACAAACGGCTGACCGGGCGTCTTGGTGGACAGCCGCTGCCCGTTCCCCGACAAGATCGCGAGTGTCCGGACACCGGCCGCCCAGGTGTTGGACAGTCCAGGTAGGGAACAGACCTCTTGGTACAGACGCGATCCGGCGGTCGGCGCCTCCGCGGTCAGGCACCGCGCGGTCGCCACGTTCGCCAGCAGCACCAGCCCGGGCAGCCCGGCGTTCCGGCGCCATTGCTGGTGCCGGTCCTTGCCGTCGCACGCCACGAGTTTGACGCCGACCCCGTCGACGGGGCTGATCGCCGCCAGGCACTGTCCACTCGCGACATGCTTGTAGGACAGCGCCGCCTTGTCGTACACCCATTGTGCGTTGGCGTCTTTCGCGTCGGCGAGGGCGAGTTTGCCGTCGGCCGCGGCCAGGGAGACCGTCCCGCCGCCATCGGCGAGGTAGACGGGTGTCCCAGCGGGCTGCGCGGACGCGGGTGACACGAGCAGCACCGCCGGGAGCACCGCGAGGAACAGCACGAGCTTGCGCAAATCTGGCCCCAATCGCGTCGGTCCGGATCTCCTTCCGAGCTAACCGCCCGCGCACCCGCCCGCCAACCTGCACCACTCCATCGAGTTCAGCCCGGCCGGTCCTGATGTCGCGAAAGTGGCTTTCACGACATGCCCCGGGCCGGCGCCAGGCCCACCGTCAAAGCCGTCCGGCCGCCTTCAGCGCGAGATACCGGTCCGCCAGCCGCGGCGGCAGGTCCTCGGGCACCGCGTCGACGACCTCGACCCCGTGCCGCGCCAGCCGCGCGGTGACCTGGCGCCGTTCGGCCAGCACCCGCTCGGCCGCCGCCGCGTCGTAGACGGCTTCCGCGTCGCCACGGCCCGCCGCCATCTCGGCGACCCGCGGGTCCGCCACCGAGGCGATCATCAGCTGGTGCCGCGAGGTCAGCTTCGACAGCACCGGGAACAGGCCTTCCTCCAGTGGCGCCGCGTCCAGCCCGGTCAGCAGGACGACCAGCGCGCGCCGCCGGGTCCGCCGCAGCACCTCCGCGACCATTCCCCGTGCGTCGGTCTCGACCAGCGACGGTTCGAGCGGCGCCATCGCGTTCACCAAGGCGGGCAACAGATCCGACGATCCCTGGACCGCGGCGTGGACCTGCCGGTCGTACGCGAGGAGGTCGACGCGGTCGCCCGCCCGGGCGGCGAGCACGGCCAGCAGCAGGGCCGCGTCCATCGCCGCGTCGAGCCGCGGCGCGTCCCCGACCCGGCCCGCCGAAACACGGCCGGTGTCGAGCACCAGCACCACGTGCCGGTCGCGTTCGGGGCGCCAGGTCCGCACCATGACGTCGGACGCGCGGGCCGAAGCCCGCCAGTCGATCGACCGGACGTCGTCGCCGATCACGTACTCGCGCAACGAGTCGAATTCCGTGCCCTGGCCCCGGATCAGCACCGCGTTGCGGCCGTCGAGCTGCTGCAGCCGCGCCAGCCGCGACGGCAGATGCTTGCGGCTGTGGAACGGCGGCAGCACCCGCACGGTCCACGGCACGTCGTGCGAACCCTGCCGGGCGGCCAGCCCCAGCGGCCCGGTCGACCGGACGGTGACCCGGACCGCCGCCCGGTCGCCGCGACGGGTCGGCAGGAGCCGCGTGGTCACGACACGGCGTTCGCCCGCGGGCAACGTGAGGCGGTGCCGGTCGTCCGCGCCGGCGCTGGGCGGCCACGCGTCGCGAAGCCACGCGCGCACCGGGCGGCCGCCGGGATTGGCCACGGTCAGCGTGACCTCGCACTCCTCCCCCAGCCGCACGGACGTCGCGCCGGACCGCGCGAACTGGAGCCGTCGCACACTTCCGGCCAGCAGGAGATCCAGCACCACCAACACGAGCAGCACCGCCGCGGCCAGCCCGATCCCGGCCCACGAGGGCAGCAGGAAACCGACCACCGGCGCCGCGAGGAGCGCCAGCAGCCCGAGCCGCCCGGTGACGGCCATCAGCGCGGAACGGGCACGGACGCGAGGACGCGGTCCAGCACGCCGTCGGCGGTCGCGCCTTCGAGTTCGGCCTCGGGCCGCAGGTCGAGGCGGTGCCGCAAAGACGGCCGTGCCAAGGCTTTGACGTCGTCCGGGGTGGCGTAATCACGGCCCGCGAGCCACGCCCACGCCCGGGTCGCCGCCAGCAGCGCCGTCGCGCCACGTGGGGAGACACCGAGCCGCACGGACGGCATCGACCGCGTCGCCCGGCAGACGTCGACGATGTAGGCGAGCACCTCGGGCCGCACGGTGACCCCCGCGACGGCGCGCCGCGCGGCGTCGAGCTGGGCGGCCCCGGCGACCGGCGTGACCCCGGCCGCGCCGAGGTCACGCGGGTCGAAACCCTGCGCGTGCCGGGAAAGGATGCCGAATTCGTCCTCGCGGGACGGCATCGGCATGGTCAGCTTCAGCAGGAACCGGTCCAGCTGCGCCTCGGGCAGCGGGTACGTGCCTTCGTACTCGACCGGGTTCTGCGTCGCGATGACGATGAACGGGTCGGGCAGCGGCCGCGTCTTGCCGTCACTGGAGACCTGACGCTCTTCCATCGCCTCCAGCAGCGAAGACTGGGTTTTCGGCGGCGTGCGGTTGATCTCGTCGGCCAGCAACAGGTTCGTGAACACCGGGCCCTCGCGGAAGGAGAACTCGCCGCTGTGCGCGTCGTAGACGATCGAACCGGTGATGTCGCCCGGCATGAGGTCCGGGGTGAACTGCACCCGCGTCGTCTCCAGGTCCAGCGCGGCCGCCAACGCCCGCACCAGCAACGTCTTCGCCACCCCGGGAACGCCTTCGAGCAGCACGTGTCCCCGGCACAGCAACGCGATGATGAGCCCGGTGACGGCCGCGTCGTTGCCCACCACGGCCTTTCCGACTTCCGCGCGCAGGGCGATCAGCGCCGCCCGGGCTTCGGCCGCACCGTCCATACTGGACTGCTCGCTACTCAAGACCGCTCCACCTCTCGTTCCACGACATCGAGTCCGTCCGCCAGCCGCACGAGCGCGGCGTCGTCCGCGGGCGGTTCCCCGTACAACAGCGCGCCGACCTCGGCGGGCGACCGACCGGTCCGCGTGGCGACGGACTCCACCAGTGCGGCCGGTTCGGCTTCGCGGGTGAGGCCAAGCAACGGCCGAAGCCGCGCGCGGGCCGCCTCACGCAAGGTTTCCCCGGCGTGCGCGGCGGCCTTCGCCTTGCGATACAACCGAGCCCGCCCCTCGGTGGTCTCGGCCGCCCGGACCACGACCGGGATCGGCTCGGTCACCACCGGGCCCAACCGCCGCGAGCGCCACAACGCCAGCAATACCACCGCGACCCCGGCCTGCAACGCCGCGTACGACCAGCCCGCCGGGATCAGTTCGGACAGCGGCTTCTTCTCGGTCTCCAGGGACGGGTCGGCTGGCGTAGGCAGGTACCAGACCAGCCGCTCGTGCTTCCCGAGCACCCGCATCGCCAGCGCCGCGTTGCCCTCGTCGGCCAGCCGGTCGTTGGTCAACGGGGCGGCGGTGCCGAGCACGGTCACCGTCCCTTGTGGACCCGGGACTTCGAGATACGAGCCGCCGTAGCATTCCTGCGCCCTCGGCTGCGTCGCCGAATACTTCAGGCCGCCCATCGTCGCGCTCCCCGCCGCGACGGGATCCGCGGCCTCGCAGTCGGGCGCGCGGGTCTCGGTCTCGGCCTGGCCGCTCACCCGCACTCCGGGAAGGACTTCCTCGACCGTGCCTGCGCCCGGCTGCACCAGCACGATGCGCTCGGCACTCTGCCGGATCTCCGCGAAGGCGCTCTTGGGCACGTACTCGGGTTTGGTGATCAAGACCGTCGCGTCTCTCGCGACCCCCTTGGCCTCGGCGGCGGTGCGCACGACCGGGATCTTGACCCCTTCCCGCTCCAGCAAGGTCGCCAGCGCGCGGCCGCCGCCGGGCTCGTAGGAACCCGGTTCGAGCGCGCCGGTGGTCCGCTCGCCCTGGAAGAGCACGATCAGCGTGCCGGTCAGCACGATCAGGAGGACGACCGCGAGCGGAAGCCGCACCCCGCGCCAGATCCGGCGGGCGTCGGGCGAAACCGAGGTCATCCGGCCGCCAAGGCGACGGGCCTGGCACGACGGCAGCGTTCGTCCAAATCGGACAGTGACCGGTAGCCGTCCGCCGTGGCGGGGATACCTCCATAGTGGACGTCGTCGAACAGCCGGGCGCCGGCGCGCAGGGGCACGGCGACGTCGGGAAGCAGCCGCCCGGCTTCGATGGCGGCCTCGTCGGCGGTCCGTCCGGACTTCTCGTCGAGCAGCGCCCGCTCCTCCAAGGACCGCACCACGGCACGGAACCGTTCGCGGACGGCGTCGTCGAAGTCACCCCGCGCCGCGGCTTCCTCGGCCGCCTTGCGGTGTTCGCCGGAGGCCTTGCGCTGCCCGGCGAACACGGCTCGCCCGCTCTTCGCCGCCGTCGCCAAGGGCCCGGACTTCAGCCGGATCACCACCACCAGCACGATCAGCACGACGACCAGCAGCACCACGGCGAAGATCCCGCCGGGCACGACGCCATTGACCGTTTCGAGGAAGCGCAGCAGTTTCTCGACCACCCACTCGAACGCCTCGGACAGCCAGCTCGGTCTCGCGGCCTGATAGGCCTGCCCCGAGAGCTCCTCGGCGGCACGCAGCCGAGCGGTGTCCCGGTCGATGTCGACCGGGACCTCGGTGAGGAAGCGAGTCACCATGCCTGCGGCGGGGGCGGCGTCTGGATCCCGGCCGCGCGGGCCAGCTCGATGTCCATCCCCTCGCGGCGCATCCGCTGGTCGATGTAGAGGATCACGGTGACCAGCGCGCTGAACGGGCCGACGATCGTCTGCGCGATCACCGTGCCCACCGACTGCAGGATCAGGTCGCCGGTCGACGGGACGTAGATCTGGTTCAGATCACCGAAAATGGACAGGAAGGCGCTGAAGCTGAACGGGATCGTGATGATCGACGCCAGGAACGACGAGATCACGTACGCCAGCAACAGGATCCCGAAGACCCGCCAGAACATGCCGGAGACCAGCTTCACCGACCGGCGGAACGCCTCCATCACGGTGCCGCGTTCGAGGATGAACGCCGGGCTGGCCAGCGCCCAGAAGGTGTAGGGGATGATCGCGGGCAGCAGGCAGAAGACCGCCCCGACCAGGATCGCCAGCGTGTAGAGCACGGTCAGCCCGAGCAGCGGCAGCAGCCGCGGCGCCGCCTCCTTCGCGGCCTCTTTGAACGTGACCGGTTTGCCGAGGACGGCCTTGCCCATCAGGACGGTCAAGAAGCCGGTCAGCACGGTCGTCCCGAGCAGGGTGGCGACGAGGGTGATGAACGACGTCGCCAGCGTTCCGCCGAGGATGCCGAGCATCTGGTTCATCAGTTCCTGATCGGTGGCCGCCGGGCCGAGATCACGGATCTGTTCGAGATCGGCGGTGGTGTCGACCAGCAGCAGCCCGACCAGGTTGATGGCCGCGGTGAGCACGGCGGTGACCGCGGCCGCGCCGAAGACCATCCGCCAGTACCTGCGCATGGCCGTGACCGCGCCGTCGAGGATGTCGGTGAGGTTCAGCGGGCGCAGCGGGATGACACCGGGCCTGCCGAGACCGACCTTCCAGTTCGGGTACTGCTGCTGCGGCGGGGGCTGGTACGACGGCAGCGGAGGCGGCGGTGTCGCCCCGGAGGGTGACTGCCACTGCTGCTCCGGCGCCGGTGGCGGCGGCACTTCCCCCCGCGGCGGCGTCGGCGGGTCCGCCTGCGGCTGCGCCGGTGTGTCCGCCCGCGGCCGTGTTGGTTCCCCCGCCTGCGGCTGTGCTGGTTCCCCCGCCTGCGACTGTGCTGGTTCCCCCGCCTGCGGCTTCGGCGTCTCGGTGCCTTCCGGCCCGGACGGTCCGCCGGTCTCCGTCATGCGACAGCCCCTTACCCGTTCACGTTGCTTACGAACACTCTTCCAGAGGGTCCGACACCCAGCCAGAGCTGGGGTGACGACACTGATGGGTGACCGCTCGCCTCACGCTCGATACCCTCTGCAGCCGAGCTGTGGGTAGGGACGCCGTTAGCTCGTTATGCTGAACATCGGACCGGGTGCCCCCGGTTCGCCCCTAGAACCACCGGGACCGACTTGATGACGCAACCGCCCCACGGCCAGTGGCCGCCACGCGGCGCCGTCCAGCCACCGCCGGTGCACGGCCAACCCCCTGCCCAGTGGCACGGCGCGCCGCACCACTTCCCGCCTCCGCCGCCGCGCCGGTCTGTGGGCGCGATCATCGGTATCTGCCTCGGCGCGGTCGCCGTCCTGGTCCTCGGCCTGGTCGCGATCGTTTCACTCAATCGTGACGACTCCGATCACGTAGCGAACGCGGGCTACAGCACCCTCCCGAACACGCCTTCGCAGGCGGGACTGCCGCCGAGCGGGTCTTCGTCGCCCTCGTCGTCGACGAACCCGTTCCCGTCGTCGCCGACCAAGGCGCCGTCCTCGTCTAGCGGGCCGCAGAAGATCCTCAAACTCGGTGACCACCCGATCCTCCAGGACCCGAACGCCGGCCTGCAGAACCGGGTCTGCACGCTGCCGCAGTGGCAGAGCAGCCAGCAGGCCGCCGAGGCGTTCTTCACCGCGGCCGGCAAATGCCTCGACAACGCCTGGGGCCCGTTCCTCGACGCCTACGACCTGCCGTTCACCCCGCCCGCCCTGCACTTCCCGACCGGGGCCAGCTTCGAAACCGAATGCGGCACCATCCAGGTGGGCATCGCGACGGCGGCGTACTACTGCGAGAACAACCTCTACGTGCCGTTCCGCGGTCTGCAGACCGACCAGTACGGCAACAACCCCGGCGTCTACCTCGCCCTTTTCGCGCACGAGTACGGACATCACGTGCAGGAGGTCGCCGGGCTGATGGACGCGGCCTGGCAGAAGATCTACGACGCAGGCCAGAACAGCCCGGCCGGGCTGGAGATGTCGCGGCGCAAGGAACTGCAGGCGCAGTGCTTCTCCGGGATGTTCCTCGGCGCGCACGTGGACCAGGGCGGCACGGTCACCAGGGACATGTACAACAAGGCCTGGAACGACCAGGAGACCCGCGGCGACAACACCTCGCGCAGCCAGGACCACGGGACGAACGCGCACTACGCGTCGTGGTGGCGGGCCGGTGCGAGCAACAACCGGATCGCCGACTGCAACACCTTCTCGGCTCCTTCGAGCGCCGTTTCCTGACCTTTCGCGCGTGAAGGCCCCCTTCCCACCGCGCTTCCGAGGGGACGTGGGGCACAACCCGCTC
>NZ_JBHXIB010000035.1:37587-81311 GCF_042723975.1 Amycolatopsis sp. NPDC058340 | reverse complement strand
GTCGGGCCCCGGGGAGAAGTCCGTGAAGGCCTCCTTGAGGGACCCAGGGTCCCTCAAGGAGGCCTTCACGGACTTGGGAAGCGCTCGAAGCGGCTAGGAGGACTGGCGCTGCTCGAACAGGGTCACGCCCACCGGAGGCAGTCCCACGACGCTCGCCATCACCTGGCAGAACGCCTGCCCGTGCGGCCGTAGCGCGGCGTCGGTCGGCGTCCAGGACGCCCGGAGTTCCAGATCGTCGGTGCGCGCGGGCCCCGAGATGTCGCCGAAGCGGGCCGACGAGGTCTCGGTGACCGTCCCGCCCAGCGCCGTCCACTCCGCGCCGGAGGTCTCCAACGCGTCGGTCAGCCACGACCAGCCGACGGCGGGCAGGAAGGGATCGGTCGCCAGTTCCCGGTCGAGTTCCGCGCGGACGTACATGACCAGCCGCAGGACCCCGTCCCAGCCCTCTTGGCCCGCCGGATCGTGCAGCAGCACCAGCCGCCCCGACGCCAGCACGTCCGCCGGCCCTTCCACCTCGCAGCTGACCGCGTAGGACCACGGCGCCAGCCGCTGCGGCGGGCGCATCGTCTCCAGCTGGACTTCGGGGCGGGGCCGGACCGATTGCAACGCCGCGACGGCTTCACGGAAGAGATCGGGTACTGATGTCATCGCGGTCACCAACCGACTGTAAGACGCGATCGTCCGGTTCGGGGCGCAGGCGCGCCGAGAGTAAGGCCTCCGAGCGCACATGGCACCATGAACCGTGATGTCTCCTTCAGTCGCTTCTCCCGCGCAGACCGTCCCGGCGGCCCGGCGCGCCCTGCCCGGTGCGCCGTTCCTGGCCGCCGCGCGCGGCGAACGCCCGGCTCACACCCCCGTGTGGTTCATGCGCCAGGCGGGCCGGTCGCTGCCCGAGTACCGGGCGCTGCGCGAGGGCACCTCGATGTTCGAAGCGTGCTTCGACCCCGAGATGCTCGCCGAGATCACGCTCCAGCCGATCCGCCGCCACGGCGTCGACGCGGCCATCCTCTTCAGTGACATCGTCGTCCCGCTCAAGGCGGCGGGCCTCGACATCGACATCGTCGCGGGCACCGGCCCGGTCGTCGCCGAGCCGATCCGCGACGCCGCGGGCGTGCGCGCGCTGCCGGTGCTGGAGCCGGAACAGGTGGAGCGGGTCGCCGAGGGGGTCCGGCTGCTGGTCGGGTCGCTGGGCGAGACGCCGCTGATCGGGTTCGCCGGCGCGCCGTTCACGCTGGCCTCGTACCTCATCGAGGGCGGGCCGAGCCGCAACCACGAGCACACCAAGGCGCTCATGCATTCCGAGCCCCAGCTGTGGCACGAGCTGGCCGGGCGCCTCGCGGACATGGCGATCACCTTCCTCTCCGCGCAGCTCGACGCCGGGGCCGACGCGATCCAGCTCTTCGACTCGTGGGCGGGTGCGCTCTCGGAGCGGGACTACCGCGAGTTCGTCCTCCCGCATTCGGCGAAGGTGCTGTCCGCGGTCGCGGGCTACGGCGTGCCCCGGATCCACTTCGGCGTCGGCACCGGCGAGCTGCTGGTCGCGATGCGCGACGCGGGCGCCGACGTGGTCGGCGTCGACTGGCGCATCCCGCTCGACGAAGCCGTCCGGCGGCTCGGCGGCGGTGTCGTCCAGGGCAACCTCGACCCGGCGCTGCTGCACGCGTCCTGGCCGGTCATCGAGGCCGAAGTGCGGCGCATCCTCGCCGAGGGCCGCGCGGCCGACGGCCACGTCTTCAACCTCGGCCACGGCGTGCTGCCCGGCGTCGACCCGGACGTCTTGACGCGCGTGGTCGGGCTGGTGCACGAGCACCGGCCGTGACCACCGTCGCCGTCGTAGGTGGCGGCATCTCGGGACTGACCGCGGCGTACCGGCTGCGGACCCTGCTCGGCGAGGACTCCCGCATCGTCGTCTTCGAGGCGACCGGGTCGCTCGGCGGGAAGCTCCGCACGGTCGAACTCGCCGGAGAGCGCTACGACGTCGGCGCGGAGGCCTTCCTCGCCCGCCGCCCCGAGGCGGTCGCCCTGGTCCGCGAGGTCGGGCTCGGCGAGAGTCTCGTCCACCCCACCAAGGCCCGCGCCAAGATCCACGCCGGCGGTTCCGTGCTCGGCCTGCCGCCGGGCACGGTCATGGGCGTTCCCGCTTCGGCCGACGCGGTCGCGGGGGTGCTGTCGGAGAAGGGCCGCGCACTGGTCGAGGCCGAGGCGTCGCTGTCTCCGCTGGAACTGCCCGCGGAGGACGTGCCGCTCGGGCCCTTGCTGCGTGAGCGGTTCGGTGACGAGCTCGTGGACCGCCTCGTCGATCCACTGCTCGGCGGGGTCTACGCCGGGGGAGCGGACGGGCTCGGGCTGCGCGCGACCATGCCCGGTCTCGCGTCCGCGATCGATCGCGGCGCACGCTCGCTCACCGAAGGCGCCGCCTCGCTCATGCCCGCCTCGCCGAGTACGGCGCCGGTCTTCGGCACCCTCCTGGGTGGCCTCGGAACGCTGATCGCCCGGCTCGCGGAGCTGTCCCGCGCCGAGATCCGGACCGGGACCACGGTGACGGCGCTCGAACGCACCGCCGTCGGCTGGAAGGTCGACGACCTCGACGCCGATTCCGTCGTTCTCGCCGTCCCGGCGCCTTCGGCACGACGGCTGCTCGACGGTGTCGCGGGAGTGGCCTCGTCGGTGTTCGCCAAGGTGGAACTCGCGTCGATGGCGGTGGTCGCGCTCGCGCTGCCGCCGGGGACCGTGTTGCCGGAATCGTCCGGGGTGCTGATCGGCGCGGGGGAGCGGGACGCGGCCGGGAAGCCGTTCGCCGCCAAGGCGTTCACCTTCTCTTCCCGCAAGTGGGCGCAGTACGGCGAAGGCCCGGTGCTGGTGCGCGGCTCGGTCGGCCGCTTCGGCGAACCGGACGCGCTGCACGCGGACGACGACGAACTCGTGCGCGTGGTCCGCGCCGACCTGGCCCGGCTGACTGGCGTCACCGCCGAGCCGATCGACACCCTGGTGACCCGATGGGGCGGCGGGCTCCCGCAGTACGGCACCGGGCACCTCCTCCGCGTCGAGCGGATCGAACGCGCCGTCGCCGGTGTCCCCGGCCTCGCCGTGGCGGGCGCGACACTGCACGGCGTCGGGCTGCCCGCCTGCATCGCGACCGCCGACGCGGCCGCCCGCCGCATCGCCGGGATCACACCGCCCCACGAGGGCTCCTGAGCACCGGCAGTGCCAAGATGGCGGTATGGCGCGGCTGAACTACAACGAGCTCAATGACACCATCCGCTACACCGCCTGGTCGGTCTTTCGTGCCGAGCAGGGCAAGCTCGGCGAAGACCGGGCGAAGGCGACCGCGGAGACCACCGAGTACCTCGACGCGCTGGAGGCCAAGGGCGTCGTCGTCCGCGGTGTCTACGACCTCTCCGGGCTGCGCGCCGACGCCGACTACATGATCTGGTGGCACGCCGAGGAGATCGAGCAGGTCCAGGCGGCGTACAGCGGGTTCCGGCACACGCCGCTCGGCCGCGCGTCGGCGCCGGTGTGGAGCCAGGTCGCGCTGCACCGCCCGGCGGAGTTCAACAAGAGCCACATCCCGGCGTTCCTCGCCGGTGAAGAGGCCCGCAAGTTCATCTGCGTGTACCCGTTCGTGCGCTCCTACGAGTGGTACCTGCTGCCGGACGACGAGCGCCGCAAGATGCTCGCCGACCACGGCAAAGAGGCCCGCGACTATCCGGACGTCCGCGCCAACACGGTCGCGTCGTTCGCGCTGGGCGACTACGAGTGGATCCTGGCCTTCGAGGCCGACGAACTGCACCGCATCGTCGACCTGATGCGTCATCTGCGCGGCACCGAGGCGCGGCTGCACGTGCGCGAGGAGATCCCGTTCTACACCGGGACGAAGGTAGCGCCCGCCGAGCTGATCGCGCTCCTGCCCTAGTGAAGGCCTCCGTGGACACCCGCGTCTGGACCACGCTCACCGGCGACACCCTCGCCGAGGACGCCGTCGAGATCACCGGCCCCGAGTCGGTGCTGCCCGGCACCTTCCGGGTCGAGGAGGCGGCGACGACGAGTATCGCCGCGGCGACGCTCGCGGCCGGGGAACTGTTGCGGCTGCGGGGAATCGAGCCGGGCAAGGTCTCGGTCGACACGCGGCACGCGGCGGCGGCGTTCCACAGCGAACAGTACGTCCGCGTCGACGGGGAGCCGGTGCCGTTCAGCGCGCCGCTGTCCGGCGACTACCGCGCGAACGACGGCTGGGTGCGGCTGCACTGCAACTACCCGCGTCACGTGTCCGCCGTGTGCTGGGGTCTGGGCGTGCCCGCGACGCGGGCGGCGTTCGAGAAGGTCGTGGCGGCCAAGTCGAAGTACGAGGTCGAGTCGGCCGTGGTCGGCGCCGGCGGGGCCGCCGCCGTGATGCGGACCCGTGACGAGTGGCTGGCGCACAAACAGGGGCAGGCGTCGAGCGCGTTGCCGGTCGCCGACATCCGGCCGCTCGGCCCGTCGGAACCCGTGCGGCTCTTCGAATCCGGCCGGCCGCTGGGCGGGGTGCGGATCCTGGACCTGACCCATGTCATCGCCGGGCCGGTCGCGGGCCGCGTGCTCGCCGCGCACGGGGCGACCGTCATGCACATCGGTTCTGCGCAGCTGCCGACCGTGCCGCCGCTGGCCGTCGACACCGGGATGGGGAAGCTCTCCGCGTACGTCGACCTCGAGACCGAGGCCGGACGCTCGCGGCTGCGCAAGCTGATCGCCCGCGCCGACGTCGTGTTGCAGGGATTCCGACCGGGTTCGTTGACTGCCAAGGGTTTCTCGCCGGAAGCGATCGCCGAGCTCCGCCCCGGAATCGTGGTCGCCGACCTGTCCGCCTACGGCTGGGAAGGGCCGTGGGCACGCAGGCGCGGGTTCGACAGCCTGGTGCAGATGGCGTCGGGCATCGCCGACGAAGGCGGCAAGACCGCCGGGCTCGACGGCCCGGGACCGCTTCCGGTGCAGGCGCTCGACCACGCGACCGGCTGGCTCACCGCGGCGGCGATCATGACCGCCGTCCGCCGGGCGGCCACCGAAGGCGGCAGCCAACATGTCCGCACGTCGCTCGCCGGGACCGGCGAGTGGCTGAACTCTTTGGGACGCAAGGAACCGGGGCCCACCGGCTTCGACGGCGGCGAGTGGCTCGAAGACGTCGACGGCCAGCTCGGTCGGGTCACCCGGGTGAAGATGGCGGGAACACTGCCCGGCTCGAATCCACAGTGGACGGAAGCGACGCACGTGGCGGGGAGCGACCGCCCGGTCTGGTGAAACCGCATTCAGAGGACTAAATGCGGCGTAGCAGGCGCGCGAATCGGCCCGGGGGTTTCGGGATCTCAGCGCGTTCGACGAGCCACGTGCCGAACGCGTCCGCGTAGGCCCGGGCGCGGATCGCGTCGGTCTTCGGGTGGCTCGTCGCGTACTCGCGGAAGAGTGCGGCGAACCGGTCGCCGAGAGCCTCGGCGAGATCCGGGCGGAGGTAGGCGGCCAGCCTGCTTTGCTTGTTCCGCAAGACGTTCGCCTCGATGCGGAGCCTGTCCGCGTCGAAACCCGCCGGAGCGTCGCCTCCGGCGAGAAGCGCCTTGAGCAGCTCCGCCTGCTGCCCGGCGAGCCGCTCCCGGGGCGACGTCACGGCGAGACCGCTTCCCGCAGCGCGGCCAGCTCGGCCGCCAGTTCGGTGTCGGACGGGTAGTCGTCGTCGCGCTCCAGCAGGACACCCGGCGGCTCGGTGCGGCGCCGCAGTTCGCGCAGCAGGTCCAGCACCTCCGGGACCACCGGATGGGCGTGCGTGTCGTGGTAGACGCCGTCGCGTTCGACACCGCCGGCCATATGCGTGTACGCCAGCCGCTCCCACGGGATCTCGTCGAGGAACCGTTCGGGATCGGTGCCGAGGTTGCGGGCGTTGGCGTACAGGTTGGCGACGTCGATGATCAGCAGGCAGCCGGTCCGCTCGGTCAGTTCCCGCAGGAATTCCGACTCGGTGAACTCCGCGTCCGGCCATTCCAGCACCGCCGCGATGTTCTCCAGCGCGAACGGGACCTCCACGATGGACTGTGTCAGGTTGACGTTGTCCACCAGGACGTCCAGCGCTTCCCGGGTGCGGGGGAGCGGCATCAGATGGCCCGAGTCGAGGCCACCCGCGCGGACGAAGCACACGTGGTCGCTGGCCATCGGCGCGCCGAGCTCGCGGGTGAGGACCGCGAGATGCTCGACGCGCGCGGTGTCCAGCGGCTCCGCGCCGCCCAGCGAGAGCGACACCGCGTGCGGCAGGACCGGCATTCCCTTGTCGCGCAACGCGACCAGGGTCTCCGGAAGATGCCCGGCGTGCAGGTTCTCGGCGACGACCTCGACCCAGTCGACGCCTGGCAACCGGGCGATCGAAAGATCGAGCTCGTGCCGCCAGCCGATACCGATCCCGAGCTTGCCGGGCCCGTCAGCCGCCACAGCCGCCTCCACCGCAACCGCCGCCGCCGCTGCTGCCGCTGCTGCAGGAGCTGCCTCCGCTGCTGCACGAGGAGCCGCCGCCGGACGAACCGCCGCCGAAACCGCTGGAGACCGGCGGCGGGATGAGGGCCGCGCTCAGCTCCTCATCGGGGTACGAGGCGAGGCCGCCGAACGCGACCGCGGCCGCGGCGCCGCCCAGCAACCCGGCACCGGCCGCCCCGGCGTAGCCCGGTCCGTTCGGGATGCCGCGTTTGCGCTCCCGCCCGTGCGCGGACCTGGCCTTGTGGAGGACCCGGGCACCCTCGCTGGTCGGTCGCGGGCCCGGCCGCTTGTTCTTGAGCGCACGGGAGATCACCGTCGCGAACACGGCCGAGATCAGCAGCGGGATCAGGTATCCGACCGGGCGGTCGCCGGCTATCCCGGCGATCAGGCGCGCCACGCCGAGGACCAGGACGGCGAGATACAGGAAGTACACGACCCGGCGGATCCGCGGCGTCTGATCGACGACGACCAGCCCTCGCGTCTCAAGCCCCTTGGCGAGCGCCTGCATCGGCCCCGACAGCCGCAACCGGTCGCGGATGCCGCGGGTCGTGGCGTTGTAGCCCGGCTTGGCGCCCTTGGCGACGGCCTTTTCGATCGGGTCGGCGGGCTCGGGGCCCGTCAGCTGGAGCTGCTTCGAACTGCTGACCCGCAAGGTCCCGCGGTCGACCAGCGTCGCGATGGCCGTGTCGACCACCCGGTCCGGGCCACCGGCGAGATAGGCGAACTCGTACACGGTCGGCTGCGGGCCGCTCACTTCGGCGCGCGGCGCCTTGTCGCCCAGTTTGGTCGCGATCGTCCACACGAAACCGGCGACCACCGGGAATACGATCAGGGCGCCATAGATCGCCAGGAAAGTCGGTCCGGGGATGCCCCAGGTGTCTTCCATCGCACGGGCCTTTCGCGAGCAGGTGCACTTACCGTAGTCGGACGCTTTTCCGTCCGGTGGTGGTTCCGTGATTCGAGCATCCGGTGTGGAGTCCGGTGACGGCAGTTGGGCCGTCAGCCGCCACAACCGCCGCCACCGCCACCGCCGCAGGACGAACCGTTCGCACAGCCGCTTCCACTGCCCGACGAACCCGCCGATCCCTTGGCGGTGGCGTCGCCGGTCCTGACCAGCACGTCCGCCATCACCGGATCGGGATACGCCGCCAACCCGCCGAGCGCCACCGCGCCCGCCACTCCGGGGACCAGAAGCGGGTTCCGCCGGGCCGCGCCGATGACGCCCAGCCCGGCCAAGGTCGGCAGGACGGTGCGGCTCGGCCGTTGGAGAAGGGCGGTCCCGGCGATGGCCGCGACCACCGCGAGGAGGAGACCCGTCAGCACCCCGACCGGGCGACCCAGCGGGATGGCGTTGGCGAGCCTCGCCAGCCCGAGCGCGAGCACGGGGAGGTAGACGATCAAGGCCACCAGCCACCCGGCGCGACGGCGACGTTCATCCACTTGCAGGCCGCTCAGCTGAAGTTCGTTGCGCACTTCCTGGACGGCCGCGCTCCGGCTCAGCAGCTTCTTCAACCGGTAGAGTCCGCCGTCGCCCGCCCGCGGGACGAGTTCGGCGGCGGCGCGTGTAAGCGGGTCTCCTGATGCGGCTCGGAGGACGGTGACCCGCCCTCGGCTGTCCAGCCGTATCCGTTCACCGGCGACCATGGTGGCCACCGCGACATCGGCGACCCGCTCGGTGCCACCGGCCAGAGCGGCGAGGTGATAGGGGCCCGGCGGCGTCCACTCGTCGGCGGCACGGCGCCGGAGCGAATGTGTCCACAAGCCGGCGACGAGAAACGGCAGCACGGCACAGACTCCGTACAGCCACGCGAAAGCCGGTCCGGAGATTCCCCAGGGTTCGTTCATACGAGACCGCCCTCCCCGACGCTGTTCCTGTCATCCGGGAACGCGCCGGGAAGGGCGGTGGTTCGCTTCGTTCGGTTACGACTCGGGAACGAGCTTCAGCGAGATCGAGTTGATGCAGTACCGCTGATCCGTCGGCGTGGCGTAACCCTCGCCTTCGAAGACGTGCCCGAGGTGGCTGTGGCACGACTTGCACAGCACCTCGATCCGGCGCATTCCCATGGTGGTGTCCTCACGGAGGAGGACGGCGTCGGTGTCAGCCGGGTCGTAGAACGACGGCCAGCCGCAGTGGCTGTCGAATTTCGTGTCGCTGCGGAACAGTTCGGCGCCACAGGCCCGGCACTGGTAGACCCCGGTGGTCTTCTCATCGGTGTACTCACCGGTGAAGGGGCGCTCGGTGCCCGCCTGGCGAAGGACGGCGTACTCGTCGGGGCTGAGCTGCTCCCGCCATTCCTGCTCGGACTTGACCACGCGCGGCGTGGCTCCGACAACGGGTTTCATGCCTTTCACCGGTTCCACGTTACCCCGCGAGCCACGCGATGGCCCGGCCGATGATGTCCCATGCGGTGACCATCACGCCGAGCACGATGAGGACCACGACGAGTGCCGAAACCCACCAGCGCAGCCCGCCGAGACGGTTGCTGGAGTCGGCGAAATCGGAGACACCGTCGAGGCAGGCCTCCACGGTGAAGTTCGGGCCGCAGCGCTCGATGCGGTCCAGATGCTCGGCGAAGGCCCGGGCTTCGGGGTCGTACGGGTCGAGGCCTACCAGGTCCTCCTGGAAACGAGGATTCTGGCCAGGTCCGAAAGGTCCGCTATCGGCCATACCGCCAACAGTAAGCCAAGAGCGGCGATTGGCCTACCACCAGCGAGGCGGGTCTCACCACCGCCACGCTGCGTCAGTTGCCGAGTACTCGTGTGTCGGCGTCGATGTAGTACTGCCCGCCGACCTGGACCACGCGCAGCGCCGGCCGTGGTCCCTTGTTGAGCGTGATGTTCATGTCGATCGAGCCGTCGGGGTTTCCGCCGCCGCTGTCCGCTCGCGCGGTTTCGGCACCAGTGACCTTGTGAGTGCTCCAGTACTCGGCGAACGCCTGCTCCGAGCCGTAGACCGCCTTCGCGGCCTCCGTGAGCTTGTTCCAGCTCGCGGACGTCCCGATCTTGTCGGTGTCGAAGAAGTCCAGCAGGAATTGCCCCACGCTGGAGTAGCTGGTGACCTTCTCGCTCGGGGTCTTCCCCAGGCCCGCGGGTGCGGGACGCGACGAAGACGAGCCGCTCTTCGGCGGCGCCGAGGTGCCGGGCTGTGGGTTCGCCCCGGTGTTGTCGCCCGCCTGGGTGTTGGAGCCGTTGCTCGAGTTCAGGATCAGGAACACGATCACGGCGATCACCACGACCGCGGCACCGGCGCCCGCGAACAGGACGGCTTTGCGCTTGGCGTCGGCGGGCTTGGCCGGGGACGGCCGCATCGGTGCGGCCGCGGACGGCGGCGGGCTCATCGCGGCGACCGGGCGCGGCGGGGTGTTCGGCGGGGCGGACGGCGAGCGCATCGGGATGAACGCGGCCGTCGGCGTGTGCGTCTTGGTGGGTTGCGGAGGAGCCGCGGCGGAGGAGACCGGCTTGTCGGTCCGCTGCCACGGCGGGCGGTCTCCGCCGGGGATGCCGTGCCCGGGAGTCTCGGGCACGGCGGGCTGTCTACCGCCGCCCGCTCCGAAAAGCCGCGGCGACGCGGCCATGCCCGCGCCGGATTCGTTCGCCGCCAGCGCGGCGAGGCGCTCCCTGGCCTCGGCCATGCTCGGGCGTTCGGTCGGCTCGGTGCGCAGGAGGCTCATCAGCAGCGCCGTCGCGGGGCCCGCCTGCTGCGGCGGGTTGATCTGGCCGTTCGCGGCCGCGTACAGCAGCGCGAGCTGGTTGGAGCTGTTCCCGTACGGCGTCTGGCCCTCGATCGCCTGATACAGCGTCGCGCCGAGCGCGAAGACGTCGGAGCTGGGCACCGGGTCCGAGCCGCGCGCCAGCTCGGGCGCGAGGTACGCCGGGGTGCCGCCGATCAGGCCGGTCTGGGTGAGCGTCATGTCACCGGCCGCGCGGGAGATGCCGAAGTCGGTGATCTTCGCGGTGCCTGCCTCGTCGATCAGGATGTTGCCCGGTTTGACGTCGCGGTGCACGATCCCGGCGCGGTGCGCGGCGACCAGCGCCGACGCGACCTGCTCGCCGATCTTCGCGACGCGCCCCAGCGCCAGCGTGCCTTCATCGGCGATGATCGCCGAGAGACTCGGGCCGTTCAGGTACTCCATCACCAGGCAGGGGTCGCCGCCGTGCTCGGCGATGTCGAACACCACGATCGCGTTCGGATGCTGGAACCGGGCCGCGTTCTTCGCCTCGCGCATGGCGCGCTGGCGCATGTTGTCGCGTTCGGCCTCGGAGACACCGGGCTGCGGGAGGATCTGCTTGACCGCCACCGAGCGCTCGAGGCGGACATCGATGGCACGCCAGACCACCCCCATGGCACCGCTACCAATTTGCTCGACCAGGCGATAGTGCCCAGCGATCAGCTGACCGGTGTCGATGGCGACTGCTCCTGACACATTCTCCGGGTGATGGTGGCGCTACGCGGCCTGACAGGTCCCGCGCACTCGATCGAGTGTAGCGGGCGGCGGTTTCGGCTCCCCGTCAGCTCGCCGGTGCGGAGGCGGGCAATTCTTCCTCGCCGCTCGGTTCGGGCACCGGACTGGCCTTGCGGCGGAAGACCTTCACCAGCCCGATGGCCCCCGCGGCGGCGAACACGGCGTAACAGATCAGCAGGGCGGGAGGCGTTTCCCCGGTCAGCGCGTCGCCGAGGACGACGACCGCGACCGTACCCGGCAGGCTGCCGAGCGCGGTCCCGATCAGATACGGGGCGAAACGGACCGATGACACTCCGCACAGGTAACTGAACGGAGCGAACGGCACCATCGGGATCAGCCGTAAGGAGGTGATCGCCAGAACTCCGCCGTCCGAAAGCCGGTCGTTGACCGCGCGGACCTTCGCCCGGTGCAGGTGCCGGGTGACCAGATCGCGGCCGAGTGCCCGCGAAAGGGCGAACGAGAGCCCGGAAGCGACCGTGGTCGCCAGGATGCCGACGACGATTCCCGTCGTGGCGCCGAGCAGCAGCCCGCCCGCCAGGTTGAACACGGTGCGCGGGATCGGCGCCACCGTCAGCACCGAATAGGCCAGGAAGAACACCAGCGGAGTGGCCGGGCCGGTCTCGGCGGCCCAGGCCCGCAGCCCGGCCGGACTCGGGATCGGCAGCAGCACCGCCGCCGCCACGAACAGGGCGAGCACGGTGAGCGCGAGAATCAATTTGGTACGGCCGGACACCGCGTCCACCGTACCGTGTCCGCCGTGATCGACACCGAGGCGCTGCGGGCGCAGCCCGAACTCACCGGCGAGAACGTCGTGCTCACGCAGCTCGACGAGACCTACTTCGAGACCGTCTGGAAGGCCTTGCAGGAGCCGGAAACCATGCGGCTGACCGGTACGCACACCAAGTTCACCCCCGAGCAGATCCGGACCTGGCTGGCCGGGCGGACCGGTCTCGACGACCGCGCGGACTACGCGATCGTGCGCAAGGCCGATCGCGCGCACGTCGGCGATCTCGCGCTCACCGACGTCGACAAGGACAACCGTTCCGCGGCGTTCCGCATCGCGCTGAACGGGCCGGAGTTCTTCGGCATGGGCTACGGCACCGAGGCGACCAGGCTCCTCCTGGACTACGCGTTCGTCGCCGTCGGCCTGCACCGCGTCTCGCTGGAGGTGTTCGACTACAACCCGCGGGCCCAGCGCGTCTACGAGAACGCCGGCTTCGTCCGCGAGGGGCTCCAGCGGGAAGCGCTGTGGTGGGACGGCGAGTGGCATGACGTCGTCACGATGGCCGTCGTGGAGACCGATCCCCGGCCCTGATCGGCGATACGGTGTCCGCATGCCCAAGAACGGTGAGCCGATCGAGGTCGAAGCGGGCGGGCGCAAGGTCCGCGTGTCCAGCCCGGACAAGGTGTACTTCCCGGCCAGGGGGATCACGAAGCGCCAGGTCGTGGAGCACTACGTCGCGGTCGGCGAGCCGTTGCTGCGCGCGATCGGGGAGCGGCCGACGACGCTGAAGCGCTACGTCGACGGCGTCGAAGGCGAGTGGTTCTACGCCAAGCGCGTGCCGAAGGGCGCCCCGGACTGGGTGGAAACCGCGAAGATCACCTTCCCGTCGGGCCGGACCGCCGAGGAGGTCTGCCCGACCGAGCCCGCCGTGTTCGCGTGGGCGGCGAACCTGGGCACCTTCGACTTCCACCCGTGGCCGGTGCGGCGGCCCGACGTCGACCATCCCGACGAGCTCCGTATCGACGTGGACCCGCCGGACGAGGCGGGCTTCTCCGACGCGGTCGAGGTCGCGGGCGTGGTCCGCGAGGTACTCGACTCGGCGGGCCTGACCGGCTACCCGAAGACGTCGGGCGGGCGCGGGGTGCACGTCCTCGTGCGGATCCGGCCGGACTGGGACTTCATCGACGTGCGGCACGCGGTGATCGCGCTGGGCCGCGAGGTCGAGCGCCGGATCCCCGAGAAGGCGACCATCGCCTGGTGGAAGGAAGAACGCGGCGGCCGGGTCTTCATCGACTACAACCAGGCGGCGCGCGACCGCACGGTGGCGTCGTCCTGGTCGGTCCGCGGCACCCCGAGGGCGACGGTGTCGACGCCGCTGACCTGGGATCTGCTGACCGAGGTCGACCCGGACGACTTCGACGTCCTCACCGCGGGCGCCTTCTACGCCGAGCGTGGCGACCTCCACGCGCCGATGGACGAGCAGGCGTTCGGCATCGAGACGCTGCTGGAGTGGTACGCGCGGGACGAACGCGACCACGGCCTCGGGGAGATGCCGTATCCGCCGGACTATCCGAAGATGCCCGGTGAGCCGAAGCGCGTCCAGCCGAGCAAGGCGCGGGACGACACGTAGCACGCGCCAAGTGACGGCGCGTGCGGCCGCGGTGACGAATTCACGTTTTCCCTTCGTTTTGCTCCCGGAGTGATTGCGCTTTCGTGTCGATCCAGAAACCAGTCACCGCCCCGCGGTGGATCGATACGAGACTGTGTGACGCGCGGGACCCGGCCGTAACGCCGGGCTTCCTGCCAGCGACATTTCCCTCCGAACACTAGGCTGGGGGAGGACGAAGGAGTACCCGTGGACGACCTGATCGCCTTTCTCGCCGCGCGTGTGGGGCAACGCCAGGCGTTGATCATGCAGGCGGTCAAGAAAACCGAGATCAACGAATCGCTCACTCGCGGTGAGACCAAGGTCGTCATCGAAAAGAAGATCCGTTCGCTCAACGACCTCGAACTCGACACGGTCAATCAGATGATCAACGAGATCGAGGCGACCCGGCGGCTCCTGCAGGCGCACCGCACCACGGTTTCGGAGAAGGTCCCCGGATTCCCCTTGTACGGCAACGAGTACTGGTGCGAGACGTGCCATGTGCCCGCCGACGAGGCCGGGACGAACTGGTGCCTGACCCTGCGGCTGCTGGCCCTGCCGCACGCCGACCACCCGGATTACAGCGAGCGCTGGCGCCCCTGAGCGGGGAATGCCCGCCGGGCCGGGACGCGTTGACCCGAAGGTGATCACGCTTTCGGTACTGGACCGGTCCCCGACCCGCCGCGGCGGCGACGCGCCCCGCGCCCTGCGGGACACGGTCGCCTTCGCGCGGGACATCGAAGCCTTGGGCTATCACCGGTTCTGGGTCTCCGAACACCACAGCGTGCCCGGTGTCGCCGGTTCCGCGCCCACCGTATTGGCGGCGGCCGTCGCCTCGGCGACGGAACGCATCCGGGTCGGCACCGGCGGCGTGATGCTGCCCAACCACCGGCCGCTCGTGGTCGCGGAACAGTTCGGCGTGCTCGAAGCGCTCTTCCCTGGCCGGATCGACATGGGGCTGGGGCGTTCGGTCGGGTTCACCGGCGGGGTCCGGCAGGCGCTCGGACACGACAAGGACGACGCCGATCGCTTCGGCGAACAGGTTCGCGAGCTGCTGGGCTTCCTCGCGGGCGATCAGACGACGTATCCGGGCGTGCACGCCATTCCCGCGGAAGGCCTGCGCGTGCCCGCGTTCCTGCTGGCCACCGGTGCCGGGGCGCGGCTGGCCGCGGAACTGGGGCTGCCGCTGGTGATCGCGCCGGTCCGGGGCGAGGGACCGATGCTCGAAGCCGTCGAGGGATATCGCTCCGGATTCCGCCCTTCCCCGCGGGCGTCGCGGCCGTATGTCGTGGTGTCCACGGCCATCGCGGTCGCCGAGACGGCCGAACGGGCCCGGCGGCTGCTGATCCCCGAAGCGTGGTCGACCGTCTATTCGCGCACGCACGGTGTCTTCCCGCCGTTGTCGCCGGTGGAGGAGATCCTCGCCGGGCCGCTGTCGGAACGCGACCGGGAGCGGCTGGACCGGGCGCTCGACGGTCAGCTCGCCGGCACCCCGGACGAGGTGGGGGACCGGCTGGCCGATCTCGCCGCCAAGACCGGCGCCGACGAGATCCTGGTGACCACCAGCACGTTCGACCAGGCGGAGCGGCTGGAGTCCTATCGCGCGCTGGCCGAGGTCGCCGGGCTGCGGAGCCTGACGCCGGCCTAGAGACGCAACAGAAGCTGGGTGAGCAGGCGCTGCGCGGGGTCGTCCAGGTCGATCCCGGACACCTCGCCGGCGCGGCGCACCCGGTAGCGGACCGTGTTCGGATGGATGTTCAGCTCGCGCGCCGCGCGCCGGACGTCTCCGAACGCGTCGAGGTACGCGAGCACGGCGGGCACCAGGATGCCGCCGTGTTCGGCGTCGTGCGCGAGGAGCCCGGTCAGCCGCGGGTCGCGGATCCTCGGTTGCTCGCCGAGGAACGCGAGCACCTCCGAGAGCAGGACTTCGGCGCGGACGTCGGCCAGCGAGGCGACGTCCGCGGTCTCGTGCCCGCGCGCCATCGTCGCCAGCACGCGGTCCGCGTCGCCGCGGGAGGCCGCCGCTTCCGAGAGGCGGGGCACGACACCGCCCAGCGCCGCGCGCACCCGGACGTCGAGATGCCGTTGCGCGGTGCCGACGATTTCCTTGGCCAGCGCCAGGATCGGCGCTTCGGCGTGCTCCGGAAGGTCGGGGAGGAGCGCGTAGACCCGGCCGCCGATCACGCTCACCAGCGCGCTCCGCCGGTACGCGGCGGTGTGCACGGTGATCAGGTGCACCAGCTCGGCGCGGCGCAGCTGCCGGTCGGTCGCGGCCCGGTCGCGGGGGAGCGAGAACGCCAGCACCATGGCGGGTTTCCCGGGATCCGCGCCGATGTCGTCGGCGACGGACTCGGCGTCGACGCGGCCGTCGAGCAGCCCTGCCAGCAGATCCTCGCGCAGCCGGAGCTCGGGGCTGGGCAGCGTCCGGTGCCGGATCAGCTGCGGTGCCAGCGCCCGGCTCGCGCCGAGCAAGGCGACCTCCGCGCTTTCGGTGAGCGGATGCGCGCCCTCCTGGACCCAGATCGTGCCCAGCGGCTGCGACCCGGCGTGGATCCCGGCCGCGATCCGCCGCCGGATGCCGAGATCGGGCCGCTCGTCGATGCGGACGATGCCTTCACCGGCACGAAGCCGCTGGTAGACGCCCCATTCGCGCAGCATCGCGAGATACCGTTCCGGGCCCTCGCGGCCGAGGATCGAGAGCCGCCGCAGTTCGTCCACCTCGTCGCCCGCGCGCGAATAGGCCAGCACGCGGCTCGCGGTGTCTTCGATGCTGACCAGGCCGCCGGTCAGCGTCGCGATGGTCTGCGCGAGCGAGAACAGATCGCCCAGCACCTCGCCGCTGTCCGCTTCGCCACCCGCGCGCGCCGCGTCGACCACGCCTCTGGCCAGTGCTTCGACCTGTTCCCAGCGTGCCTCGTGGCCGACCTCGATCAGCGCGATCCCCGCGTCGGCCGCGACGTTCACGACGGCCGAGCCGTTCTTGACCGCGACGGCGGCCGCGCCGGACCGCCCCGCCGCCCGGATCGCCCCGGAGGCCGAGCGCCCGCGAGCGCCGATCACCAGGACGAGGTCACCCGGATGGGCGTCGGGCGGATCCTCCGGATCGTGGATGACGACGTCCTCCACGCCGACACCGAGCCCGCCCGGGGCCGCGAGCATCCTGACCAGCGGTTCCCCGAGCGTGGCGAGGACATGCCGGAGGGAGGCACCTGTGGTCGTATCCGTGGTCAGGTCATCACCGAATTAAGCCGATCGGACAAGATGGTCACCCTGATTCTAGCCAGTCGAACAAGCCGTGGCGAAGCCGTCCGGTCTACCGTTCGGGGTGAGACCTCTATCCGGCGAAGTGAAGTCAGGAGCAGTCAGTGGACGCCGTGACCCAGACCCCCGCCCCGAAGAACGAGCCGGTGCTGAACTACGCGCCGGGCAGCGCTGAGCGCGCTGAACTCGAGGGCGCGCTCAAGACGCTGGGCAACGCCGACCCCATCGACATCACCGCGACGATCGGTGGTGAGCAGCGCAAGGGCGGCGGCGAGAAGATCGAGGTCGTCCAGCCGCACAACCACAAGGCGGTGCTGGGCGTCATCCACAGCGCGACCGCGCAGGACACCCACGACGCGATCGCCGCCGCCAAGGCCGCCGCCCCCGGCTGGCGCGCGCTGTCCTTCGACGACCGCGCCGCGATCATCCTGCGCGCCGCCGACCTGCTCGCCGGCCCGTGGCGCGCCAAGCTGAACGCCGCCACCATGCTCGGCCAGTCGAAGACCGCCTTCCAGGCCGAGATCGACTCCGCCTGCGAGCTGATCGACTTCTGGCGCTTCAACGTCGCGTTCGGCCGTCAGATCCTCGCCGAGCAGCCGGTCAGCTCGCCCGGTATCTGGAACCGGATGGAACACCGCCCGCTCGAGGGCTTCGTGTACGCCATCACCCCGTTCAACTTCACCGCGATCTCCGGCAACCTGCCGACCGCGCCCGCGCTGATGGGCAACGTCGTGCTGTGGAAGCCGTCGCCGACGCAGAGCTACGCCGCGCACATGCTGATGCGGCTGCTCGAAGAGGCCGGTATGCCGCCGGGCGTGATCAACCTGCTGCCGGGCGACGGCAAGGCCGTCTCCGAGGTCGCCCTGACCCACCGCGACCTGGCCGGGATCCACTTCACCGGTTCCACCGCGACCTTCCAGCACCTGTGGTCCACCGTCGGCGCCAACATCTCGGGCTACCGCACGTACCCGCGCCTGGTCGGCGAGACCGGCGGCAAGGACTTCGTGCTCGCGCACGCCTCCGCCGACGTCGACATCCTGCGCACCGCGCTGATCCGCGGCGCCTTCGAGTACCAGGGCCAGAAGTGCTCGGCCGCTTCCCGCGCGTACGTCCCGCGCTCGCTGTGGGCGAGCCTGAAGGACGACCTGGTCTCCGAGACCGAGGCCATCACCTACGGCGACGTCACCGACCTGGGCAACTTCGGTGGCGCCGTGATCGACCGCCGCGCCTTCGACAAGCACGCCGCGGTGCTGAAGAACGCGGCCGAGGACCCCGAGATCGAGGTCATCGCCGGTGGCACCGCCGACGACAGCGTCGGCTACTTCGTGCGCCCGACGATCCTGGTGTCGGACAACCCGAACCACGAGATCTTCCGCACCGAGTACTTCGGCCCGATCCTCGCGCTCCACGTCTACGACGACAGCACCGACGCGGGCTTCGACAACGTGCTGAAGCTCGTCGACGAGACCGCCGACTACGCGCTCACCGGCGCGGTCATCGCGAACGACCGCACCGCCGTGGCGAAGGCGTCCGAGGCGCTGCGCTTCGCCGCCGGCAACTTCTACGTCAACGACAAGCCGACCGGCGCGGTCGTCGGCCAGCAGCCCTTCGGCGGCGCCCGCGCGTCCGGCACCAACGACAAGGCCGGTTCGGTGTTCAACCTGCTCCGCTGGACGAGCCCGCGCTCGGTCAAGGAGACCTTCGTCCCGCCCACCAGCGTCCGTTACCCCCACCAGGGCTGAGAACCAGGAGTTCGTGATGTTGCGTGCCCCGTTGCTCGCCGCCGCTCGATCCCAGCGGATGCGCAAGCTGGTCGAGGTCGTCCCCGCCACCCGATCGGTGGTGGGCCGGTTCGTCGCCGGTTCGAAGACGCCCGACGCCGCGCGGGTGGTCCGTGAACTGGCCGACGACGGCCTCCGGGTCACCCTCGACCACCTCGGCGAGGACACCACCGACGCCGAACAGGCCGCGACGACCGTCCGCGCCTACGAGGAACTGCTGACCGCGCTGGCGGCCGACGGCCTCGCGTTCGGCGCCGACGTGTCGGTGAAGCTGTCCGCGGTGGGCCAGTTCCTGCCCGTCGACGGCGAGAAGGTCGCGCTGGAGAACGCCCGCAAGATCTGCGCGGCGGCCGAAGCGGTCGGTGCCACGGTCACCCTCGACATGGAGGACCACACCACCACCGACTCGACGCTGGGCATCCTCAAGGAGCTGCGCACCGAGTACCCGTGGGTCGGCGCGGTGCTGCAGGCCTACCTGCGGCGCACCGAGCAGGACTGCCGTGACCTGGCGGCCGAGGGTTCCCGTGTCCGGCTGTGCAAGGGCGCGTACGCCGAACCCGAGGAGGTCGCGTTCCAGGACAAGTCCGAAGTGGACAAGTCCTACGTGCGCTGCCTGAAGATCCTCATGCAGGGCAAGGGTTATCCGATGGTCGCCTCGCACGACCCGCGGATGATCGCGATCGCCGAGAAGCTCGCGGCGGACGCGGGCCGCAAGGCGGACGACCACGAATTCCAGATGCTGTACGGGATCCGTCCCGAAGAGCAGCGCCGCATCGCGGGCGACGGCAAGACGATGCGCGTCTACGTCCCCTACGGCGACGAATGGTACGGCTATTTCATGCGCAGGCTGGCGGAACGCCCGGCGAACCTGGCGTTCTTCCTGCGCGGACTCGCCACCAAGGGCTGACCCGGCCCCCGGTGGCACTGTTCCGCTGAAGGACAAAGGGGCCCTTCCCGGCGAAACCCGCCGGGAAGGGCCCCTTCTCCATGCTCGTCAGGCCTCCTGGGCCTCTTCCTTGAGCTTGTCCATGTCGATGTCGCGCGCCTGCTGGATGAGGTCTTCGAGCGTCTTCTCCGGCAGCGCGCCCGGCTGGGCGTAGATCACCGTCTTGTCGCGGATGACCGCGAGCGTGGGGATCGAGCGCACGTCGAAGGCGGCGGCCAGCTGCTGCTCGGCCTCGGTGTCGACGCTCGCGAACACGATGTCGTCGTGGTTCTCCGACACCTTCTCGTAGGTCGGCGCGAACTGACGGCACGGCATGCACCAGCCGGCCCAGAAATCGATGATGACGAAGTCGTTGTCCGACACGACCTGGTCGAAGTTGGCGGCGGTCAGCTCCACTGTGCTCATGCCCCGCGTAACGAATCGGGCGGTACGCGCATTCCCGTGATTGCGCGTAGCGTCTCGGATGGAGCAACCCACGTTTCGCGGGAGGTGCGTATGGCCGACGGGGACATCCTCAGCCGGATCGACGAGCTGGTCAGCGAGGAGCACGAACTCCGTTCGCGGGCGATCGGCACCGGGCTCAGCTCGGACGACCGGTCCCGCCTCGCGAGTGTGGAGCAGCAGCTGGACCAGTGCTGGGACCTGCTGCGGCAGCGGCGGGCGCGGGTCGAGTTCGACGATGACCCGGATCAGGCCACGGCGCGGCCGGTGTCCGAGGTGGAGTCTTACCGGCAGTAGTACCGCCTGGGTCTCGTGAGTGGTAAGGACGGTTAGAACCGTCCTTACCACTCACGAGGCCCGAGGCGGGTCAGGCCGGGCAGAGGGTCCCGTCGACGGGCACCTTCCCGTCGATCAGGAACGCCCGTGTCGCGTCCGCGACACACGGCGAGAGGCTCAGCGCGCCGTGCCCGGCACCCTGCCAGGTGATCGTGACCGCGCTCGGCATCTGGTCGGCGGCCCGGCCGGTGCCCTGTTCGGGGGTGACCGGGTCGGTCGCGGTGCCCGCGACGAGTATCGGCGGCGCACCCGGCGCGCCCGCGGGCGGGAGCGGTTCGCGGCGCACAGGCCAGGGGCTGCACCACGCCAGTTGCTGCGCGGCGAAGACGCCGAACTGCGGATACTTGTCGCGCAGGGTCGTGGTCACGCGCGTGAGCTCCTCGGCCGAGAGCCGGGTCGCGCTGTCGTTGCACTTGGTCGCGAGCGTGCCGTCCAGCCGCGAAGGCCGCGCCCGCGAGTCCTTCAGCACCGGTTCGGCGAACGCGGCCAGCGGGGTGACGTCGCCGGTCTGCGCGGACTTGAGCGCTTCGGCGAGTTCCACCCAGCGTGAGCGCTGGGCGAGCCCGGAGTAGATGGCGTACAGCGCGATCCCCGGCGTGATCTCCGCGCCGTCGGTGGTCGTCGCGGAGGCGGCGCGGAGCCGGTCCGCGACGGTGGTCACGGCCGATCGGGTGTCGCCGAGTGGGCAGCCCCTCGCGACGCAGTCGGCGCCGAAAGCGTCGAGGGTGGCCTGCGCGCTCGCGGCGACCTGTTCCTGCACCGCGGCCGCGTCCGGGGCCGGGTCAGGCAGCCCGTCGAGCATCATCCGGCCGACCTGGGCCGGGAACCGCACGGCGTACTCGGCGAGCACCTTCGAACCGTCGCCGCGCCCGAGCGCGTGCAGTTTGTCCATGCCCAGTTGCTCACGGAGTTCTTCGAGGTCGCCCGCGGCCCGCCAGCTGTCCATCGCGACCTGCGAGTCGTCCAGTTCGATGGCGCATTGCTGACCGGCCTTGCGCGCCGCGTCGACGACGCCTTCGAGGTCGGCGGCCGCCGGGTCGCCGCTCAGCAGATCGGTGCGGATCTCCGCCGGGATGCACTGCACCGGCGCGGACGACCCGGTCCCGCGCCGGTCCACGCCGATCAGGGAGAACTTCTGCAGGAACTCGGGCGGCAGCGTCGCGGCCAGCCGCGCGGCGTACAGCGACCCCGGTTCACCGTCGACGTCGTTCACCACGACGAGCGGGATCGGCCCGCCGCCGGTTTTGACCACCGACAGCCGCGAGAGCCCGCGGCCCGGCAGGTCCGGCGCGTCGAGCGTCGTGGCCACCCTGGCGCAGGAGAACTTCAGCGTGTCGGGCACGGACGGCTGGCCCAGCCGCTGCCGGGTCGCTTCGTCGCAGTCCTCCCAGTTGATCGACGGCGACCGGGGTTCGGCGAGCGGCGGCAGCGGCACCTGCTGCGCCGTCGTCTGGCCGCCGGGATCCGGCTTCCCGTCGTTGTCGATCACCGCCGGCCGGACCGAGGGCCCCGCCGTGCAGCCCGCGAGCACGGCCGCCACCACGGTGGTCGTCAGGAACAGCCGTGGCGTGCGGCGGGCGGTGCTCACGGGCTGGTCCTCACTTCCACGGCATGACAAAAGCTCGGAACAGAGCTTCGCAGGTCGGATGTCAGGACACGGTTAGCGGGTGCGTTTCACCTCGCCGCGGAACACGGCGTCCAGGTCGTAGCGGGCGACCTCGTCGAGCTGGGCGTAGGTGCAGGAGTCCGGTTCGCGGTCGGGGCGCCAGCGTTTGAACTGCGCGGTGTGGCGGAACCGCGACGGATATCCGCCTTCCGTGTGTTCGTAGCCGACCTCGACCACCTTCTCCAGCTTCAGCGGCACCCACGGGGCTTCCTTCGCCTTCCAGCGGGTGATCCCGCCGGGGATCCGCTGGTGTTCCCGTACGTTGTCGCCCAGCCAGGGGTGATCGGCGCCGTCGGTGATCAGCGGCGCCAGCTCCTCGGCCAGTTCACGCCGCCGGGTGACCGGGAACGAGCCGACGACACCGGGATGGTGCAGCACGCCGTTCTCGTCGTAGAGCCCGAGCAGGAACGAGCCGACCAGCTCGCCCGGTTCGCCGTCGACGTGCCAGCGCAGCCCCGCGAGCACGCAGTCGGCGGTGCGCGAGTGCTTGTACTTCAGCAGCACCCGTTTGCCGGGCGTGTACGGCTCGTCGAGCGGTTTGCCGATCACGCCGTCGAGCCCGGCGCCCTCGAACAGCTCGAACCAGTGCCGCGCGATCGCCGGATCCGCGGTGGCCGGGGTGAGATGGATGCCGTCGGACGCCAGCTTCTCCAGCCGTTCCCGCCGTTTCGACGTCGGTTCGTCCAGAAAGGACTCGTCGCCGAGCGCCAGCAGGTCGAACGCGACGAATTCGGCCGGGGTCTGCTCCGCCAGCAGTTTGATGCGGCTTTCGGCGGGGTGGACCCGGTCGGTGAGCGCGTCGAAATCCAGTTTCCCGTCGCGGGCGACAACCAGTTCGCCGTCCAGCACGATCCGGTCGGGCAGCGCCGCCTTCAACCGCTCGACGACCTCGGGGAAGTAGCGGTTCAGCGGTTTCTCCGACCGCGACTGCAGGGTCAGCTCGTCGCCGTCGCGGAACACCAGGCAGCGGTAGCCGTCCCATTTCGGCTCGAACAGCAGCCCGCCGGAATCGGGGATCGCCTTCGCCGGTTTGGCGAGCATCGGTTTGACCGGCGGCGTCAGGGGAAGCGACATGACGGCCATTCTTGCCGCACCGGCGTGCTCAGCGCACCCGTTGCGGTGCCGTCGTGTCGAGTTCGATCCGGACGGCGGTCGGCAGGACGTCCACCCCGAGCGATTCCCGCGCGCGGGCCAGCACCGTGTGGTCGAGCTGCTCCCAGACCCGTTTCAGATCGGTGCCCTCGACGAGCCAGAGCGTGATGCGCAGCGCCGGGTTCTCCTTGTCGCCGACCGCGCGGACCCGGGCGCGCCCGACCCCGTCGACCGTCTCGGCGTCGAGGCGGACGGCCTCGGAAATGGCCGAGGAGGTCACCACGAGGTCGTCGTCGAGTTCGAGGTCCGGGCGGCCTTCCGGGCGCAGCGACCGGAAGAACCACCACAGGCCCAGCCACAGCAGGAGGACGCCGAGCACGATCGCGCCGATCCGGCCGGCGAGCGCGTGCCGCGACAGCCAGTCGAGGGCGATCGGGTCCACGAGCGGCCGGTCGGCGCGATACGTGCCGAGCCAGCCCGCGCCGACCACCAGCGCCGCGGCCCCGCCGAGCAGCGCGAGGAGTCCGATGAGGACGGTCAGCGTCCGTTCCGTGCCGGTGGACCGGCCGAGTGCCTTGGCGGAGACCGAACGGGTCATCGGCGGTCCTTCGGGGAGTCGACGACGACCGACACCTTCGGCCGCCGCACCAGTGGGACGTCGTCGAGCAGACCGGAGACGGTCTCCAGCAGCCGCGGCCGCAGCTCGCCTTCGGTTTCCAGCCTGCTCGTCGCGCGGACGCGGATCTTCTTGGCGGTGGCCGTGACCTTCGCGCCCGCGACGTTGTCCTGTGCGCGCACCGTCACCCCGACCAGCCTCGCCAGCGAACGCGGCGACGTGGTCACGCTGACCTCGTTCGCCGGATCGGTCAGCCGGATGGCGCGCCGCCCGGCCGAGGCCGCCGCCAGGATCAGGAGCAGCCCGACGACCGCGACGGCGATCGAGAGGTACCGGACTTCGGCGGTGTTCCAGGACAGCTCCGCGAGCCTGTCGCGCCAGTCGTCCCACGGGACGAACAGCGGCCCGCGTCCCGGCCGCCACCAGCCCCAGCCGACCTCCAGCGCCAGCAGGACCCCGGCGGCGGCCAGCGCCAGCCCGATCAGGGCCGACAGCAGGCGGACGAACAAACGCATGCGGGTGCTCCTTCTAACGGACGCGGGGCGCGATGTCGGGCAGGAGCGCGGAGACCGTCACCGAGATGTCCCGGACCTGGTACGAGGTGATCCGCTCGACCTCCTCGGTGACCCTGGCGCGCAGATCGCCGACGATCCGCCGCACCGGCGCCGGATAGTGCAGCGCGACGTCGAGCACGAGATCGACGTCGTTGCCCTCGCCGCCGACCTTCGCGCTCGCGCCGTGTGTCCCCAGCCCGAGCCCGGCGATCCGCCGCTCGGCGCGCGTGGTCCCGTCGACCTGGTCCGCGGCGTGCTGCGCGATCTTGCGGACCACGGACGGCGCGATGGTGAGGGTGCCGCGGTCCTCCGGTTCGGCCGGGAGGGTCATTTGTCGCGGCCCCGGCCGAACAGGTCGCCGAGGTCGAGTTCGCCGCCGAGCACGCGGCCGAGGACGAGGCCGATGACGCCGACGGCCAGCGTCACCAGGAACGCGGTGAAGCCCTGGGTCGCGGCGAGGCCGAGGATGAGGCCGGCGAGCAGGCCGGTCTGGGTCCCGTTCATCACTCGACCCGCGAGGTCTCGGTCTCGCCGCCGTTCTCGTCGGGCAGGTGGATGTCGTTGACCGCGATGTTGACCTCGATCACTTCGAGCCCGGTGATCTGCTCGACCTGGCCGATCACGTTGCGGCGCACCGCGCGGGCGACGTCGACGATGCGGGCGCCGTACTCGACGACCACGTCGAGGTCGATCGCGGCCTGCTTCTCGCCGACCTCGACCGAGACACCGGACGTGGTGACCGTGCCGGAGCCGGGGATGCGCTCGCGGATCGCGCCGAAGGCCCGCGAGACGCCGCCGCCCAGCGCGTGGATCCCGGTCACCTCGCGGGTGGCGAGACCCGCCACCTTCTGCACCACCACCGACGAGATCGTGGTCTTGCCGGCGGCTCCTTCCTCGTTGAGGGACGACCCCGTGACCGGGGTGTCGGGCTTGCTCGCGCTCGGCTGCGCCATGAAGTTCGCTCCTTCTCGCACCGGTGCCGCGCGACCTGCGCGCGCGGCGGTCCCTACGCTCTCACCGACCAGGACACCCGCGCATGCCGAGCCGTCACGCGATGTCCCCCGGATGGGGTAATCAGTCGCGGGGGTTCAGTCCGGGTGGACGTCGACGACGTGGACGTTGATCGTGGGCGGGGCCGACCCGAGCTGGCCGGTCAGCGCCGCGCTGACCCGGTGCCGCAACAGTTCCGCGACGGCCGCCTCGACGCCGAACCGGATCGTCACCAGCACCTGGAGCACGTCCTCTTCGAGCGCGACGGCCGAGACGTGGACCCCGCCGAGGTCGCGGCCGATCTCGGCGGCGAGGCTTCGGGTCATCAGCACCAGCGCCCGTTCCGACACCTGGGTCTTGCCGCCCGACGAGGGCAGCTCGAGCGGGGCGGTGGTGTGCCCGCCGCGGACGCCACTGACCGAACGGAGCACGCGTTCGACGAGTCCCGGCGGCGTCGGCACCGGACGGCTCGCGGCGGCGCGCACCTGCTGCCACCGGGGGTCGTCGCGCGGATCCTCGCTCATCACCGTTCCCCGGGTCGGAAGTTGTCGCCGAGTTTCGCCAGCAGCGCCACCCGCGCGCGGTGCAGGCGGGCACGCAGCGCGGGCACGCTGACTTCGAGCACCTCGGCCACCTCGTCGTAGGTCAATCCTTCGAATTCTCGCAGAATCAGCGGGATCCGCTGGCCGACGTCGAGTTCGGCGATCGCGCGCAGCACCGTGCCGACCTGTTCGGCGCTCACCACGTACCCCTCCGGACCAGGCACGACACCCGCGTCGCCCTCGTCGAGCGGCACCGTCGGCTTCCGGCGCCGGACCACGCCGAGCGCGCCGTTCGTCGTCACCCGGTAGAGCCAGGTCGACACCGCCGACTCGAACCGGAAGCCGGGCAGCGCGCGCCACGCGGAGAGCCAGGCCTCCTGGACGACGTCCTCCGCCTCCGACGAGCTGCCGGTGATCCGCAGCGCCACCCGGTACATCCTCGCCGTATGCCGCCGCACCAGGGTGTCGAAGGCATCGTGGTCCCCGCCGGCGGCCCTGGCCGCCAGTTCCTCGTCCGGAACCGGCGCGGTCTCGCTCACCCGCCCTCCCGGCGGCGATAGCGCAACATGGTGAAGCCGTCTTCGAAGAGCACGGACGCGAGGTCCATCCGCCGCGGTTCCGGGGACGGGCGGCCGTCGGCGATCCGGCGTTCGCCCGCGCCCGCCAGCAGCGGGGCGACGGTCAGGCACAGCTGGTCGACGAGGTCGGCCGCGATCAGGTCGGCGAACAGTGCCGGCCCGCCCTCGCAGTCGATCCGGCGCAGCCCGCGTTCGTTCAGCAGCGCGAGCGCGCGGTGGAGGTCGACGTCTTCGGTCCCCGCGACGAGCACCTCGGCGCCCGCGCGCTCCAGCGCCGCCCAGGGCGCCTTTTCGGTGGTGATGACGATCGGCGGGACCTTGGTGTCGGTGAACAACGGGCCTTCGGGGTCGAGTTCACCGGAACGGGTCACCACCGCGATCGGCGGCACCTCGGACAGCCCGAGCGAAAGGCGGCGGGCGGCGCGTTCGGGACTGATGCGCGCACCGCGGTAGCCCTCGGCGCGCGCCGTGCCGGCACCGACCAGGATCACGTCGGAAAGCAGCCGCCCCATCAGGAAGATCCGCTTGTCCGCGGGGGAGGAGAGCCCCTCGGACAGCTCGTCGACCGCCACCGCGCCGTCGGCCGAGCTGACGAAGTTGACCTGGACCCAGGGCCGGGTCAGGTCTTCCGGATACCCGTAGAGCCGTTCGAGGTCCGCGTCGGAGACGGGTTCCGCCGGTGTCGTTGGCCACAAAAGCTGCACACCGTCATCCCAGCACGCGCCCGACGGCACCGCTGAGCGGGGGATACGCCCGGTCAGGGAGAGTGAACCCGCGACGACGGTGCCGTTACCCTCGGCGAATGCCCGCCCGCCTGATCGATCGCCGTCCGGAGCTGTCCGCCGACGAGCTGATCACCGCGCTCGTCCCGCCGCCGAGGTTCGACGCGGTCCGGTTCTCCACCTACGTGCCCAACCCGGACGAGCCGAGCCAGGCACAGGCCGTCGTCGACTGCGGCGCGTTCGCGAAACGCGTGGCGGAGGCCTCCAACCGGAAGCCGAAGTCGAAGCTGCGCGCGCTGTTCGGCGGTGGGGACGAGGCGCCGTCCGGGCCGATGGGGCTCTATCTCGACGGCGGTTTCGGTGTCGGCAAGACGCACCTGCTCGCCTCGACGTGGCACGAGACGCCGTCGCCCAAGGCGTACGGGACGTTCGTGGAGCTGACCCACCTCGTCGGCGCGCTGGGGTTCGCCGAGGCGGTGCGGCGCCTGTCGGAGCACCGGTTCCTGGCGATCGACGAGTTCGAACTCGACGACCCCGGCGACACCATGCTCGTCACCCGGCTGCTGCAGGAGCTGATCTCGGCCGGGGTGTTCGTCGCGGCGACCTCCAACACGCTCCCGGACAAACTCGGCGAAGGCCGGTTCGCCGCCGCGGACTTCCTGCGCGAGATCCAGTCGTTGTCCGCCCGGTTCGGCGTCTGCCGCGTCGACGGCCCGGACTATCGCCACCGCGGCCTGCCGGACGCGCCGCCGCCCGCGAGCCCCGAGGAGCTGGAAGCCTCGGCCGCCGCGCATCCCGAGTCCACTGTGGACGATTTCGACGCGCTGTGCGAGCACTTGGGCAAGCTGCACCCTTCGCGCTACGGCAGGCTCCTCGACGGCGTGACCAGGGTGCACCTGCGCGACATCCACCCGGTGCCCGACCAGAACGTCGGACTGCGGCTGGTCGCCTTCGCCGACCGGCTCTACGACCGCGCCATCCCGCTGGTGGTCTCGGGCGAGCCGGTGCCCGAGCTGTTCACCGAAGAGATGGTGAACGGCGGCTACCGCAAGAAGTACCTGCGCGCCGTCAGCCGTCTGACGGCACTGGCGCGCGACGCCGTGCAGCCCAGGTGAGCAGCACCCACGTGGCGCACACGGTCGCGACGGCGAACAGCGTGCCGCCGACGACGTCGGTCAGGTAGTGGTAGCCGAGGCCGATCATGCCGATCGTCACGCCGCAGAGCACCACCGCGCCCACGGTCGCGATGACCGCCGTCGCGACGCCGGGGCGGGCGAGCAGGACGAGCACGGTCAGCACCGCGACCAGCGCGACGGTATGCCCGCTGGGGTAGGCGAGGTAGGTGTACTTCCAGCGGTCGAAGAGCGGTTTGAGCACCCAGGTGTTCGCGAGGATCGCGACGAGCGGGCCCACGATGGTCAGCACCGCTTCGAGCCTGCGCCCGCCGATCAGGCACAGGACGGCGGCGAGCACCGCGACCGGGAGCAGGACGTAGGCCTCGGTCGGTAGCACCAAGAGCAGCAGCAGGTCGGTGTCGGGGCCGAAGGCGCGCTCCACCCACCTGACGGCGAGTTCGTCGGGGACGGAAAGACCTTCGCCGGAGACCAGCACCCCGAGCACGACCATGATCACGGCGCACGTCACCGCGACCAGCCCGTACGGCGCTCTTCCGCTCATCCGGCGAGATTACGTGACGGGCGATCAGTCACCATGCAGGGACGGCTCGCGAGGACGAAGGGGGCTTTCGATGCGGATCACGGTGGTCGGCGGCGGGGTGATCGGGCTGAGCTGCGCGCACCGGCTGGCGGGGGCCGGGCACGACGTCACGGTGCTCACCGACGCCGTGCCGGGGGAGACGACGTCCGCGGTCGCGGGTGGTGTGCTGTTCCCGCCGCTCGCGGCGAACTCCGACCGGGTCGACCGCTGGACCACGGCGAGCGTCGAGGAGTACCGCACCCTCGGTGCTCCCGGGATCCGCATGCTGCGGGGGACGTACGTCGTCCCGCGCGAGGCGGCGCCGCCGTCGTGGGCGCTGTCCATGCCCGGCCTCGACCACGAACCCGGACGGCTCACCTTCACCACCGCGCTGGTCGACACCCCGGTGTACCTCGCCTGGCTCGCCGGGGAGGTCGCCGCGCGGGGCGTGCGCACCGAGTACCGCACGGTGTCGCGGTTGGCCGACCTCGACGCGGACCTCGTGGTGAACGCCGCCGGGCTCGGCGGGGGACGGCTGGCCGGGGACGCCACCGTGGTGCCGGTCGGCGGCCAGGTCGTCCATCTCGCCGATCCGGGACTCACCGAATGGATCGTCGACGGCTCGACGCCGGTGCTGCGGCACGTGATCCCGCACGGCCGCCATGTCGTCTGCGGTGGCACGCAGGAGCCCGGCCGCGATTCGGTCGAGCCGGACCCCGGCGTGACCGCGGACATCGTGCGCCGGTGCCGCGAGCTCGTGCCCGCGCTGGCGGACGCGCCGGTGCTGGGCGCGAAGGTCGGCTTGCGGCCGTTCCGGCCCGAGGTGCGGCTGGAGCGGGACGGGCGGGTCGTGCACTGCTACGGGCACGGGGGTGCGGGGATCACGGTCGCTTGGGGCTGCGCGGACGACGTCCTGGCCCTGGTGTGAGGGCCCGCGTTTAGTCCTCTGAATGCGGCAGGGGTCGGTCCAGGTGGTCGTGAGTGGCCGGATCGAACCCCTGTCACGCGGGATTCCGGAATCACCCCGGCGCGATGTGTCCACAACGGACACCTTGCGCGGACGGTGCGCCCGATTGATGTCATGATGTCCGGTTCCTGCGGTGGGTCGTGAGTGGTAAAGAGGGTTAGAACGACCATTGCCACTCACGACCCCCGTGAGAAGCTGCGCGAAAGTGTCCAAATCGGACTTTTGCTCTCGAAAAGTGTCCTTTTTGGACAGCCTGAGGGGCATGCCAGGCCTCGGTGGCGAGCCCGCTCGCACCGCCGACTCCATCACGCCATCCTTTGACTTACCCTCAACAACCCGAAACGCCACTGACGACCCCCGTGAGAAGCTGCGCGAAAGTGCCCAAATCGGTTTGCCCCCGGGGCGCCCCTGCCCGCATTTAGAGGACTAAATGCGGCAGGGGGGTCAGAGGGCAGCGAAGGCCGCGAAGTCCGCTTCGGTCTGATCCGCGTACCGAATGGCGTAGGCGCCGATGGCCTCATCGAGGTCTTCGTCGTCCTCGAAGTACCCCGCCAGCAGCCGCGGATGCAGCGATCGCGCGTGCGCCCGCGCCAGCAACGCGCCGGCCAGGCGGCCGTAGTCGTCGAGATGGTCCTTCTTCAGCTCCGCCGGGTCGATGTCGCCCTTGAGGTTCCGGAACTGCCGCACGATGTACGGCACGCCGTCGATCGTCGTCCAGCCGAGCAGGATGTCCGTTTCGGCCTGCACGAGCCGCGCGCCTTCGACGATCCGGCGGCCCTCGTGCTCCGGAGCGGGCAGGCCGAGGAACGGCGCGAGCGCCGACGGGACGGCCTGTTTCACTTGCAGGACAAGATCTTCGCCGGAGTTCCCGTGCAGCAGCGCGACGTAGCTGCGCAGCCCGACACTGCCGGTGCCGACCACCCGGAAGGCCACATCGGACACCCGGTACCGCGAGATCAGCGTCCGCCGCGACTCGCGTAGCGTGTCCACATAGGACACCAGCCCGCTCACGACGGCTTCTGCGGTCGCGTCGTCGACGTGCGTGAGCACGGGCGGGTCTTCGACGAAGCGGTGCCGTTCGAGGCCGGTCTCGTGGTCGTCGATGCGTCGGGTCCACTTCGCGGTGACCTTGGCGCTGGTGTTCTTCCGCGCCTTCTCGGCCGCTTCCTCGAAGTCGTCGATCAGATCGTGCGCGCGCACCTTGCTCAGCACCGACGCGTCCGGCAACGCGTTCCACGACCGCAGGAACGGCAGCTCCGCCAGCCCCCGGATGGTGCGCCGGTACGACTTCACCGCGTCTTCGGCGGCTTCACGGCAGCCCGATTCGCCGATGCCGCCCTCGCGCCCGGCGAGGACGAGACTCGCGGCGAGCCGTTTGAGATCCCACTCCCACGGGCCCGGCACCGATTCGTCGAAATCGTTGATGTCCATGACGATCTGGCCTTCGGGCGTGCCGTACAGCCCGAAGTTCGCGGCGTGCGCGTCGCCGCAGAGCTGCGCCGTGAGCCCGGACGACGGCGAACCCGCCAGATCGGCGGCCATCAGCCCGGCGGCCCCGCGATAGAAGGTGAACGGCGACGCGAGCATGCGCTCGCGCCGCAGTTCGACCAGCTCCGGCAGGCGGCCTTCGTTGCTCCGCGCGAAGAACTCCGCCACGCTCGGCCGTCCTTCGCCCGCCGCCGCGTGATCGTGCGCGGACGTCGGCGCCTCGGCCCGCAGCGCCTTACCCCTGGCGGACCAGTCCTCCGGCGACACCGTCTCGGTGCCGACCAGCGGCCGCTCCACCCACTCCCGCTCTTCTCCCATGGACAGGCAACGTACAACCCGTCCGAAAGGTTCACCGCGTCTTGACGACGTCGGTGATGGCGTCGATACCGCGGTCGAGCTCCTCACGGCTGATCACCAGCGGCGGCGCGATCCGCAGCGTGTGGTCGTGCGTCTCCTTGCACAGCACACCGCGTTCGGCGAGCGCCGTCGACGCCTCACGGCCGGTCGGCCCGCCGGGCGCGATGTCGATCCCGGCCCAGAGCCCGCGCCCGCGGACCTCGGCGAGCCCGTCGCCGACCAGTTCGCCGAGCCGCGAGTGCAGGTGAGCGCCCAGTTCCCGCGAACGCTCCTGGAACTCGCCGGTCTTCAGCAGGCCCACGACGGCGCGGCCGATCGCGCACGCGACCGGGTTCCCGCCGAAGGTGGAGCCGTGCTCACCCGGCCGCAGCACACCGAGCACGTCCTTGCTCCCGACGACGGCCGAGACCGGCATGATGCCGCCGCCGAGCGCCTTGCCGAGGGTGTAGACGTCGGCGCGGACGCCCTCGTGGTCGAGCGCGAGGACGGTGCCGGTGCGGGCGAGACCGGACTGGATCTCGTCGGCGATCAGCAGGACGTTGTGCTCGTCGCACAGCCGCCGCGCCTCGGCGAAGTAGCCGGCGGGCGGCACGATCACGCCCGCCTCGCCCTGCACCGGCTCCAGCAGGACCGCGGCGGTGCGCTCGGTGATGGCGTCGCGCAGCGCTTCGGCGTCGCCGTACTTCACCGTGACGAAGCCCGGCGTGAACGGGCCGAAGTCGGCGCGCGCGGTCTCGTCGGTGGAGAAGGACACGATGGTGGTCGTGCGGCCGTGGAAGTTCGAGCCCGCGACGACGATCTCCGCGGTCCCGTCGGGGACGCCCTTGACCCGGTACGCCCACTTCCTGGCGATCTTCACCGCGGATTCGACGGCTTCGGCGCCGGAGTTCATCGGCAGGGTCATCTCGGTACCGGTCAGCTCGGCGAGCTCCTTGCAGAACAGCCCGAGCTGGTCGTGGTGGAAGGCGCGCGAGGTCAGCGTCACCCGGCCGAACTGCTCGACCGCGGCGGCGATGAGCCCGGGGTGGCGGTGCCCGAAGTTCAGCGCCGAGTAGCCGGAGAGGAAGTCGAGGTAGGTCTTGCCCTCGACGTCGGTGACCGAGGCGCCTTCGGCGGTGGCGATCACCACGGGCAGGGGGTGGTAGTTGTGCGTGCTCCACTGCTCGTCGAGCGCGATGAAGTCGGCGGTCGTCATGCGTTCAGGTTAGATGCCCATCCGGCTGCTTTCATCCGGGAAACGTTGCTTTGACCCGTTGTTCGTTGCGTATCGACTCCATCGAGTGGCGAAATCGTGCAGCGGCGTCCTCGATCACCGGAGGCGCCGGGCCCGGACCGCGGTTATCGTCGCCGGATGGCGAAAAAGGACACCGTCTCCGTCCGGGACACGCTGAGGATCGGCAAGGGCGGCGAGCGGCACCACCCGGGCTCGTTCCCGGTCGGGCCGACCAAGAAGCCCAAGGGGCTCAAAGACCTCGCGGACGCCGGAAGCAGGCTCGCCGGGCTGCAGGAGGCGTTGTACGCGGAGGGCGTCGGCGGCGGGAACCGGAGCCTCCTGCTGGTCCTGCAGGGGATGGACACCTCCGGCAAGGGCGGCACGGTGGGCCACGTCCTCGGTCTCGTCAACCCGATGGGCGTGCGGTACGCCGGGTTCAAGAAGCCGACCGCGACCGAGCGGCGCCACCACTACCTGTGGCGGATCCGCAAACGGCTCCCCGGACCGGGGCAGATCGGTGTCTTCGACCGCTCCCACTACGAGGACATCCTGGTGCCGCGCGTCCAGAAGCTCGTGCCCGCGGCGGAATGGCGCAAGCGCTACGCCGAGATCAACGCGTTCGAGAAGGAGCTGACCGAGGCGGGCACGACGATCGTGAAGGTCTTCCTGGACATCTCGCCGGAGGAGCAGCTGAAGCGGCTCAAAGCGAGGCTGGAGACCCCGGCGAAGTGGTGGAAGTACAACCCCGCCGACCTCGACGCGCGGGCCCAGTGGAACGACTACCAGAAGGCCTACGCCGACATCTTCGCCAAGACCTCCACGGCGGCCGCGCCCTGGTACGCCGTCCCGGCCGACCGCAAGTGGTACCGCAACTGGCTGGTCGCGCGGCTGCTGATCGAGACGATCGAGGGGATGGACCCGAAGTTCCCGCCCGCCGGCTTCGATCCCGAGACGGAGCTGAAGAAGCTGGAAGGCGTTGGCGTCCCCGGTTGATCGTCTGAGAGAGTGCGGTCGTGACCGACAACAGCCTCGAAGATCTCCCGTTCCTTCGCCGCCAGGCCCGCACCCAGCGCTTCACCCTCGGCGCGCCCAAAGAGTTCAAGGTCGCCCCGGACGGTTCCCGCATCCTGTTCCTGCGGACCGAGTCCGGCACCGACCCGCGGCACAGCCTGTGGTCGTTCGACGTCGCGTCGGGCGAGGAGACGAAGCTGGTCGACGCCGCCGAGCTGCTGCCCGGTGAAGAGGACCTGCCGCCGGAGGAGCGTGCCCGCCGCGAGCGCAGCCGGGAGACCGGCGGCGGCGTGGTCGGCTACGCGGTCGACGACGCCTTCACCGTCGCCGCGTTCTCGCTCTCGGGCAAGCTCCACACCCTCGACCTGGCCACCGGCGAGGTCGCGGTGCTGGTCGACGGTTCGGTCGTCGACCCGCGGCCCAGCCCCGACGGCACGCACGTCGCCTACGTCCGGGACCGGCGCCTGCGGGTGATCGACCGGGCCACCGGCGAGGATCGCCTGCTCGTAGAGGAGGCGGGTGACGACATCGCCTGGGGGCTCGCGGAGTTCATCGCGGCCGAGGAGATGGGCCGCACCCGCGGCTACTGGTGGTCGCCGGACGGGAAGAGCCTGCTCGTCGAGCGGTCCGACCGGGCCGCCGTGCCGCGCTGGACGATCGCCGATCCGGCCAATCCGCAGTCGGCGGCGAACGTCGTCGCGTATCCGGCGGCGGGCACCACCAACGCGGACGTGACGCTGGCCGTCCTCGGCCTCGACGGCTCCCGCGTCGACGTCACGAAGACCGGCTGGGAGTACCTGGCCGCGGTGCACTGGTCCGCCGCGGGCAAGCCGCTGCTGTCGGTCCAGTCGCGTGACCAGCGGAAACTGGAGATCCAGGCGGTCGACCCGGCGACCGGTTCCGTCGAGGTGCTGCACACCGAGACCGACGAGCACTGGGTCGAGCTCGCCGCCGGCGTCCCGGCGTGGACCACCGACGGCCGTCTGGTGCGCGAGAGCGCCGCCGACGGCGACCACCGGCTGGTCGTCGACGGCGTGGCCGTCACCCCGCCGGGACTGCAGGTGCGCTCGATCCTGCACGTCGGCGACGAGGTGCTGTTCAGCGCGTCGGAGGCCGACCCGACCCAGATCCACGTCTTCCGCACCGAGGGCGGCGAGCTGCGCCGTCTGTCCACTGAGGACGGTGTGCACGTCGGCTCCGGGACCGCTTCGCTGACCGTGCTCTCGTCGTGGACCCTGGAGCGCAGTGGCCCGGTGGTGACCGTCGTGTCCGGCGAGAAGACGGTGGCGCGCATCGGTTCCTTCACCGTCGACCCCGACGTCGTGCCGAACCTGACCTGGCTGACGCTCGGGGAGCGGGCCCTGCGCGCCGCGCTGGTGTTGCCGACCGGGTACGAGGAGAGCGAAGGCAAGCTCCCGGTGCTGCTCGACCCGTACGGCGGCCCGCACGCCCAGCGTGTCCTGCAGACCCGCAACGCCTTCCTCACCCCGCAGTGGCTCGCGGACCAGGGTTTCGCGGTGCTGGTCGCCGACGGGCGCGGCACCCCCGGCCGGGGTTCGGCCTGGGAGAAGGAGATCGCGGGCAAGCTCGCCGACGTCACCCTCGCCGACCAGGTCGATGCCCTCCACGCGGCGGCCGCGCTCCATCCGGAACTCGATCTGGAACGCGTCGCGATCCGCGGCTGGTCCTACGGCGGCTATCTGTCCGCGCTGGCCGTGCTGCGGCGTCCCGACGTCTTCCACGCCGCTGTCGCGGGCGCCCCGGTGACCGACTGGTCGCTGTACGACACGCACTACACCGAGCGCTACCTCGGCCTTCCGCAGGAAGAAACGGCTTCGTACGAGCACAACTCGCTGATCGCCGGTGCCGGCGATCTCTCGCGGGCGCTGCTGATCGTGCACGGGCTGGCCGACGACAACGTTTTCGTCGCCCACTCGTTGCGCCTGTCGTCGGCCTTGCTGGCCAAGGGACGCGCGCACGTGTTCCTGCCGCTGGCCGGCGCGACGCATATGACGCCGCAAGCCGAAGAGGTCGCGGAGAACCTGATGCGCACGCAGGTGGACTGGATCGTGCGTGAGCTGTCCGGTGCCGCGGTCAAGAGCGAGGAGAACGCATGAAACGGTGGGGCATCACCATTCCGCTGACCGGGGTGCCGCTCGCGGCGCACGAGGAGATGGTGCGGGAACTGCCGGATCTCGGCTACACCGACGCGTGGTCGGCCGAGACCGCCGGCCACGACGCGTTCACGCCGCTGGTACTGGCCTCGCAGTGGGCGCCGCAGTTGCGGCTGGGCACCGCGATCGTGCCGGTGTACACGCGGGGGCCCGGGCTGCTGGCGATGAGCGCGGCGACCGTCGCGGAACTGGCGCCCGGCCGGTTCGTGCTCGGCATCGGCGCGTCGTCGCCGGTGATCGTCGAGAACTGGAACGCCGCCGAGTTCGAGGCCCCGTTCGCGCGCTCGCGGGACACCCTGCGGTTCCTGCGTTCGGCGCTGGCGGGGGAGAAGGTCACCGAGGAGTACGAGTCGTTCTCCGTCAGCAAGTTCCGGCTGGAGCGGCCCGCCGACCCGCCGCCGTCGATCATGCTCGCCGCGCTGCGGCCGGGGATGCTGCGGCTGGCCGCGAAGGAGGCCGACGGCGCCATCACCAACTGGCTCGCCGCGTCCGACGTACCGAAGGTGCGTGCGGAGATCGGGCCGGACGTCGAACTGGCCGCGCGGATCTTCGTATGCCCGACCGAGGACAAGAACGCCGCGCGCGGGCTCGGCCGGATGCTCATCTCGAGCTACCTGACCGTGCCGGTGTACGCCGCGTTCCACGAATGGCTCGGCCGGGGCGACGCGCTCGCGCCGATGCACGAGGCGTGGGCGGCGGGCGACCGGCAGAAGGCGAACCAGGTCATCCCGGACGAGGTCGTCGACGACCTGATCGTCCACGGCAGCCTCGAATCCTGCCGCGAGCAGGTGCAGTCCTATGTGGACAACGGGCTGACGACGCCGATCATCGCACTGCTGCCGACGGGTGAGGACCCGTTCGCGCACGTGCGTGGGTTGGCTCCGCGCTAAAGCCTCGTGAGTGGCAAGGACGGTTAGAACCGTCCTTGCCACTCACGAGCGTTACGCCTCTCCGAACATCTCCTCGTACCTGGACACCATCATGTGCGACCCCTTGATCTCCGAGGTCGTCGCCGCGTCCAGGATCCCGGTCTCCTCGGTGTAGGTCGCGCCCCCGGAAGGCCCGAGCGGCAACGAGATCATCGGCGCGCCCGGGGTGTGGGCACGCAGTTCGCCGCCTTCGATCAGCGCCCGGATGTTGGCGACGACGACCTCGGCGTGGTCACCGGCCACCTTCGCCAGCTTCCCCTCCGGCAGCGCCGTGATGTCGCCGAGCGCGAACACGCGGGGCTGCCCGGGGAGACGCAGTTCGGGCGTCACCTCGATCTGTCCGTTCGCCTGCCGCGCGGCGGCCAGTTCGCCGTCGAGGTACGCGGTGTGCGGCGCGCCGCCGTAGCACTGGAACCACAGATCGGCGGTCACCTCGCCGCCGCCGGTGAGCCCCGAGGTGAACGTCTTGGCCTGCCCGGGCTCCGAGACGGGGGCCTCGGTCAGCGAAGTGCCGAGCAGGAGTTCGACGCCCAGGTCGTCGAGCTGACGGAGGATCTCCGCGCGGAAGCCGTCCGGGAAACCGGGCAGGATCTCCTTCGCCGGGTCGACGATCGTCACGGCCTTCTCCGGCCACACCGCCTTGATCTCGCCCGCCAGTTCGAGGCCCACCGGGCCCGCGCCGAGCAGCAGCACCTTGTCCGCTCCCGCGAGTTCCTCCCGGGTGGCGCGGATCTTCGCCTTCGCCGAAGCGCTGTCGTGGAAGTCGATCTTCGCCGGGAACGGGTACGCCGAACCGGTCGCCAGCACGACGTAGTCCGGCGCGAGCCGCTCGCCCGACGCGAGGATGACGCCGTCCTGGTCCACGCTCACCGCGCGGTCGCGCAGCACCCGTCCCCGTTCGAGGAGCGCGGAGTACGGGTAGAAGAGCCGGTCCGTCCACTCGGGATCGACGAGCCCGCGCAACGCGGCGACGTGGTGGACGAAGTCCTCGCGCGGCTCGACGAGCACGACGTCGGTGAACGAGTCCAGCTCCTTGGCGACGGTCGTGCCGCCGTATCCCCCGCCGATGACGGCCACGGTCGTGGTCATGAGGTTCCCCTAGTTCGTAGTGCGTAATGTTCGTACTACGAACTACAGTAGTTCGTACTCCGAACGATCGTCAAGTAGACTTCGGTCATGACCACGGCCGAAGACCTCGGATTCGCGACGGCGCTGGTGCGGCTTTCGCATCTCGTGCAGCGGGCTTTCATCGACGTCGGCCGGTCGTACGACCTCACGCCGCAGCAGGCGCAGCTGCTCTGTGTGCTGGCTCAGGGGGAGACGGGCGTCGGGATGACCGACCTCGGCAAGATGCTGAACCTCGAGAAATCCAGCGTCACCGGCCTGGTGGACCGCGTGCAGCGGCGCGCGCTCGTCGAGCGGGTCGCGGATTCCTGCGACCGCCGCGCCTTGAAGATCACGCTGACCGAAGAAGGGCTCCGGCTCGCGAACGCCGCCCACGAAGGCGTCGTCGAGAAACTGGAGGAGATGGCGGCCGATCTTCCGGCCGAGCAGCGCGAGGCGATCGCCGCGGCGGCGTGGCGGATGGCGCCCGAAGTGTGAGTCAGTGCCAGACGGCGGCGGCCAGCAGCAGGCCCGCGGCCGCCGCGGCCAGCCCGGCGAAGACCGTCACGCAGACGTTGACGACGGCGTAGAGCCGCGCCTTCTCCGTGAACAGGCGCAGGGTTTCGTACCCGAACGTCGAGAACGTCGTGAGCCCGCCGCAGAAACCGACGGCCAGCAGCGCGCGGACGGCGTCCGGCTGCCCGCCGTGCAGTGCCCAGCCGGTCAGCACGCCGAGGATCGCCGAGCCGACGACGTTCACCGTGAGCGTGCCCCAGGGGAACGCGGAATTCCGCCACGCCTGGACGCGCCGGTCGGTCAGGTAGCGCAGGATCGCGCCGAGGCCGCCGCCGACCGCGACGAACAGAACGGTCATTTCCTCACCGCGCGGGTGATCTCGTGCCCGGCGTAGACGGCTGCCAGCGCGGCGGCCACCGTGGCGGACGCGTACGCCAACCCGGTGAACGGACGTCCCGCCGTCACGAGATCGAGTGTGTCCGTCGCATAGGTCGAAAACGTGGTGTAGCCGCCCAGGATCCCGACCCCGAGGAATGGCCGCAGCAGTCTGTGCGGGTTGCCCGCCGCGGTCAGCAGTGCCATCAGGACGCCGATCAGCAGACAGCCGGAAACGTTGGTGGCAAAGGTGGAAACCGCGAACTGACCCCGGGAATGGGGGAGTGCGACCGACAATCCGTAGCGGGCGAGACTGCCCAGCGCGCCACCCGCGCCGATGGCCGTGAGCACGTCCCATCGCGGGCGGGGGACGGATGCCGGATCAGCCATGAATGCCAGCTTAGAACCGCTGTCCGGGTGAACCGGCGCCACGGTGTCGAAGATCGCTCACTAGACCGTTTTTCCCTGCTGGACAGTGAATTTTCCGGAAACGTGTCGTAGGCTGGGCGGCGCTCCAGGCCGATTTTCGGTCCGTCCGCTCGTCTGAGAAAAAGGTGGCAGGATGGCACAGGAACAGTCAGGTACGCAGGCTCCCGACAGCGGTTTGCTGCTGGAGGTCGAGAAGATCCCGACCGCGGTCGACCGCGGGAAGGCCAACGGCGCGGCCGCCGACAACGACGGCAACGACGGCTGAGTGCCCGAAACGCCGACGCTGGCTGACCTCGTGGCTCCGCTCGGGGTCAGCCAGTTCTTCCAAGACGTCCAGGGCGAGACCTACCGCCGATTCGAAGGCCGCGCGGGCCGGTTCGCCGACCTGCTGCCGTGGCCGGCGCTGAACGCGATCCTCCGGCAGCACCGCCTGGAGTTCCCGCGGCTGCGCCTCGCGCTCGACGGCACCCCGGTGCCCATGGAGAGCTACACCGATCTCGTCCCCACCCGCCGCAGTGGCACCGTCCCCCGCCTGCAGGCCGCTCCGTTCACCGAGCACCTGCGCGGCGGCGCGACGATGGTGCTCGACGCCATCCAGGAACTCAGCGACCCGATCGGCGATCTCGCCAGGAGCCTCGAACACGACCTCCGCGAGAGCGTCCAAGTCAACCTGTACGCCGGCTGGGGCGTGACCCACGGTTTCGACGTGCACTGGGACGACCACGACGCGTTCATCATCCAGGTCGCCGGCCGCAAACGCTGGCGGATGCACGGCCCGACCAGGCCCGCCCCGCTGCATCGCGACGTCGAGCAGCCCGAGCGGCCAGGGGAGCCGATCGACGACTTCGTCCTCGAAGACGGCGACGTCCTCTACGTCCCGCGCGGGCACTGGCACGACGTCACCGCGGTGGGGGAGATGTCGCTGCATCTCACGCTCGGCTTCAGCCCGGCGACGGGGATCGACCTCGTCTCGTGGCTCGCCGACAAGCTGCGGGCGAGTACCGCGTTCCGGCAGGACCTCCCGAGGTTCGGGACGGCGGAGGAGCGCGCGGCCCGTGCCGCGGCACTGCGCGCGGAACTGGAAGCCACGCTGACCGGCGACGTCGTCGACCGGTTCCTCGCCGAACGCGACTCGGCGGCCCCGGCGCATCCGCGCGTCGGCCTGCCCTGGGCGGCGACCCCCGGCCTGCTTCCGGACGGCGACGAGACCGAGGTCCGGTTCCTCGTCCCGAGGGCGGTGCTCGAAGAAGGTGACGGCCGGGTGACCCTGCTCGCGGCCGGGAAACGGTTCGTGTTCGCGGGTGCCGCGGCCCCGCTGCTGAAGGCGCTGCTCGACGGCACGCCACAGGCGGTCAAGCGACTCGCCGAGCTGTCCGAACTCGATCGGGGGACGGTGCGGGCCTTCCTCGGCGAGCTCACCACGCAGGGGCTGCTCTCGATCGGCTGAAGGTCACAGGAGACGAGAAGTGTGAAGGGAGCCCGGACGGGGTAAGCTAAGGCATGCCTAAGGTGAGGTCCGGAGGGGTCGGCCGATGACCGCTCAGCTCTCGGACACCCCAGCCCCGGACGGTCAAGCGCCGCCCGCCGCGTTGCCGGGCTGCGCCACCGTCGCGCGCATGCTCGGGGCGAGCCCCGCCGGAACCGCGGCGGACATGCGGTGCTGGCTGCTCATCGAGCAACCGGGCCCCTGGCCCGCGGACGCGCTGGAAAACGTCCTCGACGAGGCCTTCCCCGCCGAGCGCCGTGAGCTGCTCGAGAACTTGAGACGGTCGCACGGGCTCCGTCCGCTGCTCATCCGCCGTCCCGGCAAACACCAGCGAGACCCGGATCGCCCTCGTTCCGTGTACGTCGGCGGGGGCGAACCGGGCAACCGCTGGCTGGAACGCCTCGAGATCCACGACCTGGGCGAACTGGCCGAGCTGGACCTCGAAGCCGTCGCCGAGGGCACCGGCGGGCTCGGCACCCGCGTGGACGGGCCGCTGTTCCTGGTCTGCACCCACGGCACCAAGGACATGTGCTGCGCGGTCCTCGGCCGCCCGCTGGCTTCGACGCTCAACACCAACCACCCCGGCCGGGCCTGGGAGGTGAGCCACGTCGGCGGCGATCGCTGGGCGGGCAACCTGCTGGTGGTCCCCGACGGTTTCCTGCACGGCCAGCTCAACCCGGCCGAGGCCGCGCTGGTCGCCAAGGCCGCGCTGCGCGGCCAGGTCGAGCCGGAGCAGCTTCGCGGCCGGACGTCCGCCCGGACGGCGTGGGCGCAGTTCGCGGAGATCGCGCTCCGCCGGCGGCTGGACCTGCCCGGTCTGGACGACGTGCTCGCCGTCCAGGAGGAGCCGCTGCTCGAATCCGACGCGCGGGTCGTCACCGTGCGCGGTGGCGACGACTTCTACTCGGTGACGGTGCGCCGTCGTTCGGCGACGCCGCGCGGGGAGAGCCGGTGCGCGGGACTGATCCAGCCCGCCGGGTACGTGGCCGACGAGATCACGAAGCTCTAGCTCGCGTTTCGTCCTCTGAATGCGGTACTTGCACGCGCAACTACCGCATCCAGAGGACGAAACGCCGCGAAGATCACCCGTGTTCGAACATGCGTTTGACACCCGTCTAGAACATGTGTTCGACTGGCCGGGTGCGATGGGATCGACAGCGGGCGGACGGCGGCGAGCCGGTACTGCCCGGATTGGACGGGTTGCTGCGTTCGGTGCGCACACCCGAGTTCGACGGCGTCACCTTTCACGAGGTGCACGCCAAATCCGTGCTGAACAAGGTGCCCGAGGGCTCGGGTGTCCCGTTCGGATGGACGGTGAACCCGTATCGCGGTTGTTCGCACGCGTGCACGTACTGCTTGGAGGGTGCGACACCGGTCCTGATGGCCGACGGAAGGACGAAGGCGCTGGCGGAGCTGGCGCCCGGCGACGCGATCTACGGGACGCGAGGGCGTGGCGCGGGGCGCCGCCTGGTGCCGACGAAGGTCCTCGCGCACTGGTCGACGCTGAAACCGGCGTACCGCCTGACCCTCGACGACGGAACGTCCATCGTGGCCAGCGGCGACCACCGGTTCCTGACCGGCCGCGGCTGGAAACACGTCACCGGCACCCGGTTCGGCGCGGCGCAGCGGCCGCATCTGGTCGGCGGCACCGAACTCGTCGGCGTCGGGAAACTCGCGCGCACCCCGGACGACACCCTCGGCTATCGAGCCGGATACCTGTGCGGGATGTTGCGCTCCGGCGGGTTCTCCGCCGAGAAGGACGCCGCGGACCGCGCGCTGCGGTATCTGCCCGATTTCGGCGCGTCGGTCGGCTTCGTGCAGGTGCCGCCGTCGCCGGATTCCCATTGGCTGCGCGGATTCCTGGCCGGGCTGTTCGACCTCGCCGGGAGCTACCGGCACGGCGCGTTGCGCGTCACCCATGACGAACAGGACATCGTCTCGACCTTCTGTTCCGCGCTGGGGAACTTCGGCTTCCGTTACGTCAGAAGCGAAAACGCCAAGTTCCGTCCGCTGTGGACGGTGCAGATCCTCGGCGGGCCTTCGGAGGAGATGCGGTTCTTCCATCTCGCCGATCCCGCCGTCGGCTGGAAACGGTCACTCGACGGCCTCCCCATCGGCCGGACGAGGCGGAAGGTGACGTCGATCGAGCCGCTGGGCATCGAGCTGCCGTTGTTCGACATCACCACCGGCACGGGCGACTTCATCGCCGACGGCATGGTCACGCACAACTGCTTCGCCAGGAACACCCACACGTACCTGGACTTCGACGCCGGACGCGATTTCGACACGCAGGTGATCGTGAAGGTCAACGCGCCCGAAGTGCTGGCCGCGCAGCTGCGGCGGCCGGGCTGGACCCGCGAGCACGTCGCGATGGGCACGAACACCGACCCGTACCAGCGCGCCGAGGGCCGGTACAAGCTGATGCCGCGCATCATCACCGCGCTGGCCGATTCGGGGACGCCGCTGTCGATCCTGACCAAGGGAACCGTCCTGGCGAGGGATCTCCCGTTGCTGGAGTCGGTGTCGAAGGACGTGCCCGCCGGGCTGGCGATCTCGCTCGCGCTGCTGGACGAGGAGCTGCAACGCCGGCTCGAACCCGGGACGCCGGGCCCGCGGGCGAGGCTCGACCTGATCCGCAAGGCGCGCGACGCCGGGCTGCCGTGTTCGGTGCTGGTCGCGCCCGTGCTGCCGTACCTGACCGACTCGGTGGCCGCGCTCGACGCGCTGTTCTCGCGGCTGGCCGAGGCCGGTGCCACCCGGGTCACCGTCATTCCGTTGCATCTGCGGCCGGGCGCGCGGGAATGGTTCGCGCGCTGGCTCGGCCGGGAACATCCGGAGCTGGTGCCGAAATACCGCGAGCTGTACTCGCGCGGCGCCTATCTCCCGAAGTCCTATCGGGAACGGCTCGGCGCCCGGGTCGGCCCGTTGCTGCGCCGCCACGGCTTCGGTTCCCGTGCGGACGACGGGGAGCGGATGCAGGTGACGATGCCCGTGCAGCGTTCGGGGGAGGCGGTGATTCCGGCTGCGGAGCAACTGAAACTGCTATGAGGCGCCCGCGCTCCGCTAGGTGCGCTCACCTGCGTCGACGGCGCGTTGCGAAAGCCACTTTCGCAACCTTCAACGTTGCGAAAGTGGCT
>NZ_JBHXIB010000035.1:0-37577 GCF_042723975.1 Amycolatopsis sp. NPDC058340 | reverse complement strand
GGTCCGCCCCCCTGCCGCCACGCCCCTTCCCCAACCCCACTACCCCACCCAACACCTTCCCTAAAGTCCCATCCCCAACACAGCCGGAAGCACACAGCCGGTCCGGGGCGGCGTATGCCACTTTCGCCTCGTGCGGCCGAAAGTGTGTCCCCATTCCGCACCAACCGCGGGAACGGCGTCCCGTTGCCCGTCACGCACTGTGAATTTTCTTACCGCACAACGGATTCGGCCGTTCGGCGCAGTGGCTTGGCGGAAATCCTTTTCGTGCCTAATCTCAACGGGAGGAAGGCGAGGAGGTGCCTGTTGACCACCCGTACGGATCGCACCGCCGCTGTCCGCATCGCCTGGGCCGCGACCAAGCTGACCAGAGCGGGCAGACACCCCATCGCCATCGGAAGACTCGCCGCCACCGTCGGCATGGACCCGGCCGAAGCCCACCGGTTGATGGACCTGATGGGTTTCGTCATCCGCGACGGCCTGGTCGTGATGGACCGCGGCTCGCGCCCGGCCGGCCGGCCGGGCTCCGACCGGTACCGGGTCGACCTGTTCCTCCTGGCCGTCGCCACCGGCGAACCCGTGCACGCGGACGCCGTCTGCCCGGCGACCGGCGCACGCGTCCGTGTCCACTTCACCCGCGAGAGGGTTTTGAGCGTCGACCCGCCGCACGCCGTCGTCGCCGCGTCACGGCTGTCCGGGATCGACCTCGCCCTCGGCCAGGACTACGTCGAGGCGCTGGTCTGCACGGAGTTCTTCGCGTCGAAGGAGGCGGCCTCGGGCTGGCTGCTGGAGAACATCGACGGCCGGGTCCTGTCCGTGCCCGACTATCTGGCGCATACGCGGCGGATGGTCGCCGCGCTGGAGGCCTGGCCGACGAGCTGAGAACACCTGGTCGCGAGGCATCCGGGGCGATTCGTTAGCCTTTGACGTCGGCGCAGAGCAGTCGAACCGCAGCGCCGTCGAATCGCAGAATCGTGATGCCGAAGGAGAGCACCCGCAGTGCTTCGCACCCACAAAGCCGGCACCTTGCGTGCCGAGCACGCCGGTCAGACGGTCACCCTCACCGGATGGGTGGCTCGGCGGCGCGATCACGGCGGCGTCATCTTCATCGATCTGCGCGACGCCAGCGGCGTGAGCCAGGTCGTCTTCCGCGAGGGCGAGATGGCCGAGCGCGCCCACCAGCTGCGCTCCGAGTACTGCGTCCGCATCGTCGGCGAGGTCTCGAAACGGCCCGAAGGCAACGCCAACGCCGAGATCCCCACCGGTGAGATCGAGGTGCTGGCCACCGAGCTCGAGGTGCTGTCCGAGGCCGCCGTGCTGCCGTTCCCGATCGACGACCGGGTCGACGTCGGCGAGGAGGTGCGCCTCAAGCACCGCTACCTCGACCTGCGCCGCAGCGGCCCCGCGGCCGCGATGCGCCTGCGCAGCGAGGTCAACCGCGCCGCCCGCGAGGTGCTGCACGCCCAGGAGTTCGTCGAGGTCGAGACCCCGACCATGACCCGCTCCACCCCCGAGGGCGCCCGTGACTTCGTGGTCCCGGCCCGGCTCAAGCCCGGCTCCTGGTACGCGCTCCCGCAGTCGCCGCAGCTGTTCAAGCAGTTGCTCATGGTCGGCGGCCTCGAGCGGTACTACCAGATCGCGCGCTGCTACCGGGACGAGGACTTCCGCGCCGACCGGCAGCCGGAGTTCACCCAGCTCGACATCGAGATGAGCTTCGTCGAGCAGGACGACGTCATCGCGCTCGGCGAGGACATCGTCACCGCGCTGTGGAAGCTCATCGGCGCCGAGATCCCCCGGCCGTTCCGGCGCATCACCTACGCCGAGGCGATGGAGAAGTACGGTTCGGACAAGCCGGACCTGCGCTTCGACCTCGAACTCACCGACATGACGGCGTTCTTCGCCGACACCCCGTTCCGTGTGTTCCAGGCGCCGTACGTCGGCGCCGTCGTGATGGCGGGCGGGGCCGACCAGCCGCGCCGCACCCTCGACGCCTGGCAGGACTTCGCCAAGCAGCGCGGGCACCGCGGGCTCGCGTACATCCTGGTCAACGAGGACGGCACGCTCGGCGGGCCGGTCGCGAAGAACCTGTCGGAGAAGGAGCGCGAGACGGTCGCCGAAGCCGTCGGCGCCAAGCCCGGCGACTGTGTCTTCTTCGCCGCGGGCAAGCCCGCCGACGCGCGTGCCCTGCTGGGCGCCACCCGGCTCGAGATCGGCAGCCGTCTCGGCCTGATCGGCGAGAACGCCTGGTCGTTCGTCTGGGTCGTCGACTTCCCGATGTTCATCTCGGCCGAGGAGTCCGACGACGTCGCCGTCGGCGGCGGCAAGTGGAAGGCGCTGCACCACGCCTTCACCTCGCCGACCCCGGAGTGGATCGGCAAACTCGCCGACGACCCCGGCAACGCGCTGGCCTACGCCTACGACATCGTCTGCAACGGCAACGAGATCGGCGGCGGCTCGATCCGTATCCACCAGCAGGAGCTGCAGAAGCAGGTCTTCGAGCTGATGGGCCTGTCCGAGGAGGAAGCGCAGGAGAAGTTCGGCTTCCTGCTCGACGCCTTCGCCTTCGGCCCGCCGCCGCACGGCGGGATCGCGTTCGGCTGGGACCGGATCGTCATGCTGCTGGCCAAGGCCGAGTCGCTGCGTGACGTGATCGCGTTCCCGAAGACCGGTGGCGGGTACGACCCGCTGACCGCCGCTCCCGCGCCGATCACCGCGGAGCAGCGCAAGGAAGCGGGCATCGACGCCAAGCCCGCGCCGCCCGTCAAGAACTGATGCTCCACCTCAGGGCCGTGTGCCCGCCGGACCGGACCGGCGAAGCGGTCCGGATCCTGCGGGCACACGCCGGGACCGCGCACCTCGTCGTGCATCGCGGGGTGGCGGTCGCGCCCGAGGGCGACCTGATCGAAGCGGACATCGCCCGCGAGGCGACCGACGAGATCATCGAGTCGCTGTGCGGACTCGATCTCGACCACACCGGCGGCATCACGCTGGAGGCGCTGGACACCGCGGTGTCCGACGCCGCGGACAAGGCCGAGGAAACCGCGCCGGGCGAAGGCGCGGACGCGGTGGTGTGGCAGGAACTCGTCGGCCGTTCCGGCGAGGAGTCCCGGCTCACCTGGACATTTCAGGCATTCCTGACCATCGCGTGCCTGCTGGCGTCGGTCGGTGTCATCACGAACTCGGCCGTCACCATCGTCGGCGCCATGGTCGTGGGGCCGGAATTCGGCCCGCTGGCGGCCATCGCCGTCGGGTTGGTGCTCCGGCGGGGAGATCTCGTGAAGCAGGGTGCCGTCGCGCTGCTCGGCGGCTTCCCGATCGCCATGGCGATCACCCTCGGTGTCGTGCTGGTCGGCAACGCCACCGGCGTGCTCGAAGTCAGCAAGCTCGCCGACAACCACGAGGTGGATTTCGTTTACCAGGTGGGAATCGCGTCGCTGATCGTCGCGCTCCTCGCCGGCGCCGCGGGCATGCTTTCCATGACGTCGGCCAAATCCGCCGCGCTCGTCGGGGTGTTCATCTCGGTGACGACGGTGCCCGCGGCCGGTTACGCGGTGGTCGCGGCGGTTGCCGGTCAGTGGGAACGATGCCTTTATTCGGCAGGCCAGCTGCTGGTCAATCTCATCGGAATCGTTGCAGCTGCGGCCATTGTGCTGACATTGCGCCGTCGTGGGCAACGATCGAGGGTGACGGAACGTCCGCTTTCACGCGGATGATCCCCGGATCGCGCCAGTGCGCGCGATTGCCCGGATCTCAGTGGTCATGGTTGCTCAGTCACGAGTAGGGTCGGTGGCAATGACAGTCGATACCTCCTCTGCCGACGATTCGACCGTCGGAGCTGGAGCCGAAACCCTCGCCGTGGCGGCCGCGGTCGCCGCCGGCGAGTCGGTCCTTTCGCGCCGATTCGGCAGCGCGATCACCCTCGTCGCCCCCGAGGACCTCGCCGGCAGCGGCCCGGCCACGGTCGTGCGGGCGCGGGTGGCGTCGTCGCCGTTCGCGCTGCCGCGCACCCTGGTCATCAAGCACTACCCCGATCCACCCGAACCGGGACGGCCCGATCCGTTCGCGCAGGAGGCGGTCAGCTACCAGCTGTTCACCGCGCTCGCCCCGGAGGACCGGATGTGCCCGGAACTGCTGGCGCACGACGGCCGGGACCGGGTCCTGGTGATCGAGGACCTCGGCGGTGTCCCGACGTTGCACGACAAGCTGCACGCCCGTGACGCGCGCGGCGCCGAACGAGCGTTGCTGTCCTGGGCCAGGTCGCTGGGCAGGCTGCACGCGAGCACGGCGAGCCGCGAGCCAGATTTCAACGCGCTGCTGCGCCGTCTGGGCGGCCCGGTCAAGAACGAGGACGCGCCGCTGCCCGCGGTCTGCGCGCAACTGCCGGGACTGCTGGAGGAACTGCTCGACGTCGAGACGCCGGAACCGGTGCAACAGCGGGTCATGGAGGTCGCCGAGCGGGCGGGCGCGCCGTCGTACCGCGCGTTCAGCCCCGTCGATCTCAGTCCGGACAACAACCTCGTGACCAGCGGCGGAGTGCGGTTCCTCGATTTCGAACGCGGCCGCGTGCGCAGCACCCTGATGGATGTGGCGTACCTGCGGCTCCCGTTCGCGTCGAGCGCGGACGCGCTGGCCCTGCCGCCGGGGATGAGCGAGGCGATGATCGCGGCCTGGCGGTCCGAGGTCGTCTCGGTCTGGCCGGGGCTCGCGGACGAGGACGCGCTGGCCGAGCACCTGATGGACGGCCAGCTGCTCCTGCTGTGGGTCCTCACCTGGGAGATCCTCCCGGAGCTGGAGCTGGACCGGCACGCCACGCCGATCAGCCGGGAGGCCGCGCTGGTCACCTGGTGGCGTGAGCTGGCCAAACATTCGCTGCGCGCCCGACTGACGCATATCTCCGAGCACGCCACCAGGGTCGCCGCGGCCCTCGGCGCCCGGCTCGGTCCGCACGCCGATCTCGCGTTCTATCCCGCGTTCCGGTAACCGCCGCACGGACTTTTCGCTCGACCGTCCTCGCCGCGTTACCCAGGCATCACCACGGGTGAGCCTGCGTGGCCGATGGTGGCTACCGTGACCGTGATCAGTGTCGAAGTCACTCCGAGTCCCGAACCCCTCATTCCTCCCGCGCCCTCCGCCCCGCGGTCCGCTCGCAGACTGGTCGTGCTCGGCGATTCCACGGCCGTGGGCCTCGGCGACCCGCTGCCGGACCGGGGCGGCTGGCGCGGGGTCGGCCCGCTCGTCGCCGACGCGCTCGGCGTCGAGCCGGACGGCTATCTGAACCCGTCGTTCACCGGAGCGCGCATGGGCTGCGTGCTGACCAAGCAGCTTCCGGAGGCCGTGGCACACCGGCCGGACGTCGCGCTGGTGGTGGCGGGCATGAACGACACGCTGCGCCCCGATTTCAGCGCCGAGAAGATCGCCGCGGACCTCACCGAGGTGATCCGTTCGCTGGCCGCCGTCGGCACCGTCGTGGTCCCGGTGCGCTACCACGACCACGGGAAGGTGTTCCGCCTCCCGCGGTCGCTGCGGCGCGCGTTGAGCCAGCGGGTGGCCGAGCTGAACGCCGCCATCGACGAGGTCGTCGAACGCGAGGGCGTGCCGTGTCTCGACCTCGAACTGCTGCCCGGCGCCTACGACCTCACCGCGTGGAGCGTCGACCGGCTGCACCCGTCGGAACTCGGGCACCGCATGCTGGCGACCGGGTTCACCGAACGGCTCGCCGAGGCCGGATTCGCGGTGCCGCGGCCGGTGAGCCTGACCTGCTCGGGAGGCGTGGAGCCGAGTACCGCCGGGCACGTCGGCTGGCTGGTGCTCAAGGGCATCCCGTGGGTGTGGCGGCGGGGCCGCGAGTTCGTGCCGTACGCGGCCGTGATCATGTGGCATTCGTTCCGGGAGCGGCTGCGCTGACCTGTGGCCGGAACCGTCGGTGGGTACGGCTACCGTCGACACCGTGGCACAGGACGAACTCTTCACCGTGAACCCCGACCTCGGCCCGCCGCCGGAGCCGGCCGAGCCGAGGGAGGTCGCCGTCCCGGCAGGGTCGCCGCTGGCGGTACGGATGCGGCCGCGGTCGCTCGACGAGGTCGTCGGCCAGCAGCACCTGCTGCGTGAGGGCGCGCCGCTGCGGCGGCTCGTCGAAGGCGCGGCCCCCGCTTCCGTGCTGCTGTACGGCCCTCCGGGGACCGGCAAGACCACGCTGGCGAACCTCGTCTCGGCCGCGACCGGCCGCCGGTTCGTGGCGATGTCGGCGCTGTCGGCCGGGGTGAAGGAGGTGCGCGGGGTCATCGAAGAAGCCCGCCGCCGCCGGAACTACAACGCCGAGAACACGGTGCTGTTCATCGACGAGGTCCACCGGTTCTCCAAGACCCAGCAGGACGCCCTGCTCGGCGCGGTGGAGGACCGGACGGTGCTGCTCGTGGCCGCCACCACGGAGAACCCGTCGTTCTCGGTGGTCTCGCCGCTGCTCTCGCGGTCGCTGGTGCTGCAGCTGCGGCCGCTGACCGACGCCGACATCGTCGCGCTGATCGAGCGCGCGCTGGCCGATGAACGCGGCCTCGGCGGCGAACTCACCCTGACCGAAGACGCGCGGGACCATCTGGTGCGGCTGGCCTCCGGTGACGCGCGGCGAGCACTCACCGCGCTGGAAGCCGCCGCCGACGCGGCGAGCGCGACCGAGGCCAAGACGATCGACCTCGCCATCGTCGAGTCCACAGTGGACAAGGCGGCGGTGCGCTACGACCGCGACGGCGACCAGCACTACGACGTCATCAGCGCGTTCATCAAATCGATCCGGGGCTCGGACGTGGACGCCGCGTTGCACTATCTGGCGCGGATGATCGAGGCGGGGGAGGACCCGCGGTTCCTGGCCCGGCGCCTGGTGGTGCACGCGAGCGAAGACATCGGCATGGCCGACCCGACGGCGTTGCAGTCGGCCGTCGCGGCGGCGCACGCCGTGCAGTTCATCGGGATGCCGGAAGGCCGTCTCGCGCTGGCGCAGGCGACCGTGCACTTGGCGACGGCGCCGAAGTCGAACGCCGTCATCACCGGGATCGACGCCGCGCTGAGCGATGTCCGGTCCGGGCGGATCGGGACGGTGCCGCCGCATCTGCGCGACGGCCACTACGCGGGCGCGGAGAAACTCGGCAACGCGAAGGGCTACCGGTATCCGCACAACGTGCCGGAAGGTGTTCTGGCACAACAGTATCCGCCGGACGAGCTGGTGGGACGGGACTATTACGAGCCGACGCAGCGCGGGGCGGAGCGCACGTTGCACGAGCGCGTGCCGAAGCTGCGGCGGACCATCCGCGGGGAGCGTTAGTTCGCATTCGGGGCAAGGTCGCGGTGATCGGTAACGATCGTCGATCACGGGGCTATATCCCTGGTGGCTGGGGGATGCCGGGTTGTCACGCTGGGTGGGGTCCCCCGTGCTCGACCACGACGGCGAGCAGAACGGCACCGACAACCTACCTATGGCATATTCCAGAGTTCGTGTTCTCCTGGCCGCTTCCGTCGCGGCTTTCGCCGTGGTGGCCGGGGCTCCCGCTGTGGCGACCGCCGCTCCGGCTTCGGTCGTGACGCAGACACCGGACGAGGTGCGCACCAACGCCGCCGCGGTCGTCGGGCTCGCGGTCACCCCGGAGCTGTTGCGGGCAACCGAACGGGACTTCGTCCACGAGATCCACCGGGCCGCGAAGCAGCGTGGCGAGATCGCGCAGGAGGTCCAGTTCGCCGCGCTCGACGCCTACAACGGCGGGTGGACTTCGTTGTTCCTCAAGACCGGGATCTACGAGGCGCACCAGCGGGATCTGGACCGGGAAACGCTCTACCAGGCCCGGCGCGCGGAGCGGCAGCCCGCCGCCGCGCTGCTCGGTTTCGAGCTGATCTCGATCCTGCTGGCCAAGGACGACGGGAACTTCGTCTTCGCGTTGTGGGAGCGGGCCGCCAAGGGCTCGTTCGTGAAGGCGGGCGCGGCTGTCGCTTCCCGCGCGACACCGGCTGAGCAGAAGGACTTCATCGTCCGCGGCATCTTCGTCGAGCATCAGCGTGACGTGGACGCGGCGAAGGAAGCTGCCGAGAAGGAAGCCGCGGAAAAGAAGCTTCGCGACGCGCGGGTGAAGGCGGCCGCCGTCGTCGGTATGGATCCGGCGCTGGCCGCGCAGCTGCCGGACGAGTACTTCGTGGAGCACATCTGGACCCGTGATCAGGCACCTCGGGATTCCGAGGTCTGGTACCAGGCCTTCCACAGCCGGACGCCCGGGCAGTGGCGGGCTTTCATCGACACCGGCATCTTCGAGGCCGCGGCCAAGGACAAGGTGGACGGCATCAAGGTTCGTGCCGCCGCCGTCGTCGGTATCGACGCCGGATACGCCAGGTACCTTCAGGAGGGGCCGTTGGTCCGCGAGATCTGGACCAGGGCGAGGTCCGGTAGCCAGGTCCAGGCTGCCGCCTATCGCGCCTTGCGGAGCGAATCCCCCGCGCAGTGGCGGGTCTTCCTGGAGACGGAGATCTTCGTCGCCGAGGCGGCGGACAGGTCTTGAGTGGTGTGCTCGTCAGCTGAGCCGAAGGGGGCTTTCGCTGCGTCTGATGCGGCTTCGCCCTACACCCGCGGAATCGGCGAGTCGAGTGCGCATGGGAGCGCCCGATCACGAAGTTACCTTTGCCTTATCCCTGAATAGGTCGTGATCGGTCCGGTCGGGCGGTCCGTGGAAGGGCTCGGAGATCCACGCGGGCGGGGCTTGATCGGCGGAGGGTTGGGGATGTTGGGTGTCCCGGATTTTCCGTTGATCAAGGTTGTGGGCATGGTGAGGAGCCCGTCGCCTGGGTGGCTGGCGGGCTCCTCGGTGGTCAGACGTGATGCAGGGTGTTGCGGCGGGGTTGTCGCAGCGGGTCCCGGTACTGCGGTGGGATGAACTCTGGTAGCCCGTCGGCGGCCATCCGTACTTCCCAGTCGCCGTGGTGAATCAGGCGGTGATGGAAGCCGCACAGCAGCACGAGGTTCCGGAGGTCTGTGGGTCCGCCGTCTGCCCAGTGCTCAATATGATGAGCGTGGCAGTTCTTGGGTTTCCGATGGCAGCCTGGGAAGGCGCAGCCCCTGTCGCGGATGTTCAACGCGCGTCTCTGCCCGGGTGTGACGAATCGTCGCAGGCGCCCCATATCCAGGGGCTCACCCGAGGCGCTCATCACGACCGGCAACATCAGGCAGTCGCAGGCCGCGAGCCGCGCTTCCCGGGCGGTCATGGTGCCGACGAAGTCGAGGCACGCGGTGCCGAGGCCGGACTTGAGTTCGTCGAGTCCGATGGTGACGTTCACCAAGGTCCGGTAGCCGCTGGTGCCGGGCTGGTCCGGACAGGCAATGGCCAGGTCGAGCAGGTCGGCCCAGGCGTCTCCCATGCGTTCGCATTTCATCCGCAGGTCCGCCTGCCCGAATTCGTCCAGCGGCCGCGGCTGGGCGTGCGCCTCCAGCGCGGCCGCCGTCCGGGCCCCGGTCTCGTCGTCGAGCAGGCCGGTGAGTTTCCAGAAGCCGTCTTTGCGACGCTCCAGAGTGATCTCGCGGCGTGGTTCCTTGGGTTCGGGGTCTTTGGGTTCGTTGCCGTCGGGGTCGAGCCAGCCCAGCAGGTTCGCTTCGGCCTTGGTGAGCTGTGCGGGTCCGGCGTTCGGCGCGAGGTCGGCCAGGATCTTCTCCGCCTTCGCCCGATCCTCAGCAGACGTGTCGGCGGGGAGCCGTTTCAGGATCTCCAGGATTTGATCGATCCGTTCGTTCCCGATCAGTCCTTCGGCGGCGACGGCGGCGGTGGCGGGCGCGACGGGCGGAACCTCCGTGCCGTCCAGAGCCCGGGTGGGGTTCAGCGCGATGGCCCGTTTCACGATCGCACCGGCCTCGCCGCGCGACAAGCCCGCCACATCCGCGAGCCAGCTGGCCGTACTGCCGTGGCCGTACAAGTCTTTGACGCCCCGAGACTCGATCTCCGCCAAGAATCGCCCCAACGCGGCGGTGGCCACCCGGATCACCTGCAACGACTGCTGCACACCATGGGCAAGCTCCAGCTTGCCGGCATGCCACAGCTCCTGCGGCAACTCGGGAAGGAAGGTCTCGGACACGACTCCATAATAGCACCGTTCTTCGAACATGTGTTCGTAATTTTAAGCGACCAGCGAAACGCACGAACAACACTGAAGAGTGATGACGCCGCACATGGCGACCACGCAAAAGAGAACGCGCCGCAGTTAGTCGGCTAAACGCGTTCAGCTGCGAAGCGTCAGGTGCCCGGCCGGGACTCGGCTGCCGGCGCGACTGCGACCACGACACCCACCCACGCGAAGAAAGCGAGCCGCATTTAGTCGACTAAATGCGGCTCGCGCACGAAGCGAGTAAAACGTGCCGCAGTTAGCCGACTAAATGCGGAACAAAGCCTCGTGAGTGGTAAGGACGGTTAGAACCGTCCTTACCACTCACGAGGCCGAAAGGGTAAAGACCGCTTGAGAACTCCTTGATCCCACCCTGGAAAGCTAGACCACTTCCGTTGGTCTCACCGTCGCGAGCCGAACATGTCCGTCGGCGAGTATGCCGCGCATGGAAATCCCCAGGGTCGGTGTTCCCGACGCGCTGGCCTCGCGTCTCACGATGGCCGAACAGCACGAATTCCTCAGCCGCCGCACGATTCTGAAGGGCGCCGTCCTCGCGGCCGGGCCGCTTCTCTTGCAGGGCACCGCGTACGCCGATGGTGACAAGGTCGTCCCGGCGGGGCGGCATCTCGCGTTCGGCCGGAATCCGCGGACGTCGATGCGGGTCGCGTGGCAGGTGCCGGCGCCGGTGCGGAAGCCGTTCCTGCGCATCGCCGACGCCCACGGCGGCTGGAGTCATCGCATCCCGGCCGAGGTCCGCGCGCTGCATTCCGAGGTCGCCGGGGTCATCGCGCCGTACGACCAGTACTACCTGCACGCCGAGGCCGACCATCTCTGGCCCGGCCACACCTACCGGTACGCCGTCGGGCACGAGGGTTTCGACCCGGCTTCGGGGGACGGCGGTCCCGCCGCGATCTCGACGTTCACGACCGCGCCCGCACGGGGGATTCCGGCGGGCAAGTTCACCTTCACCGCGTTCGGTGACCAGGGTGTTTCGACGACGGCGCTCGCGCAGGACGGTGCCGTCGCGCGCCAGAACCCGCGCTTCCACCTGCTGGCGGGCGACATCGCGTACGCCGATCCGAGCGGCGCGGGCAAGCCGCCCGGGTCCAAGCCCGACGCCGACCACGATCTCTTCGACCCCAAGGTCTGGGACGCCTACTACCGGCAGATCGAGGGCGTCGCCGCGTCCGTGCCGTGGATGGTCACCACCGGCAACCACGACATGGAGGCCCTCTACTCGCCCGACGGCTACGGCGGCCAGGTCAAACGCTGGGACTTCCCCGGCACCGGCCCGCACGACTGCCCCAGCGTGTACTCCTTCATCTACGGCAACGTCGGGGTGATCTCGCTCGACGCCAACGACGTCTCCTACGAGATCCCCGCCAACCTCGGCTACTCGCACGGCTCCCAGACGGCCTGGCTCAAGCGGCGCCTGCGGTATCTGCGGTCGCAGCCGGACGTCGACTTCATCGTGGTGTTCTTCCATCATTGCGCCTACTCGACGACCAACCAGCACGCGTCCGAGGGTGGCGTCCGCGAGCAGTGGGTCCCGTTGTTCGACGAGTACCGGGTCGACCTCGTGATCAACGGGCACAACCACATCTACGAGCGCACCGACGCCCTGCGTGGCGGGCGGGTGACCCGTGAGGTGAAGATCGGCGACACCGTCGAGCCGGACCGCGACGGCACCGTGTACGCGACCTGCGGTGGCGGCGGGAAGAGTCTCTACAGCTTCCCCGTGCCCGACACGTTCGCGGGGGAGTTCCAGTCGTATCACAGGGTCAAGGGTGGCGAGAAGGTGACCGAAACCGTCTCGTGGTCCCGCGTGCGCTACACCGGCTACTCGTTCCTCGCGATCGACGTCGAACCCGCCTGGCCCGGCCGCCGGACGACGCTGACCGTGCGCACCCTGCGCAACGACGGCGCCGAGATCGACCGGTTCACGCTGAGCCGCACCGCCGGTCTCCACCGGCCGGGGCACGCGGCCCTCGGCGCCGACCCTGGTGACGTATAACGACCTACACGGTCCCGCATGGTGGGAATCGGTGCCATATCGTGGACCGGAGACATACAGTCCGGGACATGTCGCCGAGAACCCTCCTGCGGGCCGTCATGGCCGTTTCCGCCGTCACGCTCCTCGCCGCGTGCAACGCCTCGGCCAAGGATCCGGCCGCGCAGAACGCCGCCGGTCCCGCGCTGGTCCTGATCACGCCGAGCCCGGTCGGCGTCAACGACTTCCTCAAGCTCGCCGTCCAGGGCATCGAGGACTCGGCCAAGAAGCACAACGGGACGCAAAAGGTGTACCAGAGCACCGATCCGGCGTCGATCCAGCAGAATCTCGCCGCCGCGGTGCGGGAGAAGCCCGCCGTGATCGTCGCCGTCGGCTTCAACTTCGCCGACGCGATCGCGGCCGAGGCCGAGCGCAACCCCGGGCAGAAGTTCCTGTTCGTGGACTCCTGCACCACCAAACCGTTCCCGAACGTGACCTGCGCGGTGTTCCGCGAGCACGAAGGCAGCTACCTCGCCGGTGCCGAAGCCGGGCTGCTGAGCAAGAGCGGCAAGGTCGGCGCGGTCGTCGTCCTCGACGCGCCCCAGTTCCGCCGGTACTCGATCCCGTTCGGGCAGGGCGCCGAGAAGGCCAAGCCCGGCACCACACTCGCCCCGCTGTTCATCGGCGGCGCGAACCCGTTCAACGACCCGGCCCGCGCGAAGGCGCTGGCCACCACACTCGCCGGTCAGGGCGTCGACCACGTCATGGGCGCGGCCTCCGCGGCGGGCAACCTGGGCGTGTTCGAGGCGGCCAAGCAGGGCGGCTTCTTCGCGTTCGGCGTCGACGCCAACCAGTGCCCGGCCAGCCCGGGACAGGTCGTGGACAACGTCATCAAGCGCACCAACGTCGTCGTCGGCGACGGGGTCGACGCGATCCTCGGCGGCAAGACCGGCGAGACGAAGTCCTACGGTGTCAAGGAGAAGGGCATCTCCCTGACCGGGCTGGAGCCCGACGCCGCGGCGTCGCAGTGCGTCGTCGCGAGCCACCCCGACGTGCTGGCCAAGGTCGGCGAGCTGCGGGACCAGATCATCTCGGGCGCGATCGTCGTCGATGACCCGGCCAAGTCCTGACGCCGTCTCGCTCCGGGGGATCGTCAAGCGGTTCCCCGGAGTGCTCGCGAACGACCACGTCGACCTCGATGTCGGCACGGGCGAGATCCACGCCCTGATGGGGGAGAACGGCGCGGGCAAATCGACGCTCATGTCCGTGCTCTACGGCCTGCACCGGCCCGACGAGGGCACGATCTCCTTGCACGGCGAGGAAGTCTCCTTCGGCTCGCCCGCGCAGGCCATCGGCGCCGGTGTCGGCATGGTGCAGCAGGGGTTCGCGTTGTTCGGCGAACTCACCGTCACCGAGAACGTCGTCTTCGGCAGCGAGCCGACCCGTCGCGGCCTGCTGGATCGCAAGGCGGCCACGGCCAGCGTCACCGAGCTGATCGAACGTCACGAACTGAGGCTGCGGCCCGGCGACCGGGTCCGTGACCTGCCGGTCGGGCTCCGGCAGCGCGTCGAGATCCTGAAACTGCTGTACCGAGACGCCGGCGTGCTGATCCTCGACGAACCCACCGCTGTGCTGACCCCGCCCGAGACCGAGCGGCTGTTCGGCGTGTTGCGCGCCCTCGCCGCCGAGGACCGCACGATCCTCTTGGTATCGCACAAACTCCAGGAGGTCCTCGCCGTCAGCGACCACGTCACGGTGCTGCGAGACGGCCGCGTCAGCGCGCGCGGGCGCACCGCGGACCAGACGGCCGCCGGGCTCGCCGCGGCGATGACCGGGCGCGAGGTCGACCTCGATCGCGTCCACCCGGCCGGAACCCCCGGCGACACCGTCCTCGAAGCCCGTTCCCTGACCGTTCCCGGTGTGGAAGGAAAGCCGTTGCTGGACAACGTTTCCCTGACCGTGCGCGCCGGGGAGATCGTCGGCGTCGCCGGGGTCGCGGGCAACGGGCAGGCCGAGCTTTCCGGCGCCATCACCGGCCTGCTGAAGACCGGCGGCACCATCGTCCTCAATGGACAGATCCTTGACGGATTGCCGGTGCGGGCCAGGAGGGACGCCGGGCTCGCCCACGTCCCGGAAGACCGCGCGGAGGTCGGTTCGGCGCCCACGGCGGGGCTCCGGGAGAACCTGGCCGTCGGCTTCCACCGCAAGCGGCCGTTGGCGCGCAAGGGATTCCTGCGTCGCAAGGCGATCGACGACCATGCCTCGGCGATCATCGAGGACTACGACGTCCGCGCGTCCGGCCCCGCCGCCGCGATGGGCACGCTGTCCGGCGGCAACCAGCAGAAGGCGATCTTCGGCCGCGAACTCACCCACGACGCGCCGTTCCTGCTGGTCGAACAGCCCACCCGCGGCGTCGACGTCGGCGCGATCGAGAACATCCACGCGAGGCTCGTCGCCCATCGCGACGCCGGGCACGCCGTCCTGCTGATCTCCGCCGAGCTCAGCGAGATCCTCGCGTTGTCGGACCGGGTGCTGGTGCTGTTCGAAGGCCGGATCGTCGCGGAGTTCACCAAGGACGAGGCCGATCGGCACACGGTCGGGCTCGCGATGGCCGGAGGTGCCGGATGAGCCGCGTCCGCCTCATCGCCGTCCCGGTCGCCGCGGCACTCGTCCTCGGCGCGATCCTGTTGCTGGCCACCGGAACCGACCCGCTGGCGGCTTATGGCGCGATCGTCTCCGGCGCGTTCGGCCCCGACGGCATCGGCGACACGCTCGCGTACGCCGTCCCCGTCGCGGGGATGGCCACGGCACTCGCGATCCCGCTGCGCGCGGGCATGGTGAACCTCGGCGGTGAGGGCCAGCTGGTGCTCGGCGCGATCAGCGCGCTCGCCGTCGGCCTGTACGTGCCCGGACCCGGACCGGTGAAGGTGATCCTCGCGCTGCTCGCGGGGGTCGTCGCCGGAGCCGCGTACGCCGCGCTGGCCGCGGTCTGCGAGAACCGGCTCGGTGTCCCGTTGCTGATCAGCACGCTGCTGCTGAGCTATCCGGCGATGTCGCTCGCCGGGTATCTGGTGCGGTTCCCGTTGAAGGACGCCGGTTCCAGCCTGCCGCAGAGCCCGCAGCTGGCCGAAGGCGCGCGGTTGCCCGAAATCGACGGCGTGACGACCGGGATCTTCCTGGTGGTGGCGGTGATCGCGGTCTACGCGGTGATCGACGCCCGCACCCCGGCCGGTTTCGAGACGAAGGTGACCGGCTGGGCGCCGCGGTTCGCCGCCTACGCCGGGATCGACCGGCCGAAACTCACGTTGCGGCTGCTGGCCGCCTCGGGCGGGACGGCCGGGCTGGTCGGCGCGATCGCCGTCCTCGGTTTCCCGTACCGGTTCATCGACGGTGCGCTGATCACCCCGCAGTACACCTGGATCGGCCTGCTCGCGTCGCTGCTCGCCGGGGCCAGCCCGCTCGGGACGCTGCTCGCGGCGGTCTTCTTCGCGGCGCTGACCAGCGGCGGATTCGCGATGGAACGCGCCACCCAGGTCCCGCGCGAACTCACCGCGGTCCTGCAAGCGGTGCTGATCATCTTCCTGGCGGCGACCTCGGGCGTCTTCAAGCGGAAGGCGAGGCGGGCATGATCGACGCGAGCCTGTTCTCCTCGTCGCTCACCGCGCTGACGCCGATCCTGTTCGCCGCGCTCGCGGGCGCGTTGTGCCAGCGGGCCGGGGTCTTCAACATCTCGCTCGAAGGGTCGTTGCTGGTCGGCTGTTTCGGCGCGGTCGCGGGCAGCTGGTACACCGGCAGCGCGTGGATCGGCGTCGTCGTGGCGGTGATCGCGGCGACGGCGTACTCGCTGATCCTGGCGATCGGCTCGATCACCTTCGACGGCGACCCGATCGTGCTGGGTGTCGCGAGCAACCTGCTCGCGGTCGGCCTGACGAGCTTCCTCATCCGCACGGTTTTCGGCACCGAAGGCTCCTTCAGCGACCCGTCGTTGCAAGGGCTCGGCCAGTTCGGCCCGATTCCGGGGCAGTCGCTGCTGGTCTACCTGTCCTGGCTGGCGGTGCCCGCGCTTGCCGTGCTGCTGTACCGGCACCCATGGGGCCTGCGGCTGCGCGGAGTCGGGGAGCGTCCGGAAGCCGCGTCCAGCCTCGGCGTCAACGTAGTCAAATACCGCTACGGGGTGATCCTGGCCGGGGGAGCGCTGTGCGGTCTCGGCGGCGCGCAGCTGGCGCTGGGCTCGGTGACGCTCTTCGCCGAGAACATGACCGCCGGTCGCGGCTGGATCGCCGTCGTCGCGGTGATGCTGGGGCGTGCGCATCCGCTCGGCGTGCTGCTCGCGGCGCTGCTGTTCGGCCTCGCCGAGGCGTTCGGCTTCCGGCTGCAAGGCATCGGGTTGCCGCAGCAGGCCACCGACGCCGCCCCCTATGTCGTCACGCTCGTGGCGCTGTTCCTGTCCAACCTCAAGCGCAAGAAGGGACAGCCCGCGTGAGCGACGTCCTGCCCATCACCAAGATCCCCCGGCACGGACTGCCGCCGCGAGCCCTCGTCGTGGGCGATCCAGACCGGGCGACCGCCGTGGCCGGATCGCTGGAGAACGCCGTCCTCGTCGGGCAGAACCGCGAGTACCGCAGCTACACCGGCGCCTGGAAGGGCGTCCCGGTCGTCGTGTCCTCACACGGCGTCGGCGGGCCCGGTGCGCTGTGCCAGTTCGGCGAGCTCGCAGAGGCGGGCGTCCGCACGTTCCTCCGGCTCGGCACCGCCGGTTCGCTGGCCGAGGGGATCACCGACGGCGACCTCGTCATCGCCGAGGCGGCGGTCCGCGACGACGGCGTCACCCAGCAGCTCATCCATCCGGAGTACCCGGCGTTCGCCACCCCGGAGATCGTCGTGGCGCTGAGCCGGGTGGCACCGGAGGCGCATCGGGGCGTGGTGTGGACGCGGGCCGCGTTCAGCCCGCTGGTGCTCACCCTCCCGATGAGCGAGTACCTGGCCGCGCGGGTGATCGCCATTGAGATGGAACTCTCCACGTTGCTGGTGTTCGCGGCATTGCGCGGCCTGCGGGCCGGTGGTGTGCTCGTGATCGACGGCGACGCGCGGCCCGAACACCCCGACCCGTCGGCCTACGACCCGCACCGCGACGTCGTGGCCGAGGGGGTGGCGAGGGCTACTCGTGTCGCCCTCGACGCTCTCATCGACGTGGAAGGGGCGGAATGACCGAAGTGTGGCGTAAGGCGGCTCACGAGCTGGCGAACACCCTGACGGCGGACGCGGCCGAGCGGGACCTCGCCGGACGTCTCCCGGTGCACGAGGTCGGCTTGCTGCGCGAGTCCGGTCTGCTGCCTTTGCTCGGCACCGCCGGCTGGGCGGCCGCGAACGAGGCCACCCGGATCGTCTCCGCCGCGGACGCGTCGGTCGGCCATCTGCTCGGCTATCACTACCTGCAGCTGTGGCGCACCGGCCTGTTCGGGCCGCGCGCGGCGAGCGAACCGGGCTGGTTCTGGGCGGGCGTGAGCAACCCGCTCGACGCCGCCCTCCTCCTGACCCCGGTCGGCGGAGGGTTCACCGTCGAGGGCACCAAGACCTTCGCGACCGGCGCGGCCGTCGCCGACCGTCTGGTGGTCAGCGCGACCAGGACCGACAACGGCGAGAAGCTGACCTTCGTCGTCGACGCGCGGGCCGACGGGATCACCTTCCCCGGTGACTGGGACAACATCGGTCAGCGGCTCACCGCCAGCGGCGCGGTGCGGTTCGAGGCCGTCCGGATCGCTCGTGACGACGTGCTCGGTGTCCAGCCGGAGGACCAGTCCGATCCGAAGGTGCCCCGTATCTCCCTGGCGGCGATCGGGTTCCAGCTCATGCTGGCGCAGGTGTACGTCGGTCTCGCGTTCGGCGCGCTCGACGCGGCGGCCGTCTACACGCGGGAGACCGCGCGACCCTGGACACTGTCCGATGTGGACAAAGCGACGCAGGATCCGTACACCCTGGCGGGCTACGGTGAGCTCGTCGCGACGGCGCGAGCGGCCGGATTCGCCGTCGACGCCGCGGTTTCCGCGCTCGGCGAGGCCGACGAACGCGGCTTCGACCTGACCCCGGCCGAGCGCGCCGAAGCGGCCATCGCGATCTCGTCGGCCAAGATCGTGGCGAGCCGGGCCGCGGTCGAGACCACAAGCAAGGTCTTCGAGTTCACCGGCGCGCGGGCCACCGCGACGAAGTACGGCTTCGACCGTTTCTGGCGCAACGCCCGCACGCTGACCCTGCACGACCCCGTGACGTACAAGGCACGCGAGGTCGGCGACCACTTCCTCAACGGGATCCCGCCGTGCTTTTCGGGGTACAGCTGATGACGCTGCCGATCCTCGCCGAAAGTGTCCGCCTCGACGACGAAGGTGTGCACATCCTCGACCGCCGGGTCTTCCCGTTCGAGCGGGAATGGGTGCTCTGCCGGACCTCGGAAGAGGTCGCGGTGGCCATCGAGGACATGGTCACGCAGTCGTCCGGGCCGTATTTCGCCGCGCTGGGCGCGATGGTGCTCGCCGCCCGTGAGGCGTCCGGGCTCGCCGACCCTCGGGCGTATCTGGAACGGGTGGGCGAGCGGATCGTCGCGACCCGCAAGACCAACAACCATCTGCGCAAGGCCGTCGCCGCCGTACTGTCCGAAGTGGACAAGGCGGCGGGCGATCTCGTCGAGGCCGCGACGGCCGGGGCACGAGCGGGTGACGAGCTGTACCGGTCGCGCAGCCGTGCGCTCGGCGAACACACCGCCGCGCTGGTGCCGGACAAGGCGACCGTGCTGACGCATTGCTGGGCGGATCTGTACCTCGTCGAATTCGTGCTGGCCGCGCGACGGCAGAACAAGGAGTTCTCCTTCTTCTGCACGGAAACCCGGCCGTACCTGCAGGGCGCGCGGCTGACCGCCGAGACGCTCGCCGAGATGGGCGCGGACACCCGGTTGATCACCGACGGCATGGGGGCCGCGGTGCTGGCGTCGGGCGAGGTCGGCGCGCTGGTGACCGCCGCCGACCGTGTCACCATGGACGGTCACGTCGTCAACAAGATCGGCACCCTGGGGCTCGCGGTGGCGGCGGAGGCGTTCGGCGTGCCGTTCCACGCCATGGTCCAGGCGCCCGACCAGGCCGCGCCGACCGGCGCCGACGTGCCGATCGAATACCGCGACGGCGACGAGGTGCTGAGCGCGCTCGGCCACCGCGTCGCCGGCGAGCGCGCCCGTGGGCACTATCCGGCTTTCGACGTCACACCACCGCGTTTCGTGACCACGGTGGTGACCGACCGCGGCGCCTTCGAACCCGGACGGCTCCGCGAGTACTACGCAGAAGGGGAAGCGAACCAGTGACCGCAACGCTGACCGCCCGATGGGTGGTCCTCGACATCGAGGGCACGCTGACCGCCACCAGCTACGTGCACGTGACCCTCTACGACTACGCGCGCCCGCGGCTGGGCCCGTGGATCGACGAGCACCCGGAAGATCCCGAGGTCGTCGCCGCCGTCGCCGAGATCAAGGAACTCGGCGGGCTGACGGCGGAGGCGTCCACAGTGGACGTCGTGCGGGTGCTGCACGGCTGGATGGACGCGGACCGGAAGATCGCACCGCTGAAGACGTTGCAGGGGCTCATCTGGCAGCGCGGCTACGCCGAGGGCGACCTCACGACGGAGTTCTTCGGCGACGTCGCCCCGGCCCTGCGGTCGTGGCACGAGGCCGGGTTGCGGCTCGCGGTGTTCTCGTCCGGTTCGGTCGCGGGGCAGATCGCGTCGTTCTCGCGGACCACCGACGGCGACGTCACCGGCCTGTTCGAAAAGCATTTCGACACCGTCAACGCCGGGCCGAAACGCGAGGCGCCGTCCTACCGCGCGATCGCCTCCGCGCTGGAAGCCGAACCGGGTGACATCGTGTTCTTCTCCGACGTCCCGGCCGAACTCGACGGCGCCGCCGCCGACGGCTGGCAGACCGTCGGCCTCGCCCGCGAGGGTGAACCGTTCGGCGACGCCGATTTCGGGACACACCGGACCATCCGGACGTTCGACGAGGTGAAGGTCGTCCCTCAGTGACGACGCCGAGTGTCCTGGAACTCGCCGGACGCGCGCTGGCCGAGGAGTCCGCCCGGTTCGCCGGGCTGGGCTGGATGCGGGGCACGTCGGGCAACCTCTCGGTGGTGCTGGGGCGCGACCCGCTGCGGGTCGCCGTCACCGTCAGCGGCCGGGACAAAGGCGAGCTGACCAGCGACGACGTCGTGGTGGTCGGAGAGGACGGGCTCGCCGTCGCCGATCAGCCGCATCCGGACAAGGTGCCGTCGGCCGAGGCGGGCCTGCACGCCCGGATCGCGGCGGTGTCGGGCGCGGGCGCGGTGATCCACGTGCACGCGCTCGCGCCGGTGGTGGCCGCCGAGCACTGGCCGGACGGCGTCGAACTGCGCGACCTGGAGATGCTCAAGGGTTTCGGCCGCGCCGCGCACGACGACGTGGTGACCATCCCGGTGATCGCCAACGGCCAGGACATGTGGGTCCTCGGTGACGCGTTCGAGGCGGGGTTCCGGGCGGACACGCCGGCGGTGATCGTCGCGCGGCACGGGATCTACGTCTGGGGAGATGACCTGCGCCACGCGCGTCATCGCCTGGAATGTTTGGAGTGGTTGCTCCGGTTCCGGGTAGAGACAAGACTCGTGGGAGAGGAAAGGGGAGTGCGATGACCCTGCTGACCGTATGGCCGGACGACCGGCCCGGCGAGATCGCGCTCAGGACCGAGGATCCGGCCGTGATCACCGGGGAACTGGGGCGGCTCGGTGTCCGCTTCGAACGGTGGGACCTCGTCGGTGACCTGCCGCGTGAAGTGACGCCCGAGCAGGTGCTGGCCGCCTACGAGGAGCCGATCGCCAAGGTCTCGGCGGCCGAGGGCTACACGTTCGTGGACGCCGTCCGCATGACCCCGTCCGACGAGCCCGGCTGGGCGGCCGCGGCCGCCGAAGCCAGGCAGAAGTTCCTCGCCGAGCACACCCACGACGACGACGAAGACCGCTTCTTCGCGCGCGGGTCCGGCGTGTTCTACCTGCACGTCGGGGGCAAGGTGTACGCGGTGCTGTGCGAGGCGGGGGATCTGCTGAGCGTGCCCGCGAACACCACGCACTGGTTCGACATGGGGACGCGGCCGGACTACGTCTCCATCCGGTTCTTCCACGACGACGGCGGATGGGTCGGCAACTTCACCGGCGCGACGCTGGCGGCGGACTTCCCGGGCTTCGACGAGCTGACCGCCGGACGTTACTGAACGCTTCCGGCTCGTGAGTGGCAAGGACGGTTAGAACCGTCCTTGCCACTCACGAGCTTTCGCGCGCTGCCGGGGTCGGTCAGGCGGGTGCCCAGAGGGCGGGCACGTTCGGCGGCTCCCAGCCGGACAGCGACCGGTGGCCCTGACGGCACACGTACGCCGTGCCGTTGTAGGTCACCCTGGCGCCGGTGGCGTAGTCGACACCGGGCTTCCAGGCATCGGACGGCACCGAGGTGGTCGTCGTCGGCGTGGTGGTGGTCGTCCGGGTCGTGGTCGTCGGGCTGGTCGTGGTCGTGGTGCCCGTCGTCGGTGTGGTCGTGGTCGTCGGCGGGGAACCGCCGCCACGCGGGTTGTCCGACGCGATCGCGTACGTCGTCCCGCCGAAGGTGAACGTGAAGTTCGACGGCGACGCGATCGGCATGTAGTAGTTCAGCCGGATCTCGATCGTGGCGCCCGGGGCGATGGTCTGCCAGCTGGGCACGGTCACCGCGACATGCTGGAAGTCTCCCTTCATCCCGCCGACGTTGGGCCCGCTGTGGCCCTTGCTCGTGACCGTCAGTCCGAAGCCGGACTGGTCGGACATGCTGCCTGGCGCGCTCGTGCCGTAGTCGAACTCGATCTTCGTCCCACCGGGGATGGTGGTGGTCGAATTGTTGGTGATGCGCATCCGCGGGGTGATCGGATAGTTCGCGTCGCCCAGCGCGAAACCGGTCAGGTTGACGTGCGCGTTCAGCACCGACGTAGGCGCGGGACGAGGCGACTTGGCGTTGCCGTACGGGGCGGCGCCGCGCAGGCCGTCGTTGATCTTGGTGATCAGCGTGTCGCCCATGAAGTACTGGCCCTTGGCGCTGTCGAAGGCGTAATCGCCCGCCAGCTCCCAGATCATGATGCCGCCGATGCCCTTGTCGGCCACGTACTTGGCCTTCGTGGCGAGCGACTCTTCGTCCTCAGTGGACAGGAACACCTTCTTGTCGTTGTTCCACAGCCACGGCGTCACCATCGTGTTGTCGTAGAACCTGTTGTAGGAGCCGGAGAGCCGGTCCTTCGGGTTGTTCTTCGGGTCCAGCCCGTACTTCTCCAGGTAGTCCGGGGTGATCTCGTTCTCGAGGTTCTTCGCGTGCCACATGGGGTTCGCACCCGCCGGTACCTCGGCGCCCGTCAGGCTCATGTCGTGCCAGAGGTTGTCGATGCCGATCGCGCCGTTGCCGCACGGCACGGTCGAGCCGACGTGGGATCCGGTTCCCGGTGGACACTGTTTCTGGTCCGGCAGTGGAGCGGTGCCCCACAAACCGTTCGTCCCTCCGGACACGCCTTGCCAGCCGCGGGTGTAGAACCCGACGCCGATGTTGATCCGGCCGGCCTGCATGGCGCCGCGGAAGTAGTGATACGCCCAGTCGGTGTTGAGGTAACCCTGCCCGTCGTACTGCGGTGTCGTGTACACCTGCCAATGCGCGAGTTCCGCGTCCTTGCCGTTGTCGTAGAGCGCGGCGTTCGGCCCGGCGAACTGGTTCCACGCGCCGTGCAGGTCGTAGCTCATCATGTTGGCGTAGTCGAGATACTGCGTGACGCCGTAGACCTCCTGGCCGCGCAGCAGCCAGCCGGACGCGGGGACGGCCGCGGTCAGCAGGTAGTGCTTGCCGTCGGCGGCGCCCGCCTGGTCGATCTTGTGGCGCAACGTGCGCATCAGGTTCTCGTAGCCCGCCCAGAGGGTGCCCCGGTTGGCCTGCGCGATCCAGTAGTCGTCCGGGTTGCCGGCGTAGTTCGCCGACGTCGCGTACTCGTAGTCGATGTCCGCGCCGTTGAATCCGTAGTCGCGCAGGAACTTCACGACCGAATCCGCGAAGGTGTCGATGCTCGCCTGGCTCTGCGTCATCTTGTAGAACCCGCCCGACGCGTTGCGCGTGCCGTCCGGATTGAGGAAACCGCCGGTCTCGGCCCAGCCGCCGATCGAAATCAGCGACTTCACGTTCGGGTACTGTTTCTTGTACTTGTTCAGCAGATTGAAATGTCCCTTGTAGGGCAACGAGGGATCCATCTCGGCGCCGGGCACGCCCGGCCATTCCATGCCGATGGACTCGTTGTTCGGGCCCGGGGCGCCGACCGACACCTTGTTCTGCGCGTCGACATGCGCGAACGCGTAGTTGAGATGGGTGACCTTGGTCCACGGGATGTTGCTCGCCAGATACGCGGGCGCGCCGTTCTTTCCGGTGCGCCAGCTGGTGAAGTAGCCGATCACCCGCCGGGAATGCCCTTCTCCCAGGGATTCCCGGCCGTTCGTGTCGTAGACGGTGCAGTAGGGGGTGTCGACGCCGGGTGTCCGGTACAGCCCGTCGGGACGGCAGTCCTCGTGACCTGCCGCGCTCGACGTGGACGGGGTGATGACGACGATCATGAGTCCGGCCAGCGTGATGAGCGACGCCAGCAGGGGGAGTAGTTTCCTGGTTCTCCTTGGCACGCCGAACCTCCGACAGTGGAAGATGGCCCTCGGTCACAGCAGCTTGAGCCGCTGACCTGGCGCGCGTCAATAGGTGTAGACCAATTTCCATCCTGTGCCGTACGGCGGAGCGTACCTGTGGCTCGTCAGGTCCGGTCTTCGTCGAGGAGCGGGCGCCGGTCCGGTGCCGGTGCGTAAGTCAGGCCGCGCAACAAGGTTCGTGGATGGCCATACCGCCGGCCACATCCCGTGAGTGCTATGACCCCGTGCCCTTCGACGCGGGTGTGCGCGACCAAACCTTGCGCGGTAACCATGGTGTCGACGCAGGAAGTCCTTGTAACTGAGAGCTTGGCTTCTCCGGCGGCACCCTGTGTGTGTCCGAAATTCCGGTCTGTATCCAATTGCTCGAAGATGGGAAGATTTGGCGACCCATTTACTGTGGTCAGGTTGTCCGTTTTACCCTCGTCTAGGTTTGTTGTCTTGCTTGCCGGTGCGGCCGAATTGGTGATTCGGTCGGCAAGGTCGTCCCCACGGCCATGATCATGGTACTCATCTCGCTGGACCCGAGTTCAAGGCTGGTTCCCGAATGGTGGCATCGAGGAGGGGTGGCGATGGCAAACACCTCGGGCGCTGATCCAGTGTTCCGAAGTCAGATCGATGTGCCGCTGAGCCCACGCCCATTTCGGTGGTTCTTCGTCGGCAGGGTCGTGTCTGTGCTCGGAAGTTCCATGACGCCGGTAGCGCTTGCCTTCGCTGTGCTGGAAACAACATCCAGTCCGGAGTATCTCGGCTTCGTCCTGGCCGCCGCGATGGTGCCCGAGGTCGTGTTCGTCATCGTCGGTGGCAGCGTGGCCGACCGTTGGCGACGTGACGTATTACTTCGGATCACCAACGTCGGGGCAGGACTTTCCCAGGCTTGTGTTGCGTTCTGCGTGCTTACCAAACAGGATCCGCTGTTCCTTGTATTCCTGGCATTGGTCAACGGCACGTTGCAGGCCTTCATCAGTCCGGCGATGCGAGGCATCGTTCCACAGCTTGTCGACAGCGCCAACATTCAGAAGGCGAATTCGATGCTCAGCGCCTCCCGGAACGCGGCCCGAATCCTGGGCCCTTCCGTGGCCGGTGTTCTCGTCGCGGCCGTGGGCGGCGGGTGGGCGATCGCGCTGGACGCCGCATCTTTTTTCATCGCCGCGACGTGCCTGACCCGCGTTGTCCTGCCAACGAAAGCGAAGTCGACCTCTGTCAACCTGCTGCGAGACCTCCGCGAAGGATGGTCCTACTTCAGTTCGACGCCGTGGATCTGGTCGATCACCCTCGCTTTTATGTTTCTGAACGCGATTCAGATGGGCGTCTGGCAGGTACTCGGCCCCTCTATGGCCTCGACGACGATCGGCGCGACAGGCTGGGGTCTGGTCACCAGTGTGAAGGCGGCAGGGCTGGTGGTCGCCAGTTTGGCGATGATCAAGATCGCGGTTCGGCGGCCACTCCTGACAGGCATGATCACGATGTCGGCGACGGCGGTCCCGCTCGTACTGCTCGGCGCCGGCTCGAACCTCGTCCCGCTGGCTATCGCGACCTTCGTCTCCGGGTTGGGTTCCGCGTTGTTCGGCATCGCCTGGGACACAGTGCGCCAACGGAACATCCCGAACACCATGATCTCGAGAGTGACGTCATACGACGATTTCGGCTCTTATGTGGCTATACCAGCCGGGCAACTGGCTGTAGTGCCCATCGCGTCGGCAGCCGGCATGCCACAGGTCGCGATACTCGGAGGGGTCACCTACTTCGTAGTCGCGCTTCTGCCGCTGGCTCTGCACTCGGTCCGAAATCTCGCGGCGTCCGACGCCACCTGATGCCAGAGGGTGTGGTTTCAGCAGGAGGCATCCTGCGTGTCGTCGGTACTGCGGAGCACTACGACAGAAAACTCGTTCCCGTCGGGATCCGCCATCCCCACCTCTCCGTCCCGGCCGGTGCCGAGCCGGGTCGCGCCGAGCGAGACCAGCCGCTCGACTTCGGAGAACGGGCCGGTCACAACGAAACGCAGCCGGTTCGGTCCGGTCTTCGGCGTGAACGGCGGACCGCCCCAGGTGATCTTGGGGCCGCCGTGCGGCGACCGGATCGCGGTCTCCTGGTCTTGGTCCCACACCAGGGGCCAGCCGAGCGCCTTGCTCCAGAAGTAGCCGACTTCCTGCGAACCGTCGCTCGCGATGGCGCCGACGAAACCGCATTCGGCGAGGAAGTCGTTGCCCGGCTCGATGACGCAGAACTCGTTGCCCTCGGGGTCGGCGAGCACCACGTGCTTCTCTTCGGGAAGCTGGCCGATGTCGATATGCCGTCCGCCGAGTTCGAGTGCCTTCGCGACCGTGCGGCGCTGGTCCTCCGGAGACTCGCTCGTCAGGTCGAAATGCATCTGGTTCTGGCGGGTCTTCGGTTCGTCGCTCCGTACGAACCACAGCCGGAAGCCGATGTCGTCGATTTCCCGGCCGAGCAGTCCGGACCAGAACCGTTCGAGGGCGTGCGGATCGTGCGCGGCGATACGGAGCGCGTGCAGGGTGGCGGTCATAAGCGACGCTAGAAACGACAGCGACCGGCCCGCAACCGATTAAGGCTCGTGAGTGGTAAGGACGGTTCTAACCGTCCTTACCACTCACGAGGTTTTAGCGAGTCCGACCGTTCTCCACCCGCGCGGTCAGCGTCCGCAGGAACGACGGATCCCCGTCCGCGGTGACCTTCACGTCGTACCAGCCGCCCGAAACCGGCCAGTCCACCGTGACCGAACGTCCCGCCCCGACCCGCACGACCCGCGTGAAGCGCGAAGACGACAGCCGCAGCGTCAGCGCCGAAGTGCCCGAGTTGGACAGCTTGAACTCGACACCCGAGCGCCACGTCAGGAACCGCGTCCGGACATCGACACCCGCGGCGGCCCCGCGACGGTTCCCGCGCAGTTCCCACCACGACCGGTTCGGCCCCTGGACGACGACGCGGTATTCGTCACCGGGAAGCCGCACGAGCTCCGGCGCCTCGCCGCGGACGTCGCGGTGCGCGGGCTCGGCGAACTCGCCCTTGTACGGGTACAGCGCGAAATGCGCCGAAGACGAGCCGCTGTTCGCCAGCGACAGCGCCAGATTCCCCGACTTGTCCACCGCTCCGGACACCGAAACCTGGTACGGCAGCGGACGCGACGGCCGGTCGCCGGGCTCGGCGACGGGCAGGCTCTGCTCCGCCGGGGCGGACGGCCGCCAGCGGCTGATCGGCGCGGGCACCGGGCCGGGCCGGTTCACCCGCGGCTGGCGCCCGGCGCGCGAGAAGTCGAAGGCGCCGGTGAGGTCGCCCGCGACGGTCCGCCGCCACTTGCTGATGTTCGGCTCGGCGATCCCGGTCCAGCGTTCGAGGAACCGCAGGACCGAGGTGTGGTCGTACACGGTGGAGTCGACGTGGCCGCCGATCGACCACGGCGAGACGACCGTCATCGGCACGCGCGGGCCGAAGCCGAGCGGCTGTCCGTTGAAGTGGTCCGCGTCGTTGGCCGCGTTCCCGGGCGGTATCGGCGGCGGGACGTGGTCGAAGTAGCCGTCGTTCTCGTCGAAGTTGATCAGCAGCACCGTCTTCGACCACGTCTCACGGTCGGACGCGAGTGCGTCGAGCACGCGGTAGATCAGGTTCGCGCTGCCGACCGGAGTGGACGCGCCGGGATGCTCGGAGTCCTTCGCGGACGGCACCAGCCAGCTCACCGCGGGCAGGCGCCGCGCCTGGATGTCCGCCTTCAGCCGGGTCACCAGCGTCTCCGGCTCGCTGCGGTACATGGCCTTCCGGAACAGGTTCCGCTCGGCGGGCGTCAGTTTCGCGACCCCGGCGTCGAACTGCGCGAGCAGCTTGGCGCGCTCTTCGGGGGTCTTCTTGGGCAGGGTGTCGTAGAACTCCTCGGTGGTGCGGAACCTCTCCTCGACCGAGGCGAGGATCTTCGTGCCGACCTTCTTGAACGGCACGAAGTACTCGACCGCGTTGTCGGTGAAGTTGTCCCACTCCTGGTAGATCTGCCACGGCACCCCGGCGGCCTCCAGGCGCTCCGGGTACGTCGTCCAGTCGTAGCCCTTGTGGTCGTAGGAGTACGCCGCGTTCGTGACCGCCCGGTTCGTCGTGCTGCCCGGCTCGAACCCGGTGGTCCCGGTCCACAGGAAGTTGCGGTTCGGGTTGGTGGAGCCGAAGATCGAACAGTGGTAGGCGTCGCAGATGGTGAAGGTGTCGGCGAGTTCGTACTGGAGCGCGATGTCGCGGCGCTCGTAGTAGGTCATGGTGGCGGGTGTCTTCGCCGCGATCCAGCCGTTGTTCCAGCCACGCGCCCACGCCTTGCCGCTGCCGTTCCAGCTGTGGTCGAGGTCGCCGAGATACTGGATGTCGTCCGCGTTCCGGCCGGCGAGTTCGGCCGCCTCGCGCACCGAGAACGGCAGTACCGTGCCGCCGGCGGGATTCGGCTGCTCGAACACCGATCTCCCCGACGGCAGCTCGAGCGGACGCGGGTCGGAGAAGCCCCGGACCCCGCGAAGGCTGCCGTAGTAGTGATCGAACGACCGGTTCTCCTGCATCAGCACGATCACGTGCTCGATCGCGTCGAGCCCGCCCCGCCGCATGGGTTCGGCCATGGCGGCGTGCACGGACGGCGGGAGAAGCGTGGTGGCGGCCGCGGCGCCGGTGGCGCCCAGCAACGTGCGGCGAGACAGTTCAGGCATGCCGGAACCTTGTCCCAGTAATATGAACGTGACAAGAACCGAACAGGTCGACTCGGAGTCGGAAACCGGATGGCCGTGGTTCTCGAGCATCACGACGAAACGACGGCGGGGAGGCCTCGTGAGACAGATGTTCGCAGACCCCAGTGGCCGTCGCCGCGTCTTCGTCCGCCGGGTCGCGATCAGTGCCGGCGCCGCGGCCTGTTACGGAGTCCTCCTTCTCGTCGCGTTCTCCGGCGTGCCGGAGCTGCCCACCGCGCTGCGCCCCTGGCCGCTGCCCGCGCCGCAGGCGACGCCCCGGCCGCCGGTGACGGCACCGTCCACCGCGGCGCCGCCCACGCCGCCGCCTGCCGGGCCTCGAACGGCTTCGCCGCCGGAAACGCCGGAATCAGGGGGAGCACCCGAGCCGGTTCGCGAGACTCCGGGAACGAGCGCCGGGCCGCCTCCGGCCGGGACCACGGCTTCGCCCACCCCGCCCGCCAAGCCCGACCCAGCCGGCGCGCCCGACACGCGGGCCCCCTCCACCTCCCCGCAGCCGGACAACGACCGCCGCAACGGCCGCACGCCCGAAGACCCGCCCAAGCACGCGAGGACCACCGCGCCCAAGAGCGGGCGCTGACCTCCGGTTCCCGCCCGCCGGTCGTGAGGTCGCTGCGCTGAGTGACCGTCCGGCGGGGTGACGCCGCTGGACGGCCGCCTGCGCGGTAACCTCACGGGCACCAAGACCGCAGACCCTTGAGGAGGGCCCGTGTCGGCAGGGCAGATCGCCGCGCTGATCGCCGCAGGAGCATTCGTCGTACTCGTCGTGCTGCTGGCGATCGTGCTGTTCAAGCTCGGCCGGACCCTGGACGAGGCCACGATCGCCATCCGCAAGGCGCACGAGAACACCGACCCGCTGCTGATCGGCGCGAACGAGACGATCACGCACGTCAACACGCAGCTGGAGCGGGTCGACGGCATCACCGCCAACGCGCAGGCCGTCTCCGGCAACGTGTCCGCGCTGTCGTCGGTGTTCACCGCGACGCTCGGCGGTCCGCTGGTGAAGACGGCCGCGCTGTCCTACGGCCTCAGCAAGGCCATCAAGGCCCGCCGGAAGAAGGCGGAAGCGAAAGCCTCCCGCCCGGCGAAGAAGCGGGGCCGCAAATGAAGCGCCTGTTCTGGCTCGGTGTCGGCGTGGTCGCCGGTGTCGCCCTGTCACGCAAAGCGACGGAAACCGCTCGCCAGGCCACGCCGGCGGGGTTAGCCTCGAACCTGGGCGACGCCGTGCGGGAACTCGCGGGCGCCGTCGGTTCGTTCGGCGCGGAGGTCCGCGCCGGGATGAGCGAACGGGAACAGGAGTTGCACGACATGGTGTCCGAACGGACCGGCTTGAGCACGGCCCCCGTGACCGAGGGCAGGCACGCGGCGTCGTCGCGGCGCCCGGTCCGGCGAGCTCGCCGGGCGGAGGGCTGATCGGGTCGCGTCCGCGACCGGAAGATCCCCAGCCCTTCGCCGTTCCCGCCTGTCCGCATTCCCAGCGCCTTCGCGCGAGCCCGTATACAAGGACGATCCCGTGGAAACACACGAAATCACCCAGCGTTTTCTGAGCCATTTCGAGAACAAGGGACATACGCGCGTCCCCAGCGCGCCGCTGATCCTCGACGACCCGAACCTGCTGTTCGTCAACGCAGGCATGGTCCAGTTCAAGCCGTACTTCCTCGGCGAGGCCCCGCCGCCGTACCCGCGCGCGACCAGCGTCCAGAAATGCGTCCGCACGCCGGACATCGACGAGGTCGGCAAGACCACCCGCCACAACACCTTCTTCCAGATGGCCGGGAACTTCTCCTTCGGCGACTACTTCAAGGAAGGCGCCATCGAGGCGGCCTGGGAGCTGATCACCAAGCCCCAGAGCGAAGGCGGCTACGGCCTCGACCCGGCGCGCATCTGGGCGACCGTCTACGAAGACGACTCCGAGGCCGCGGGACTGTGGAAGAAGCTCACCGGCCTGCCCGGCGAGCGCATCCAGTCCCGTGACGGCAAGGACAACTACTGGGACATGGGCGTACCCGGTCCCGGTGGCCCGTGCTCGGAGATCTACTACGACCGCGGCCCCGACTACGGCCGCGAGGGCGGCCCGGTCGCCGACGAGGACCGCTACATCGAGATCTGGAACCTCGTCTTCATGCAGGACGTGCGGGGTGACAAGAGCCCGAAGCACGGCCACAAGCCGATCGGTGAGCTGCCGAAGAAGAACATCGACACCGGTATGGGTGTCGAGCGGGTCGCGACGATCCTCCAGGGCGTCGAGAACGTCTACGAGACCGACCTCGTCCGCCCGGTGATCGGCCGCGCCGAGGAGTTCTCCGGCCGCCGTTACGGCTCCGACCACACCGACGACGTCCGCTTCCGCGTCATCGCCGACCACGCCCGCACCGGCGTGCTGCTCATCGGCGACGGCGTCACCCCGGGCAACGACGGCCGCGGCTACGTGCTGCGCCGCCTGCTGCGCCGCATCATCCGCTCCGCGCGCCTGCTCGGCGTGCACGAGCCGGTGCTGCCCGCCTTCGCCGCGGTCGTCCGCGACACGATGGGCCCGACGTACCCCGAGCTCGTCTCCGGGTTCGACCGCATCGAGGACGTCGTGCGCGTCGAGGAGGAGGCCTTCCTCTCCACGCTCACCAGCGGTTCGCGCATCTTCGACCTCGCGGCCGAGGAGACCAAGCGGTCCGGCGGTTCGCTGCTGGCCGGGGACAAGGCGTTCCAGCTGCACGACACCTACGGCTTCCCGATCGACCTGACCTTGGAGATGGCGTCCGAGCAGGGCCTCACCGTCGACGAAGAGGGCTTCCGCACGCTCATGAACGAGCAGCGGCAGCGCGCGAAGGCGGACGCCGCGACGCGCAAGACCGGTCACGGCGACCTGTCGGAGTACCGCAAGGTGCTGGAGCGGAACGGCGAGACCGAGTTCCTCGGCTACACCGACCTGCAGGCCGAGGCGAAGGTCGTCGCGCTGCTCGAAGACGGCGTGCCGGTCTCCAGTGTCGGCGCGGGCAAGAAGGCGGAGCTGGTCCTGGACCGCACGCCGTTCTACGCCGAGAGCGGTGGCCAGGTCGCCGACACCGGCGTGCTGCTCGGCGACGGCGTCGAACTCAAGGTCCACGACGTGCAGAAGATCGTGCCGGGCCTGTTCGTGCACCGCGTCGAGGTGCTCGAGGGCGAGGTCGGCATCGGGAGCTCGCTGACCGGCTCGGTCGACCAGCACCGCCGCCTGTCGATCGAGCGGTCGCACTCCGCGACGCACCTCGTCCACGCCGCCGTGCGCGGCGCGTACGGCAAGCGTGCGGCGCAGGCCGGTTCGCTGAACTCGCCGGGCCGCATGCGTTTCGACTTCACCACCTCCGGTGGCGTGTCGGCCGACGTGCTGACCGAGGTCGAGGAGGAGGTCAACGACTACCTCCAGACCAACGTCGAGGTGAACACCTTCGTCACCACGAAGGACAAGGCCCTCGAACTGGGCGCGGTCGCGCTGTTCGGCGAGAAGTACGGCAACGACGTCCGCGTCGTCGACATGGGCGAGTACTCCCGCGAACTCTGCGGTGGCACCCACGTCGACCGCATCGGTCAGCTCGGCCTGGTGAAGCTGGTGGGCGACTCGTCCATCGGTTCCGGCGTGCACCGCGTCGAGGCGCTCGTCGGCACGGACGCGCTCAAGTACGTCCGCAAGGAGCAGCTGCTCGTCTCGCAGCTCGCGAACACCTTCAAGGTGCCCTCGGAGCAGCTGCCGTCGCGCATCGACGACGTGCTCACCCGGCTCAAGAACGCCGAGAAGGAGATCGAGCAGCTGCGCACCCGGCAGGTGCTCGGCTCGGCGGGCTCGCTCGCGGACAAGGCCGAGGACATCGGCGGGATCGCGGTCGTCGCCCAGAAGCTCGGCGAAGGCGTCGACTCGAACGGTCTGCGCGCGCTGGCTTCGGACATCCGCGGCAGGCTCGGCGACCGGCCCGGCATCGTCGCGCTGTTCGCCCCGCAAGGCGAGAAGGTCGCCTTCGTCGTCGCCACCACGAAGGCGGCGCAGGAGAAGGGCGTCGCGGCGGGCAAGCTCGTCCCGTCGTTCGCCGAGGCGATCGGTGGCCGTGGCGGCGGCAAGCCGGACATGGCACAGGGCGGGGGCACCAACCCGGCCGGGGCCGACCAGGCCATCGCCTCACTGCGCGCGGCGGTCGCCCAAGTTGGCTGACGACGCCCCCCAGCGGCGCCCGGATCGGCCAGGGGAGTCCGATCCGGGGCGCGGCAGGCGGCTCGGGGTGGATGTCGGATCCGTCCGGGTCGGGATCGCGCTCAGCGATCCCGACCCCATCCTCGCGAGCCCGCTCGTTACCCTCACTCGCGACGCGGCGGGCGACAAGGACGTCGACCGGCTCGTCGAAATCGTCACGGAACACGACGTGGTCGAAGTCGTCGTCGGCTTGCCGAGGACGCTCAAGGACCGTCACGGCCCGGCGGCCGAAGCGGCACTCGACTACGCCGGAAAGCTCGCCGCCAGGATCGCGCCGGTGCCGGTGCGACTGGCCGACGAGCGGTTGACCACGGTGACGGCATCCAGGATGCTGTCGCAGCGTGGGGTGAAGGGACGTAAGCAACGTGCCGTCGTCGATCAGGCGGCCGCGGTCGAGATCCTGCAGGCATGGATCGACGCGGTAGCGGCACATCGCGCACGGAAGGGCGATACATGACCGAGCCCCACGGCCGGCCCGAGCGCCGTCAGGGCGGTAGACGACGGTTACGGGAGCCTGAGGAGGCCAGCCCGCCACCGGCCCCGCCGCGTCGACGGCCCGAACCCCAGCCGACGGGACGACGGCACATCCGCGAGGAACCGCCCGTGCGGCGCCCGGCGGAAGAACCGCCGCGTGCCCGCCGGTCGCCGGAAGAACCGCCGCCGCGAGCCCGGCGTGCCGCCGAGGAACCGCCGCGTCCGGTTCCCCCGAGGCGGGCCCCGGAACCCGCGGTCCCGCCACCGCCCCCCGCGCCGCAGCGGCGGTCCCCCCAGCCGGGTGACCGGGGTCTTGGCATGCCCGCCTACGCGCAGGACGAGGCACCCCGTCCCGGCCGCCGCAGGCGCCGCGAGGACGACGGCCCGCTCCCGGACGAGCGGCCGACCGACATCCTCCCCGCGATCCAGGAGGCGCCGATGGCACGGCGTCCGGGCGCGGCTCCTTCTTCGCCGCCTCAGGGAAGCGAAGAGGAATACAACGAGATCTTCGGCGACGACGCGTACGACGACTATGACGAGTACGACGACTACGAGGATTACGAGGACTACGACGACGAGGACCGTGCCGAGCCGGAGCGCATCGAGGACGAGCGCCCGGAACGTCAGGGGCCGCCGCCCAAGAAGCGCGGGAAGAAGCGCGCGCTGGGCTGGATCGCCGCGCTGACGGTGCTCGTCCTGCTCGCCGGTGGTGCCTACTACGGCTTCACCGAGATCTTCGGCTACGACGACTACGAGGGCACCGGCGAGGGCGACGTCCTCGTCCAGGTGGAGAAGGGCGACTCGACGTCGGCGATCGGCAACCGGCTGCAGGCGGCCGGGGTGGTCGCCAGCGGCAAGGCGTTCGTGAAGGCGGGCGAGGACAACGCCGCCGTCTCGCGGCTCCAGCAGGGCTACTACGTCATGAAGACGAAGATGTCCGGGGCCAGCGCGGTCGAGAAGATGCTCGCTCCCACGACGAAGGTCGGCCAGGTCGAGATCCGGCCGTACACCCAGTTCCACGACATCACCCAGCCCGACGGCAAGGTGACGCCCGGGGTGTACACGTTGCTGTCCAAGGCTTCCTGCGCCGACCTGAACGGCAAGAGCACCTGTGTCCCGGTCGAGGAACTGCGCAAGACGATCGAGACCGCGGATCTGGCGAAGCTGGGTGTCCCGCCGTGGGCCGTCGAGCCCGCGACGAAGGCCGAGCACAAGGACCGCCGCCTCGAAGGGCTGATCGCCCCGGGTATCTACAACGTCAAACCCGGCTGGACGGCCGAGGAACTGCTCACCTACGTCGTCAAGACGTCGGCGGACCGGATCCTCAACGCCGGGCTGAGCGAGCAGTCGAAGGGCGAGGGCAAGTCGCCCTACGAGACGCTCGTCATCGCGTCGATCATCGAACGCGAGGCCGTGAAGGCCGACTTCGGGAAGATCTCGCGGGTCATCTACAACCGGCTCGACAAGAAGATGCGGCTCGAGATGGACTCGACGGTCAACTACGTCCTCGACCGGCCGACCCTGCTCACCAAACCCGAAGAACGCGAAAAAGCGGGCGCCTACAACACCTACAAGCTGGTCGGCCTGACCCCGACGCCGATCGCGGTCGTGAGCCCGGAGGCGATCCAGGCCGCGCTGAAGCCGGCGGCGGGGGAGTGGCTGTTCTTCGTGAAATGCGAGAAGAACGGGCTGTCCTGTTTCGCGGTGAATTTCGACGAGCACAAGAAGAACCGAGACGACGCGGTGAGGCGCGGTGTCATCTGAGCGCAAGGCCGCGATCCTCGGGAAACCGGTCGAACACTCGCTCTCGCCCGTCCTGCACGGCGCCGCCTTCCGCGCGCTGGGGCTGGACGGCTGGACCTACGAGCGGGTCGAGATGGACGGTCCCGGGCTGCCCGCGTTCGTCGACGGTCTCGGTCCGGAGTGGACCGGGCTTTCGGTGACCATGCCGGGGAAACGGGCCGCGCTGGAGTACGCCGGTGAGGTCACGCCGCGCGCGGCCGCCGTCGGCGCGGCGAACACGTTGGTACGCCGGGAAACCGGCTGGCTCGCCGACTGCACGGACGTCGACGGCGTCACCGAGGCGCTGCGGATCGCGGGGGAGTATTCGCCCGGTGCCGACGACGCCGCCGTCGTCCTCGGCGCGGGCGGGACCGCGGCCGCTGCCGTCGTCGGGCTGGCGTCGCTCGGCGTGCGGACGGTCCGGCTCGTCGTGCGGGATCCGGCGCGGGCGACGGAAACGGTCGACGCGGCTCAGCGGGCCGGGCTCGACGTCGATGTCCTGCGCTGGACCGAAGCCGACTTCGGGAAACTCGCGGCCGATTCGGCGGTGCTGGTGAACACCGTGCCCCCGGACGCCGTCCGGCCGCATCTGGCGGAGCTGTCCGGGATCGGATGCGTCCTCGACGTCATCTACCACCCTTGGCCGACCGCGCTCGCCGAAGCCGTCGCCGAACGGGGCGGCCGGCTCGCGACCGGGCTGGACATGTTGCTGCATCAGGCTTTCGGGCAGTCCGAGTACTTCACCGGGCAGCCCGCGCCGCGGGCGGAGATGCGGGACGCGCTACGTGAGGCGACCGGCGGGATCCTTTCTTTGCCGATCTCCTGACCGGGCGAGGTCGCACGGCTCGGCGGGGCAGGTCTCGGCAAAGTCGAGATGACGCAGGCCTGGTTCCGACGACCGAATCTCCTCTTTGCGCACGTATGTACGGTTGTTGCGGGGGTCGTGAGTGGCAATGAGGGTTAGAACGACCAATAACACTCACGACCCACTCGTCAACTGCTCCTGGCCTCATGACGGGACCCGGAACCTTCTTCGGTGAAAGCGCCTGACAAGAGCGCCCGGATTCGATAATCTGGCCGACTGCCTTGAGGAAGGAACAAGGGGTCGATGCCTAAACCCGATCAAGCCGCCTACAGCGAAGAAGACATCAACGACATTTGGGTCGACGAGGCTCCGGTACTGAATTCCACCGTCACCCTGGCCGAATACGATCCGGAGTGGCCCGGGCTGTTCGACCGGGAAGCCAAGCGCATCAGGGGGATCCTGGGGGAGCGCGCGCTGGTCCTGGAGCACGTCGGCTCCACGTCGGTGCCGGGACTGTGCGCGAAACCGATCATCGACATCATGCTGATCGTCGCCGATTCGGCCGACGAGGACGCCTACGTGCCGCAGCTGGAGGCCGAGGGCTACAAACTCGTCATCCGCGAACCGGACTGGGAGAAGCACCGCTGCTTCAAAGGCCCGGACACGAACATCAACCTGCACGTCTACTCGCCGGACAACGGCCAGGCCGAGCGCTACCGCCTCTTCCGCGACCGTCTCATCGCGCACGACGACGAGCGGAATCTCTACGAGGCCAAGAAACGCGAACTGGCGTCGCGCACCTGGAAGTACATCCAGCACTACGCCGACGCCAAGACCAAGGTGATCGACGAGATCATCGAACGGGCGCGCGCGGCACAGTACGACGGCTTCGCGCGGCTCTACGCGGCGCACGCCGAAACCAGCAGCACCAACGCCCACTACGACCGTCCCGCCGTCGTGGAGCTGGCCGGGGACGTGGCGGGCAAACGGGTGCTGGACGTCGGCAGCGCGGCGGGACACCTGAGCGCCCTGCTCGCCGAGAAGGGCGCGGACGTTCTCGGCGTCGACGCCAGCGAGGGCATGGTCGCCGTCGCGAGGGAGAAGTTCGGGCACGTCGCCCGCTTCGAGACGGCGGACGTTTCGCGGCCGATGCCCTTTCTGGAGGACGCTTCGATCGACGTCGTCACGGCGTCGCTGGTGCTGCATTACCTGAAGGACTGGGGGCCGGCGCTGGCGGAGTTCCGGCGGGTGCTCAAGCCGGGCGGGATCCTGGTGTTCTCGGTGCACCATCCCGGTGAGGACTGGCGCTGGTTCGACAAGCGGAACTACTTCGAGCTCGAACTGCTGGAGGACGAGTTCCCGGCGGGGCAGAAGGTCCGCTTCTACCGGCGGCCGCTGAGCTGGACTTTCGACGCGGTGCGGGACGCCGGTTTCGCGGTCGACCGGCTGGTCGAACCGATGCCGGACGAATCGATCGCCGACGCGGACCCGAAGTGGTACGCGAAACTGCGGACCGAGCCGCGGTTCCTGTACTTCCGGAGCGTCCGCGAATCCCGCGTTTAGTCCTCTGAATGCGGCTCGCCCGGGAAGCCGGAGGCGTCGCGAAAGCCACTTTCGGGACATCGGATGTCGCGAAAGAAGCTTCTATGTCAAGTCTGCTTTGAGTGCTTGGTAGATGGTGTTGGTGAGGTGTCGTTTGAGTGCTCGGAGTGCGGCTTTGGTG
>NZ_JBHXIB010000034.1:71157-82125 GCF_042723975.1 Amycolatopsis sp. NPDC058340 | reverse complement strand
GTACGTGAAGGCCCCCTTCATTGCGTCTAGCGCAGTGAAGGGGGCCTTCACGTACTTAGGTGAGCGCCGCCCGAGCCTCTCCCAGCGCGAAGCCGAGCAGGTTCAGCCCGCGCCAGCGTTCGGCGTTTTCGACATGCGGATGGTCGGCGGCCAGCCCGATCCCCCAGACCGTGTCCAGCGGGCTGGCCTCGACCAGCACGCGATTCCTGGTGCCGAGCAGGAAGTCCCGCAGATCCGGATGCTGTCCGAATTTCGCGGTCGTTCCGTCGAGAACGATGCCATAGCGTTCGTCCTCCCAGCGGGCCTCCTCGAATCCCCGTACCTCGCGGCCCAGCGCCTTGGCTTCACGCGGATGCCGCGCGCCGAGGATCCGCGCCGCGCTCTCGGCGTCGTCGAACAGAACGGCTTTGCGCCACATCATGTAGTGCTCGGCCGTCGGGAAGGTTTCACCGTCGGCGGTGAACCGGGCGGGCCACCACTGGCTGAAGCATTCGGGCCCGATCGTGCCGTCCCGGCGGGGCCGATGACCCCAGAAGTACAGGAATTTGACACGGCTCCCCGATCGCTGGAGCCGGACGACTTCGGCGACCGAGCGCGGGTTTCCGGACATGCCGGACAGCATGCTCGCCGTCGTCGCGGCGCGCAGCTGATTTACCGGGCTTGGCTCAGGCCAGCCAGGCGATGGCGCCGCCGATGGCCAGCAGCGCGCCGATCCCCAGCACGACGGCCATGAACTTGACGCTCTTCCAGGTCGCGTAGACGCCGCCGATCAGGAAGCCGCCGAGCGCGAACAGCAGCACAGCGATGGTCGTGTTACTCACGACCGCCACCCTGCCACACCCCCGCGACCGTGACCGCGCCGGGCTCGCCCTTGCCGAGGCGACCGGACCCGGCTAACGTACAACCACATGGTTGTACTTCGAGAGGAGAGCGAGGAGTCGCTCAACCAGCTCTTCCGCGCCTTGGCCGACGGCACCCGCCGCGACATCCTGGCGCGGGCGATCACGGAAGCGCCGTCGGTGTCCGAGCTCGCCGCGCGGTACGAGATGAGCTTCGCCGCCGTGCAGAAACACGTCGCCGTGCTCCAGCGCGCGGGGCTCGTGCGGAAACGCGCCAACGGCCGCGAACAACTGGTCTCGACCGACCGCGAGCGGCTCCGGCTCGCCACCGAACTCCTCGACTCCTACGAAGTCCTTTGGCGCCAGCGGGTGGCGCAGCTCGACGATGTCCTCCGGGAAGGGGAATGACGATGCCGGTCACCTCGGTCACCAAGGATCCCGAGAAACTCCACCTCACGGTCGTGGCGGACTTTCCCGTTCCGCGGAAGCGTCTTTGGGCGGCTTGGGAGGATCCAAGACAACTGGAGCGCTTCTGGGGGCCACCCTTCGCGCCCGCCACGTTCACCCATCACGATTTCCGAACGGGCGGCCGCGCCGAATACTTCCTGACCGGCCCCAACGGCGAGAAGTGGCCCAACTCCTGGAAGTTCGCCGCGGTGAATCCCATCGACTCGTTCGAGGTGCACGACGGTGACGACAACGCCGGCGACGAGGACATGCCCACTTCGATGACTTTCACCTTCGAGTCGACGGCCGAGGGATCACGGATGATCCACGTGACGCGCTTTTCCAGTGTCGAAGCCATGGAGAAGACGATCCCCGGCATGGAAGAGGGCTTCCGCGCCGCGATGCCCCAGCTCGACGCACTCCTGGAGGCGTGATGAGAAAGCTCAAGATCATCGAGCACATCTCACTCGACGGCGTGATCCAGCATTCCGCCGACGAGAACGGCTTCCCGTACAGCGGCTGGAACACGCCCTACCGGACCCCCGCCGGCCGGGAAGCCCTCTTGGCCGCGCACACCGAAAGTTTCGACCTGCTGCTCGGCCGCCGCACCTACGACCTCTGGTCGGAATTCTGGCCGGACGCGCCGAGCGAGCCGTTCGCGGACCGGCTCAAGGCGGCGACGAAGTTCGTCGTCACCCACCGGCCGGAAAGCCTGAAATGGGGCCCGTTCGAGGGGATCGGCCCGGACATCATCCCCGCCTTGAGCCGCGTCAAGGCGCAGGACGGCCCGGATCTCATCCTCTCGGGCAGCTCCACGCTGACGTCGACACTGCTCGAAAACGGGCTCGCGGACGAAGTCGTGCTGGCTGTCTATCCGCTTCTTTTGGGTACGGGCAAGCGTTTCTTCGCCGAAGGAACGCCCGCCCAGACCCTGGACTTCGTCGGCTCCACGACCACCCCGTCCGGTGTCGCCCTGAACACCTACAAACCCGCCGGACCGCTCACCTAACGCAGTCAGCCCCCGCCGACTTCGCGATAAGATGGCCGCCACCCCGGCATCCAATGTCCACAAAGGACAAACACACCGGCCGCGTGCCCGATCGATGTCACAACGTCCGGTTTTGACGAGGGTCGTGAGTGGCGAAGGTCGTTCTAACCCTCATTGCCACTCACGACCCCCGCGCAACCCAAATCCGACGCAACGGCAGAATGGGCATCCTTTATGGACAGTCGTATCGCGTCAGGCCCGCAGGCGAGCCCCAGTATGCGACACGCCGCGCTCGCCTAGCGCAGTTAGTCCTCTGGATGCGGTAGTTGCACACGCAAGGAACGCATCCAGAGGACTGAACGCGGGGGTTAGAGGACGCCCTTCGTGGACGGGATGCCGCCCGCCCGCGGGTCCGGCTCGGTGGCGGCGCGCAGCGCCCGCGCGACGGCCTTGTACTCGGCCTCCGCGATGTGGTGCGGGTCGCGGCCGTGCAGCACCCGGACGTGCAGCGCGATCTGCGCGTGGAACGACAGCGAGTCGAACACGTGCCGCGTCAGCACGAACGGGTAGTTCCCGCCGATGGTGAAGCTGTTGAACTGCTCGGGTTCGCCCAGGTGCACGCAGTACGGCCGCCCGGAGACGTCGATCGCGGCGTGCGCGAGGGTTTCGTCCATCGGGATCCACGCGTCGCCGAACCGGCGGATACCGCTCTTGTCGCCGAGCGCCTGCCGCAGCGCCTGGCCGAGCACGATCGCGGTGTCCTCGACGGTGTGGTGCGCGTCGATGTGCACGTCACCGGTCGCCTGCACCTTGAGGTCGAGCGAGCCGTGCACGCCGAACGCGGTGAGCATGTGGTCGTAGAACGGGACACCGGTGTCGATCTCCACCTGCCCCGTGCCGTCCAGGTCGAGCTGGACCGAAATGGACGATTCCTTGGTGGTGCGATCCACCTTGCCGACGCGACTCATCGCGGCACCTCCTTGCTGGCCTCGAGAAAGGCGTCGTTCTCTTCCGGCGTGCCGATGGTCACCCGCAGGTGCCCGGCGATGCCGACGTCCCTGATCAGTACACCGTTGTCCAAATAGGACTTCCAGGTCGCGGGCGCGTCCGCGAACCGTCCGAAGAGGACGAAGTTCGCGTCGCTCGGGACCGGCGTGAATCCCAAGCCCAGCAACGCTTCCACCACGCGGTCGCGTTCGGCCGCGAGTTTGGCGACCGACGCGAGGGTGGCGTCGGCGTGCCGCAGCGCGGCGCGGGCGGCGGCCTGCGTGAGCTTCGAGAGGTGGTACGGCAGGCGCACCAGTTGCAACGCGTCGACGATCGCGGGCGCGGCCGCGAGATACCCGAGCCGTCCGCCCGCGAAGGCGAACGCCTTGCTCATCGTGCGCGACACGATCAGCTTCGCCGGGTACTCCTCGATCAGCTCGACGGCGCTCGGCTGCGACGAGAACTCCGCGTACGCCTCGTCGACCACCACGATGCCCGGCGCCGCTTCGAGCAGCCCGCGCAGCTCGCCGAACGGGATCGACCCGCCGGTCGGGTTGTTCGGGCTGGTCACGAACACGATGTCCGGACGGCGTTCGCCCACCAGCGCGGCCGCCTTCTCGGTGTCGAGCGTGAAATCGTCGCGGCGCGGCACCGGCAGCCAGTCGGTGCGGGTGCCCGCCGAGATGATCGGGTGCATCGAGTACGACGGCTCGAAGCCCAGCGCCGACCGGCCGGGGCCGCCGAAGGCCTGCAGGATCTGCTGCAGGATCTCGTTGGACCCGTTGGCGGCCCACACGTTCGACTCCGACACCAGCACACCGGTGGACACCGCGAGGTAGTCCGCCAGGTCCTGGCGCAGCGCGACGGCGTCGCGATCCGGATAGCGGTGCAGCGAAGCGGCTTCGGCGCGGACGGCCTCGGCGACGTCGGCGACCAGCGCGTCCGGCGGCGGGTACGGGTTCTCGTTGGTGTTGAGCCGGATCGGCACGTCGAGCTGCGGCGCGCCGTACGGGGTCTTGCCCCGCAGGTCCTCCCGCAGCGGGAGCGCGTCGAGCGTGATCTCCTCGCCGATGCTCATGCCCGCTCCCCCTCGAATCGCGCCGTGATGGCCTCCCCGTGCGCGGGGAGGTCTTCGGCGTTCGCCAGCGCGACGACACGGCCGGCGATCTCGCGCAGCGCGTCCTGGCTGTAGTCGACGACGTGCACGCCCTTGAGGAAGCTCTGCACCGAAAGCCCGGACGAGTGCCGCGCGAATCCGCCGGTGGGCAGCACGTGGTTCGACCCGGCGCAGTAGTCACCGAGCGAGACCGGCGCGTACGCCCCGACGAAGATCGCGCCGGCGTTGCGCACGCGGGCCGCCACCGAGCGCGCGTCCGCGGTCTGGATCTCCAGGTGCTCCGCCGCGTACGCGTCGACGACGCGGATTCCGTCGTCCACAGTGGACACAAGAATGATGCCCGACTGCTTGCCGCCGAGTGCTTCCGTCACGCGCTCGGAGTGCTTGGTCGCGGCGACGCGGCCGGTCAGCTCCTTGTCGACGGCGTCCGCGAGCTCCTCGGACGTGGTCACCAGCACACTCGCGGCGAGCGGGTCGTGCTCGGCCTGGCTGATGAGGTCGGCGGCGACGTGCACCGGGTCGGCCGTCTCGTCGGCGAGGATGGCGATCTCGGTCGGGCCCGCCTCGGAGTCGATGCCGATGATGCCGCGCAGCAGCCGCTTGGCCGCGGTGAGGTAGATGTTGCCGGGACCGGTGACGACGTCGACCGGCTCCAGTGTCGCGCCGTCGGTGTCGGTGCCGCCGTACGCGAGCAGAGCGACCGCCTGCGCGCCGCCGACGGCCCAGACCTCGTCGACGCCGAGCAGTTCGGCGGCGGCCAGGATCGTCGGGTGCGGGAGCCCGCCGAACGCGGCCTGTGGCGGCGAGCACAGCACGAGCGTGCCGACGCCGGCGATCTGCGCCGGGACGACGTTCATCACCACGGTCGAGGGGTACACCGCGAGCCCGCCCGGCGCGTACAGCCCGACACGCTCCACCGGGATCCAGCGTTCGGTGACGGTACCGCCGTCGACGACGTCGGTCGTGACGTCCTGACGGCGCTGGTCACCGTGGACCTTGCGGGCGCGGACGATCGACTCCTCCAGCGCCTCGCGGACGGCCGGGTCCAGGTTCGCGAGCGCGCTGGTGAGCTCCGCGGCGGCCACGCGGACGCCACCGGGACGGACCTTGTCGAACTTCTCGGTGAACTCGAGAACCGCCTCGACGCCGCGATCGCGGACCGCCTCGACCACCGGCCGTACGTGATGCAGTGCCGCGTCCACGTCGTACTCGGCACGCGGGAGCGTGCGCCTGAGCTCGGCAACGGACGGGACCTGTCCACGCAGGTCGGTACGGTTCAGCATGGGTCAAGGGTACGAGGTGGCCGGATCGCCCCGAGCAGGCACACTGGGGTGGTGACCAGCGATCCCACGATGAGGGAGGCCTCCGTGCCGCGAATCGGGTTGTGCCAGCTCACGGCGGCCGAGGATCCCGAAACGAACCTGAAGCTGATTCGCGAAGGCGTGGCGGCCGCGGCGGCCGAGGGCGCGCGGATCGTGGTGTTCCCCGAGGCGGCGATGGCGCGCTTCGGCATCCCGCTCGCACCCGTCGCGCAGCCTTTGGACGGTCCGTGGGCGTCCACAGTGGCGGCACTCGCCGACGAGCACGGCGTCGTGGTCGTCGCGGGCATGTTCACGCCATCGCCCGACGGGCGGGTGAGCAACACGCTGCTCGTCACCGGCGGCGGCCATCATTTCGGCTACGACAAGATCCATCTGTACGACGCGTTCGGGTTCGCCGAGTCCGACACGGTCGCCCCGGGGACCGCGCCCGCCACCTTCGAGGTCGACGGGGTCACCTTCGGCCTCGCGACCTGCTACGACATCCGCTTCCCCGAACTGTTCCGGAAGCTGGCCGACGACGGCGCCGACATCGTGCTCGTGCCCACGTCCTGGGGCGCGGGCGAGGGCAAACGCGAGCAGTGGGAGGTGCTGGTGCGCGCCCGCGCGCTCGACTCCGGCTGCTGGGTATTGGGCTGCGGGCAGGCCGATCCGGCCACGACCTCGACCCCGGTGAACCCCAAGGCGCCGACCGGGATCGGCTACTCGACGGTGTCCGACGGTTTCGGCCGCGTCCACACCCAGCTGGGCGCCGGGCCGGAACTGGTGGTCGTCGACCTGGATCCCGCGGTCAGCGGGAAGGCGCGGGCGGCGACGGGCGTTCTGGCGAACCGGCGCCTGTAGCGTTTTCTCGGTGGACGGGTCGGTTCTTGTCCGGCGCCGCCGGGCGGGTCTGGGCCGCCGCGCACGACGGCCTGCGGGTAACTTCTCGGGGCCGCGGTTCTAGCGAAGCAGGCCTTCCCGGATCGCCACGCGGACGAATCCCGCCCGCCGCCGCTCGCCGGTCTTGTCCCGGATCCGGTCGAGATAGGACCGCACCGTCCGCACGCTGATGTTCAGGATCTCCGCCACGTCGACGTCCCGTTCGCCGGCCGCGACCAGCCGCAGGACCTGCTTCTCCCGTTCGGACAGGACGATCTTGGGCCCGGCGTGGCGGTCTTCGCTGTCCTGGATGATCATCCCGGCCAGCGTGGGCGACACGTACGCGTTGTCCTCGGCGATCGTGCGGATGGCGCGCAGGAGTTCGTCGCCGTCGACGTCCTTGGACAGGAAGCCCTTCGCCCCGGCCTGCATGGCGCCCAGCACCTCGGGCTGCTCGGCGTGCGCGGACACCACGAGCACCTTGTGCCCCATCTGCCCCACCTCGAGCACCGCGGCGGCGTCCTGGACACCGCGCAGCTTGAGGTCGAGGACGACGACGCTGCCGGGCGGCTGCTCCTGGACGGCGAACCGCGCGACGGAGTCCGCGACGGCACCCAGCTCGATATCGGGCGCTTCGGTGAGGACACGCGCGACGGCGTCCCGGTACAGCGGATGATCTTCGATCACCCCGACGTTGATCGGCGTACTGCGTTTCGGCTGCTGCTCGTCTGCGTTCACCGGCGTCCTTCGAATCCGCCCGCGTCGGCGCGGGGCGCGACCGGCCGAGACGGACCGGGCACCTCCGGCGGAGACGCGAGCCCGAGCTGGATGGCCTTGCGGACCAGACCGGCCCGCCTTCTCTCTCCGAGTTTGTCACGGATCCGGTCCAGATAACCGCGAACCGTCCGAACTCCGATCCCAAGGATGCGGGCGATGTCGACGTCGCGTTCGCCCGCGGCGACGAGCCGCAGGACCTGCTTCTCCCGCGCGGAGAGCGCGACGTCCGGAGCCGGCCCGGGACGGTCGGCGTTGTCCTTGATGATCATTCCGGCCACCACCGCGGAAACGTAGGCCCGGCCTCGCGCGACCGTCCTGATCGCGGTCAGCAGCTCGTCGACGTCGACGTCCTTGGACAGGAAACCCTTGGCACCGGCCGCGATCGCGCCGAGCACCTGCTCGGGCTCGGCCTGCGCGGACACCACGAGCACGTGATGCCCCAGTTCGCACACCTGGAGCACGGCCGCCGGCCCGGCGATCCCCGGCAGGCCGAGGTCGAGCAGCACCACGCTGCCGGGCGGCTGCGGATGGACGTGGAACCGGGCGACCGAATCGACCACCGCGCCCAGCTCGATGCCTTCGGCCTCGGTCAGGACCCGCACCACGGCGTGCCGGTACAACGGATGGTCTTCGATCACCGCGACGTCGACCCGGTCGGTCTCCGGCCTGTCCTCGGTCCTCTGCACGTTCCCGATCACCCCGTCCCACCCGCCGCGGGCACCGCACGGCCCGCTTGCGCCGGATCCAGCGCGGGACCGCGCGGGACCAGTGCCAGCAATCCATTCGGAACCGGTTGCCGGTCGGCTTGGCCGTAGCCGAGGGAAGCGAGTGCCTCGGTGCTCGCCACCGGGTATTTCTGGCCTGTGTCGGTGACGACGTAGACCGTGCCGGAACCGGATTCCGCCACCACCGCGCCCCCCGACGGGGGCACGAAGACGGCGTCGGCGACCAACGCGTCCGTCCGCGCCGTCACCGGGATCGCCTTCGCACCTTGCGGCAACGGGACCTGTGCGGAGATAACGATTCGAGAACCCTGTGCGCATAACGTCACGGACTGTCCGGTAACGGGCGCTTTTCGCGGGATCCGGTCGGGATACTCCGCGGGATCGGCCCCGCCCGCCCTCGCCGTGCCGACCTTCGGCACCGCGGCGACGTCGGCCGCGCGCACCGCGACGGGCGCCGGGACGCCGGTGTAGGCGTCGGCGTTCCGCGGGGTGTTGATCAGCAGGCTCGCCTCGGTCTGGCCGATCGGTTCGAGCCCTTCGGCACGGACGAGGTAGTACGACGTCGCGTCGTTCGGCGACGCCATCGCGTCGACGACGCCGAGCACCGAACCGACCTTCGTCGAGACTCCGCCGACCTTCGGGCCCGGACGCCCGGCGTCCTCGACCGCGCGGTAGGCCAGATCGCGTCCGGCGGCGACGGTGCCGATCCACCGGGAGGACACCGCGATCGCCGGGTAGGTGTCGAACTGCAACGCCGTGGCGGCCTCCGGGGTGAGCTTGTAGCGGCGCCCGGCCGTCACGAGGTAGCGCTCCCCCTCGGGAACGCGGACCACGACGGCCTGATCCCTCGGCAGGTCGATCCCGGCGGCGGGCGCGCCTAGGAGCACCGTCGTCTCCGGTTCGGCCGACGCGGGCGCGTCCTGGGTCGTGCGCGAGCAGCTCGTCCACGGGGTGTTCACGAGCGCGGCCGCCGCGGGCAGCGAATCGGGGGCGCCGGGGATGCCGATCTGCGAACCCCTCGGCGCCTTCGCGAGCTTGTCCGAAGGGACGGTCACAGTGGCCTCGCCGTCGCCACCGGCCATCAGCCGCGCGGAGGCGTAGTTGAGCACCGGATGCAGGGCGCCGTCCTGACCGAGGATGTAGCGCGCGCCGGTGCCCTCCTCGACGATCACCTTGCCGCCCGCGAGCCAGTCCTTGCCACCGGACGGGTTCAGGAGGCCGATCACGCCGAACACGGCGGTGACCAGCAACGCCACACCGAGGCCGCACAGGGTGCCGATGACGAGCCTGCGGCTCGGGGCGACCGGATGGTTCGCGTCAGCCGAGACCAGTGCCGAAACCAGTCTCCTGCGGAGGAATTGGTAGGCCTGGATCTGGTCCCGCTGCGTCCACACGCTCCCGTCCCCCGCCGTTCGTGCCCACCCGTTCGAGGGTGCTCACGTTAGGTCCGGCCCAGGTTCGCGGTGAGGGTATTTTTTACGCCCCTCCCCCGCGCGGGGCGGGGCTACCGTCGGGCGCGTGCACGGAGGAGGGGAATTCCTTGTCGGTTGACGCCCCGGCCCGCCCGGTCCGGCGAGAGACACCCGCGCGCCGCGTCGCGGGCGCCGCGCCGCTGCCCTGGCTGCTGCCGGTCCGCCCGCTGCAGGCGGCGCTCTGGGAGATCGCCGGGATCGCGATCCTGCTGGCCTTCACCGTCGACGGGATCCCTCAGGCCGCGCGCATCAGTGTCGCCGCCGTCGCCGGCGTTCTCGTGCTGACGACTTCGGTCCGTTTCGCCGGACGCCACGCCGCGGGCTGGGTGCTCACTTGGGCCGGATATCGGCTGAACCGCCGGAAAAAGCCCGAAGTCCCCGATCCGCTGCATCGGCTCGCCGGTCCGGTCCGGGTGCGTCAGCACGTCGACCGCGCGGGCAACCGGTTCGGTGTCGCCGAAGTGAGCGACGGCTGGAGCGCGATCGTCCGGCTCACCCCCGGCGCCGTGGCTCCCGCGCCGGACACCCTCGTCGGCATCCTGCGCGACGCGTACACGACTACCGGGATCCCTTTGTCCAGCGCGCAACTGCTGACCTGGACCGTCCCCAATGGACAGTCGGTGCTGCGTGTCCGCTGGCTCACCGTCCGGTACCGGCCCGAGGACGCGCCGATCGCGGCGCTCGCCAGGGGCGGTGGGGAACTGGGCGCGCTGCGGAGCACCGCCTGCGCGGCGCTTTCGCTCATGGGCGCGCTGGCCGAAGCCGGGTTCGAGAGCACCGTGCTCGAAGCCGGCGAGGTGGCGGAAAACCTGCGCGTGGCGCTCGGCAGCGGCCACGACGCGCCGGTGGACGGCTGGCGTTCCTGGGAGTGGGGCGGCGCGTCGCAGGTCTGCTACCGGCCACGGTCGGAGCGGGATCTCGCGCGGACACTGGATCTTCACGTTCCCGGCTCGGCGTTCACCGCGACTTCGTACACGCTGTACCGCTCTCCCGGCGGGCGCGAGAAGTCCGAAGTGACCATCCGGGTCGGCGGGCGGCCGGGGGCGGAAACGGTGCGGCCCAGCGGGATCGCGGTGACCCCGCTGCACGGACGGCACGCGGCGGCGGTCCGGCGGACCCTGCCGCTGGCGCTGGAGAACTGAGGGGACGGTCCGTGGAGGATTCCTTTCTTCACTGAGGGTAGGGAAGGAATCCGCCACGGACGTGACGCATTTCGTCCTCTGAATGCGGTAGTTGCGCGAGGCAAGTACCCATTCATTGAGGGGGTAAGACAAAGACGACGGGGCGGATGGGTGTGCGGCGTCGGGCCGAAGGGCCCTTCGCCGCGCCCGATGCGGCGAAGGACGCTTTCGGCCCAGGTCGCCCGTGGGCCCCCGTTGCGAAAGCCCCAATAGCAACCCTCAACCTTTCGAAAGAGGGGTTAGCAAAACCCCCCC
>NZ_JBHXIB010000034.1:0-71147 GCF_042723975.1 Amycolatopsis sp. NPDC058340 | reverse complement strand
GCGGCTCGAGCGCTTGCGGCCCGGCCCGCCGGGGGGCCCTTGTTCCAAACCAAATTACCTAACAATACAAGTGCCCTATTGTTGATCCCCCAACACGCCGCCTTTGCTATTACGCCGCATTTCGTCCTCTGAATGCGGGAAGAGATCAGCCTCGCACGGCCTCGTAGACGCCCGCGATCATGCCGACGAACGGGATCAGCGACAGCAGCACCAGGAACTCGACGATATCGAGAGTCCTTGCCCAGTAAGGAGAACGCCGTCCCTTCGCGACCCGCGTCGCGTAGGTGAGACAGACGCCCGCCGCGACGACGACGGCACAACCGGCGGCGAAGACGAACGAGCGCGGACCATCCGCGGCGAGCCAGAAACCGGCCGCCGCCAAGGCCGCCGCGCCGAAACCGATGAGCACCACCCGCTGCGAACGGCCGGCGAACGCGCGCGAGCGCAGCATCAGCGCAAGCCCCAGCAGCGCGCTCAGGCCCGCTTCCCAGGCCCCGCCGGAAGTCGAGAGGACCACCGACGCCGACACCACGACGAGTCCGAGCGCGACGAGCAGCCCGGTCAGCAGCGCCTGCGCGTAGGTCGTGCCGCCCACCATGTCCTCGCCGAGCGAAGGGTTCTCATCGGCACGGAACGCGTCCATGTCGTCGGGCACCCGCGGCAGCGGCAGCCTGCCGAGGCGCAGCGCCATCATCGGCGCCACCGCGGCCAGTGCCGTCGCGACGACGGCGACCACGGCGGCCGCCGAAACCGGGCGGACGTCGGCCAGCAGGACCACGGCGGTGGTGATCGCGCCGAGCCCGGCCGCGACGGTGACCGCGACGAACCACGGCAGCCGGTCCGCCACCGAAACGGCCGCGATCACGCCGTACACGGTCACCACGGCGAACCCGGCGGCGAGCGGTCCGGCCGACAGGGAGAACAGCGGATGCGGCGGCAGGATCGACATCCCGGCCAGCAGAGCGGCGCCGACCCCGGCGAGGGCGCCGGCCGCACCGGCCTCCGCGTCGCCGTACGCGCGGCTCAGCGCCCCGCCGCCCAGTACCAGGACGAGCGCGAGCAGCCCGGTCCCGATCGGCGCGAGCACGCTCCCGGACGCCGCCGCCTGCACCAGCAGCCCACCGGCGAGCAGCAGCACCACGGACGCGACGATGCCGGCCTTGCGCGCCACCGACGGTCCCCAGCGGCCGGTGCCCGCCTCGGCGACGCTGGCGATCGAGTCGACGACGTCGTCGAACAGCAGCGGACCCCGCGGGCGTTCCCGCGGGGTCAGATGGAGGACCTCACCGTCGCGCACCTGCGCCGCGGCGACCGTGAGCCCGAGCGCGAGCGGAGCGCCGCCGAGCCGCGACAGCACCCAGCCGGGATGCTCGGCCGACGCCTGCCCCGAAGCACCCGCGAGCCGCACGAGCTGCGGGACGAGTTCGGCGAACGTGCTCTGCTGCGGCAGCGCCACGTCGACGCGCGCCCGCGGTGTCACCACCGTGACGCGCCGGGTGGAGCCCGCGATCGCGGCCGTCATGCTTCGATCGACTTGGCGGACTCGATGACCGGGGCGAATTTGGCGCTGCTGGCCTCGGCCAGTTTCTGCAGCCCGTTGTTGACCGCCTCCAGCACGATCTCCGAGAGGTTGCGCGCGTCGTACTGGCGCACCGCGCGCGGGTCGATGTCGATCGAGGTGAACCGGCCGTCTCCGCGCAGCACGACGGTGACCTCGTTCTGCCGGGAGTGCGCCTTGACCTCCATCGCCTCGACCGAACGCTGGATGCGCTGCACCTCTTCGGTCTGCTTGCGGACCTGGTCCAGCAACTCGTCCATGTCCGGCATGGCGTAGGGGTCGGTGGTCACGAGTCTTCTCCTTCATCTGCGGTGGTACCCCGCCGGACGTGGACGCTGCCCACGAACCGCCGGAAGTCTTCGCCGAGGCCGCGGGCCGCCTCGGGCGTCGCGGTGCAGGCGATCTCGAGGACCAGCCGCTCCGCGGGGCTCGCCCCCGGCACGGTCAGCAGCACCTGCGTCTGGACGAGATCCTGTCCTTCGCCGGTGCGGATCCGCAGCACCTGCGTCACCCCCGGCGCGATCCCGGTGCCGATCACCTTGCGCCGCACCACTTCGAGCGCGGCCATGGACCGGCCGAGGCGTTCGACGGCCTCATCGGCGATGTCGGTGATCTGCGCCTGGTCCGGACGCTGCCCGACGCTCAGGGTGATGTTCGGGGTGAACTCCGCGTCGGTCCCGCGGTGCACCGCCACGAAGACCGCGCCCTCGGCGCCGACGGACGACGGCTCGACCGGCACCCAGCCGTCGGGGACGTCGAAGCCGAGCGGAAGGGAGACCCGGTCCTGCGTCATCGCTTCGTTCATCCCCGTCACCACGTGCCCACGTAGGAGATCGCGTCGTCCCACGCCTCGCCGACGGCGTCCGCCGCCTGGCCCGCCGCGCCGCTCACCGCGTCGACGGCCGCGCCGCCGTATTCGCCGACGGTGTCCGCGATCTTCGGCAGGTCGATGTCGATCTTCGCGCCGATCCCGGCACCGAGGCCGAGCGCGACACCCGCCTTGAAATTGACCTTGATATGCCCGGCGTCGTAGACGGCCTGGCCGTCGAGCTGCGCGCCGAGTCCATATTGGAGGGTGCCGCTCGCGCCGACGCCGACACCCGCCACGTCCGCCGCGAGCTCGCCTTCGATCTTGCCGCCCACGAAGGCGTTCGCGTGCACGCCGACACCGTGCGCGCCCGCCTGCAGCGATCCGTTCACCTCACCGCCGACGAACGCGGTCCCCTTGGCACCGGCCGAAGCGACGCCCCATTCCTTCTTGCCTTCGAGCTCTTCCTTGAAGGCGGCCAATTCGGCGTGCCCGGACGCCTTGAAATCCCAGCCCTGCGTGGAGATCTTGGCGTCCCACCCCGGGGTGAAGCCGTCCTGCTCCTGTTTCCACTTGGCGTAGGTGATCTCCGTGTTGCCCCAGGCCTTTTCGCCAAGGCTCTCCGGCTTCGGCCTGCCGAACGGGGTGTCGCCCGCACGCGGGGCGCGCGTGCCTTCGAGACCGTCCCAGGTGAGCTTCTTCCAGCCGGAATTGCCGAACCACGAAGGATGCGAACGCGGGCGCTTGCGGCCGTCGAGCGCTTCACCGTTGAGCCAGTACAACGGGCCGCGGCCCCATTTGCCGAGTTCGTGCTCGATCCGGCCCGTGCCCTCCGGCGGGAACAGCCGCGCGAGTTCCTCGCTCAGCTCGTCGGCGATCTCCTGCGCCGCCCGCACGGCCTGTTCGCCGAGCCGGCGCGCGGCGGAGATGAAGGCGTCGACCGCGTTCGCGTTCGCCGTCCGCGCCTGGCTGGTGAGCTGCGCGGTGTACTGGTCGAACTGAGCGAGGATCGAGTCCACACAGGACTTCGCGCCCTGCAGGGCCTGCGCACCCGCACGGAGCCGGTTCGACTGGTCGCTCAGTTTCGCGCCGAGCTCGCCGAGTTCCTGGCACAGTTTCGTGGCGGAGGCGGAGAACGCCGTGTAGGCGTCACCTTCCCAAGACGCGTTGAGCGCCTTCGACGCCTTGCCGATCTCGTCCGCCCGGCCGGAAACCGTCGACGCCCGGTCGCCGCACCGCTGACCGGCCGCGGTCAGCGCCGAAGGATCACCGGTGACCCGCCGCTGGTACTCGACCACGAGCCGCCGGTAATTCGACAGGATCGAGCCGACGACGCCCGAAGCGTCGACCACACCGCTCCCCCACACGGTTTACCTGCCCTTCGCCGGTGAATCCGCGCCTGCGTCGATGTCGATGTGCTGCTCGAAGTGCTTCCCGCCGTAGTTCATGTCGATGTCGATATCGATGTCCTGACCACCCGGCGCCTGCACGGTCGACTTGCCGGTGCTCAGGTCGGTGGTGATGGTGACCGTGTTGCCGTTGCCCGCCCCCGGATATGTGCCTCCGGCGCCCGCGCCACCGCCCGAGGGTCTGTCCACCGGGATCCAGGCGTCGGCGCCGCCGGGCCAGTTGCCCTGGGATCCGTTGCCGCCCAGCGCGGGCGGCCGGTACTGGGTGAACGGCGGCGTCTCGCCCGGCGTCGAGCCACCGCCCGCGCCGCCACCGGAACCGCCGATCGCGGCCTGTCCCGAACCGCTCGCGACCGAACCCGGCGCCTGCGGGCTGGTGACCGGGGTGCCGGAGACCGCCGAGTTGCCCGCCGCGCCGTTGTCCCCGGCGTCGTTGTGCCCGAACAGTTTCTGGACCTCGCCGATGATGGTGGCGATCTGGGTGATCTGGTTGGCGAGGTCGACCACGCCGAGCGCCTTCAGCAGCGCGCCGATCGCGGTGATGAACGCGCGCAGCGAAGCACTGGTGGCGGTGGAAAGCGCGACCGCGGCGCCGTAGGTCCACGGATTCGACATCAGGCCCGCGACCGTCGGGTTCACCGCCGAGACCACCGCTTTGTAGGCGGTCTGCGCGGTCTTGATCAGCGTTCCCGCGATGCCGAGCAGTTCGGCGCCCTTCTGCACGACCTGGATGATCTTGGTCAGCGAGTTCAGGGAGTCGGTGATCTTCTTCAGCGCGGAATCCGACGCGCCGCCGGACCAGATCTTGCCGAGCTGCTCGGCGGCCTTCGTCACCTCGTTGTACATGGTGAGGAACTCGTTGGCCTTCTTGAGCACTTCGATCACGTGCTTCGCGATCTGCTCCGGCTGGCCGGTGAGGATCTGCGGCAGGATGGTGATCGGCCCGCCCGAGGACGCCGTGGCGTCCATCGCGCTGGAATTGGGGTAGGTCAGCATGGTCGCTCCTCAGGCCGGAAGTCAGACGGAAGCCGGGCGGTAGACGCTGACCTTCGCCAGGCCGTTGATGTCCGCTTCGACGATTCCGTGGTTGTAGAGCAGCCCGCCTTCTCCGGCGATGGCGATGATCGGCTTGCTGTCGGAGAACAGGAGCGGTTCGACCACGACGACGTCGCCGCTGTGCACCCCGCCCGGCACGTCGCCGAAGTTGCGGGCCGTACCGGCGTAGACCTCGATGACCCCGGCCCGCGCCTGGTTGTCGGCGTCGCCGGCCAGCCAGTCGTTGAAATCCGAGACGCCGTGGAACCGGGTGTCGGTGATCGGGTGGTCGCCGAGCTGTCCCAGGCGAGCGTCCTGCAAGTAGCGCAGCACGTTGCCGACCGAAGACGGCTCGCCGTCGCCGCCGGCGCTGTCGTTGATGGCCAGCGTCGCCAGCTCGGAAGCGTGCGAGTTCCCCCAGATCGACGAAGTCGCCGGCCCGGCACCGCCGCCGGGGCGGCCCCCGTATCCGCCGGCGACCGCCTCGTCGGCGGCCTGGTAGGCGTCGGCGCTGCTCTTGATGAAGCCGTTGATCTGCTGCAGCAGCTGCAGCAGGGTGCGGACCGCGACCACCTGCTGGCTCTGCATCGCCGTGTTGGCCGCCGCCACCGCGCTGCCGAAGGTGGCGAACGACATCGGCTGAAGGACGGTGCGTTCGAGGTCGGCGACGACGTTGATGCCCTGCATGATGATGCCGCCCAGGTTCCCGACCGCCGAGCGCATGGCCTCGGGCTCCGCCCGGTACTCGCCCGTGCCGACCATGGCTCTCCTTTTCTCGTTCCCCCACGTCTGCGTGACCAGCAGCGTAAGTTCGCCACCAGACGTGAGCGGACGGCAAAAGTACCCACCGCAAGGGCGGCACGAGTGGCCAGAATGATCGGCAGGATTACCCACAAGCGGCCAGAAAGACCCTGATGAGCGCCACTCGCGACCGCCTGCCGGCCCTGGGCGAGCAGCCCGGTGAGATCGTCCTGCAGTCCCCGCCCATGCTGCCGAAGGGCTCCTCCGGTGGAGCCATGCAGCTGCTGATGTTCATGCCGATGATGCTGGGCATGGGCGCCATGTCGTTCGTCTACATCGGACGCGACGGCGGGGTGATGACGTACATCTTCGGCGCGTTGTTCCTCACCGCGATGGTGGGCATGGTGGTGATGTCGCTGGGGCGCGGCGGCGCGCAGAAGAAGGCGCAGATCAACGAGGAACGCCGGGACTACCAGCGGTATCTGACCGGTTTGCGCGGCCAGGTCCGCGAGATCGCGGACAATCAGCGCGCGGCGATGGCGGCGTTGCAGCCCGACCCGGCGGATCTGTGGGCGTACATCGAGACGGGGAAGCTGTGGGATCGCCGCAAGTCCGATCCGCAGTTCGGGCAGGTGCGCGTCGGGACGGGACCGCAGCGGCTGGCGACCCCGTTGAAGGCGCCGCAGACCGTGCCGCTGGAAGACCTCGACCCGGTGTGCTCGACGAACCTCAAGCACTTCATCCGCACCTACTCGACGGTGGACGGGCTCCCGGTCGCGATCTCGCTGCGGTCGTTCGCGCAGGTCGTGCTGTCCGGCCGCCGCCCGGACACCCTCGGGACCGCGCGGGCACTGCTGACCCAGCTCGCGACCTTCCACTCGCCCGGTGACCTGCGGATCGCGTTATGCGTCAAGAACGACCGGCTGCACGACTGGGAATGGGCGAAGTGGCTGCCGCACGTCGCCTCGACCGCCGCCGACGCGGCAGGCCCGCGACGGCTCGTCGACGCCGACTCCGGGAAGCTCGCCGACCTCCTCGGCCCCGACCTCGGTGACCGGCCCGCGTTCACCCGGCGGCCGGACGCCCGCCTCGACCTGCCCCACGTCGTCGTGATCGTCGACGGCGGGCACGTCCACGGCGACACCCGGCTCGTCGCCGAAGAGGGCAGGCTCGGCGTCACCGTGGTGGAGATCGGCACCGAGCAGCCGCGTTCGGTCTCGTCGGAACGGCTGCTGAGCCTGCACATGAGCCCCGATCAGCTCGGGATGGTCGTCGGCGACGGGACGGAGCAGCGGCTCGGTTTCCTCGGAAAGCCGGACACCTTGGACCGCGGGGCCGCCGAGGCGCTGTCCCGGATGCTGACGCCGCTGTTCCAGGGGGCGGCCGTGGTCAGCGAGGCACCGATGTCGGCGACGTTCGGGCTGGCGGGGCTGCTCGGCATCGGCGACCCGCGCGACACCGACACCGCGGTCACCTGGGCACCGCGTTCGGCGCGGGACCGGCTGCGGATCCCGCTGGGCGTGAACCCCGAGGGCAGGCCGGTCGAACTCGACCTGAAGGAATCGGCCGAAGGCGGGATGGGGCCGCACGGGCTCGTCATCGGCGCGACCGGCTCCGGCAAGAGCGAGTTGCTGCGGACGCTGGTCACCGCGCTCGCCGTCACGCATTCGTCGGAGAAGCTCAACCTCGCGCTGATCGACTTCAAGGGCGGCGCGACGTTCGCGGGGATGACCGGCCTGCCGCACACCTGCGCCGTGATCACCAACCTGTCCGACGATCTCGCGCTGGTCGACCGCATGGCGGACGCGCTGAACGGCGAACTGTTGCGGCGTCAGGAACTCCTGCACGCGGCAGGGAACTACGCGTCCGTGCGGGATTACGAAAAGGCCAGGGAATCGGGCGCCAACCTGCGGCCGTTGCCGTCGCTGCTGGTGATCATCGACGAATTCAGCGAGCTGCTGTCGTCGCGGCCGGAGTTCATCGACCTGTTCGTCGCGATCGGACGGCTGGGCCGGAGCCTCGGCATCCACCTGCTGCTGGCCTCGCAGCGGCTGGAGGAAGGGCGGCTGCGCGGGCTGGACTCGCATCTCTCGTACCGGATCGGTCTTCGGACGTTCTCCGCGTCGGAGAGCCGCGCGGTGCTCGGCGTCGCGGACGCGTACCAGCTGCCGCCCGTGCCGGGTTCGGCGTATCTGAAGTCCGACAACGACACCCTCATCCGGCTCAAGGCCGCGTACGTCTCGGGGGAACTGCCGCCGCGCAGCAAGATCGTGCGCAAGGACGGCCAGAGTCTCGGCCTGATGCCGTTCACGCTGGCCCCGGTCGAAATCCCGGTGACCGTCGAAGCCGAGGAGCCGGTCGAAAAGGGCACCGGCGAGACGATCATCGGCGCGATGATCTCGCGGATCGAAGGCAAAGGCCCGGAAGCGCACCAGATCTGGCTTCCGCCGCTGGCCGAACCGCCCACCTTGGACCAGCTGCTGCCGCCGCTCGGCGAAGACCCCGCACGCGGCTTGTGCCCGCTGGGCTGGGGCGGCAACGGCAAGCTGATGATCCCGGTCGCGTTGGTGGACAAGCCCTTCGAGCAGCAGCGCGACATGCTGTGGGCCGATTTCTCCGGTGCCGCCGGGCACGCGCTCATCGTCGGGGCGCCGCAGAGCGGCAAGAGCACGCTGATGCGCGACATCGCCGCGATGCTCGCGCTGACGCACACGCCGGAAGAGGTCCAACTGTTCGTACTGGACATGGGTGGTGGCGCGCTGGCGCCGATCGCCGGGCTGCCCCACGTGTCCGGCTACGCGACCCGGCGCGACGCCCAGCGATGCCGCCGGGTGGTGGCGGAACTGACGACGCTGCTCGAACAGCGTGAGGAGTTCTTCTCCGCCAACGGGATCGAGTCGATCACGACGTTCCGCCAGCGGCGTTCGGAGTACCAGGAGAGCACCGACGGGCGCGAATTCGGCGACGTCTTCCTGTTCGTGGACAACTGGACCACGATCCGCCAGGAATACGAGCAGCTGGAGGAACAGATCACCAGCCTGGCCTCGCGCGGGCTCGGCTTCGGCATCCACGTCGTCGTGTCGATCAACCAATGGATGGGCATGCGGGCGCCGTTGCGGGACGCGATCGGCACCAAGTTCGAACTGCGGCTCGGTGAGCCGGCGGACTCTCTGATCGACCGCAAGATCGCGCAGAACGTCCCGGCGGACCGGCCGGGCCGAGGGCTGACCGCGGACAAACTGCACTTCCTCGCGGCCCTCCCGCGAATCGACTCGGACCAGCGGCCGGACACCGTCGGCGCCGGCGGTCTCGATCTGAATCGCCGGATTTCGGCGGCCTGGAACGGCGCGGCGGCACCGTCCGTGCGGCTGCTGCCGCCGGAGGTCCCGCTCGACTCGTTGGAAGCCGGGCCGCGCAAGCAGATCACGCTCGGCATCGCGGAATCGAATCTGCGGCCGGTGCACCTCGACTTCGCCACCGAACCGCATTTCCTGGCGTTCGGCGACGTGGAATCCGGCAAGAGCTCACTCCTGCGCGCGATCGCGCACGGCATCGTGTCGAAGTACTCCCCGGAAGAAGCTGCGATCGTCGTCGCCGATTATCGGCGAGGGATGCTGGGCGCGGTGCCGGATTCCCATCTGCTCGGCTACGCGGGTTCGGAAACCGTGCTGAGCGGGCTGATCGACCAATGCCAGCAGGCGATGCGGAACCGGCTGCCCGGCCCGGACGTCACGCCGGAGCAGCTGCGGAACCGGTCTTGGTGGCGGGGACCGGAGCTGTTCGTCCTCGTCGACGACTACGAGATGGTCGCGACCGTGGGCCGGAACCCGTTGCAGCCACTGCTGGAATTCCTGCCGCAGGCACGGGACATCGGGCTCCACCTCGTCATCGCGCGCGGCAGCGGCGGCGCCGGGCGGTCCCTGTTCGAACCCGTGCTGCAACGGATCCGGGAGCTGGGTTCGCCCGGCCTCGTGATGTCCGGCTCGCGGGACGAAGGCGCCCTGCTCGGGGATGTGAAGCCGGGACCGCAGCCTGCCGGGCGAGGGGTGCTGGTGTCGCGGCGGCATGGGACCGGGTTGGTTCAGGTGGCTTGGACGAAGCCGGTGGAGGACTGAGCGTCTGGTCGCAACGCGTCGGCGTGGTCCGGGGCGGGGTCGAGCATCGTCTGGAGCTGCCTGCCGCGTTCGGTGGGGAACGGGTGGCGGGCCTCGCCTTCCTTGGGCAGGCGATGATCAGGCGCGACGTCGCCAGCCCTGCCGATCCGCCGGTGTCCGGGATCGGTGAGTTCGCGGTGAGCCAGGTCAAGGCCGACGTTGAACATGCCGTAGCGGCGTGCGGCACAGACCATCACGCCCTCGTCAAGACCGCCGCCGAGCTACTGGACGGCATGGACTTTCAGGCTTCCGGTCGGCCCGGGATGTTCGGGGCCGAGCATCCCGCATCAGCCGGCGCGGCCGCACTTGCCTGCGCCGACTCGCGCGAAACTAGTTGTCTGTTCCCTTCTTTGGGTTTCTTTCTCACTCGACACCGATTCAGTGGTGATCGAACTCACGTTCGAGTATGATCATGGTCATGACCCAATCACTTGCTTTCAATCCGAAAGCCGCTCATTTTCTCGACGCCGCCCACGACGAGGAGATTCTGCTTCGCCGCGCACAAGGGCGGCAGGTGCGTTCCCTAGCCGGGTTCGCCGCGGTGGGCGGCTCGCGAAGATCGGTGACCGAGGAGGTCGCTCTGGCCTTCTCGGTCTCTCGCAATCACGCTTTCCTGTTGGTGGAGACCGCTTGTGCGCTGGTTCGCCGGTTGCCGAACACGTTGATGGCGTTGGAGCGGGGTGACATCGACCTGCACAAGGCGTCGAAGGTCAGCCGCCTGACACGTGAGGTGTCCGACGGGGTCGCCGCGCTGGTGGACGGTTTCATGGCCGGACGGCTCGCCGAGCGAGATCCGGGGGCGATCGGCAAATCGGTGAGTTACGCCGTGCAGAAGTTCGACCCCGACGGCTATCGGGAACGGGCTGCGAAAAAACGCGCGGCACGGCATATCTCGTTGACACACGAGGACGACACCATGTCCACTCTCACCGGTTTCCTGCCTTCCGAAGTGGCCGGGTCGATCTACGCCTCACTAGTCCGCGCCGCCCAAACCCGCCGCAAAGCCGACAAGTCCCGCACCTTGGATCAGCACCGTGCGGACATCTTCGCCGAACGGCTCCTCGCCGAAGACGGCCACGGCACACCACGCGCGCATGTCCATGTCTATGTCGACTTGCTGACCCTGACCGGTGCCCGTGAGGACCCGGCGACGCTGGCCGGTTACGGACCCATCCCGGGCTGGCTTGCCCGGGAGATCGCCGTCGATCCCGGCTCGACCTGGTCCCGGCTGATCACCGACCCCACCACCGGGCAACTCCTCGAAGCCGGCCCAGGCACCTACCGGCCCCCTACCTCACTGGCCCGCCTCATCAAAGCCCGCGACCGCGAATGCACCCACCCCGGCTGCCACCGCCCCGCCGAACTCTCCGAAATCGACCACACCACCACCTGGGCCCGACACGGCCACACCGACCACCACAACTGCCACGCCGCCTGCAAAATCCACAACATGCTCAAAGAAGAACCCGGCTGGCACACAGAACCCACCGCCAACGGCGGCACCACCATCACCACCCCCACCGGCCGCACCTACACAACTGGCCCCGAACCACTCCACGACCCACGCCCCCAACCGGAGGACGACAACACCCCACCCTTCTAACCGGCCCGGACACCCGCCGGGTGGTGAGACTGGCGCGCCCAAAGCCCGTCTCCTGGGGTGGGAGCCATGATGTGGACGGGTTCCGCTGGCACGGAAACGAACCAGGCGGCGACACCGGAGAACGCGCGGAGAACAAGCACGTCCCTGGCGGCCACCCCGGATACGCATCGGGCGCCCACCCCGGCCGCCACAGCAGCCCGCAGGCGATCGGTCTGCCGGGCCGTACCGCGACACCAGCACCGCGGCCAAGCCCCGAGCCGGTGCCCGTTCAGCGGCCGAACTGATGTCTGCGAGGTTCGAGCCCTGGGTTCCCAATGTCGCATTTGAGACAGTCAGCGTCCCGAATGCGACATTGGGAACCCTGGGGCCGAAGGAAGTGACCGGCGACCACGCACCGAAGCGCTCGGCTACCCCTCAGGGCAAGTACTGATGCACCGCACGGCGATGGTGGTGCTCATCTCGTTGCCAGGCCCCGAAATCATCCCGGTCAGCAGCTTGTCCAGATCCTCCCGCACCCCGCATCCCGTGAACGGCGGGATCTCGAAGCTGCTCGTGAGCACTGTCGGTGGCGCCGTGTCCTGCAGCCCGGTCAGTCCTCTGACCTTGATCGTCAACGGGCCCGCCGTCTTGCAGTTGGGCCCCAGATCGAGCACCTTGCCGTCGACCTTGGTGTCGCTCAGCCGAAGCCCGAGATTGAGCGTCAGGTCGATGATCACCGACAGGTACTTCTTGCCGTCCGGGAAAACCCTGGGGGCCACCACACCGGCGTCGCCGGGGTTCTTCACCAGCACCCCGTGCTGGTCACCCTCGGAGACCAGGCTGACCGTGCTCGTCACCGGCATGAAGCGAAAAGCCACGAAATACGCGTTCACAGTGGGCGGCAGGGTGATCGACCCCGTCAGGGTTTCCTTCACCGAGTCGACAGTGCCGTCGAAACGTCCTTCACCGGTGGCCAGTTGAGAGCCCAGTTTCGCAATGCGCGAGACGGTATTCCGCACGAAATACGACGCTTTCAAACCCGCGGCCATGGCAGGCGCGTCCGCACGCGGAGCGTCGAGCTCACCTTGGGCGGCGGAAGCCGAGCTCAGCGAAAAGGCTCCCAGCGAGAGCACCACGCCGGCGGCGAGCAGCCGGAAGGCGCGTCGATTCGCCAGAGACATAGGGCTCAAATCCTTCACAGCCAACGGAATCGAGGTAGCGGACCGAACCGTACCCGGCGCCGTTCGCACAAGGCAATCGATGCCCGCGTGCTTGTCATCCGCCTCAGAAATCCCACGCACTCGATTGTGACGCGCGTGATAACGAATCGAAGAGGTTGACGTCTCCGACCTAACGACGGCAGGCTGGGAAAGCGAATCAGACACGAGGGGGAATTATGAAATCTTCGAGTTGTGCGGTCGCAGCCGCGATCGCCGTCGTCGTTCTCGGCGGCTCGTCCGCCACGGCGGCGGCTCAGACGCGGGCCTGGACGATGTCCGTGTCACCGTCGGCCGATCTCGCCGCCGAGCAGACCGTGACCGTCTCCGCCAGTGGCCTCGACGCCAACCGTCAGATCCTGCTGCTCGAATGCCCCACCGCGGACGGCAGTTGTTACATCATCGGATATCCGACAGCGGACGCCAACGGCACCATTTCGACCACCGCCACGGTCTACCGGCATATGTCGTTCGACGACCGCGCTTATGATTGCAAGACGTTGAGCGGGGGCTGTTCGGTCGTCGGCAGCGATTTCTCCACGGGCGGCGAACTGGTCAAGGTGCAGCTCACTTTCCGGTAGCGGCGGCGATCTCCCTGGCGCAGGCCAGCGCCTCGTTCACCCTCGTGTCCACCTCGATGTCGTAGACCACGCCCTGGTGCACGAGCTCGGCCTGTGCCTCCGCCATTCCCGCGACCCGGTCCCCACGCGCCGTCTCCCGCCCGGCGGCCACGACACCGTCACACCGGACGCCGACCCACAGCACCTCGAGGCCGTCCAACGCGTCGCGCCACCGCTGCTGCGATGCGGCGCCACCCAGGAAAACGTCGTCGATGATCACCCTGGCCCCCGCCCGGGCCATCGCCGCGACACCCGCCATCCACGCGTCCTCGAGCCGCCGGAAACCGGATCCGACACTCACCCCGCCGTCCCCGGCGAAGTCGATCCCCTCGTCGACCGCGGCGGGCATGGCGCCGATCAAGGTGTCCACGCCGAGGGTGAGCCAAGAATCCGGCAGCACCGCTTGCAGGCACCGGGCGATCCCCCACTTGCCGGAACTGGAGCCGCCGTTCAACACGATCACCTTGGTCGCCACAAAGACACCTTAAGGCCGGAATCGAAAAAACACTTTTCCAGCAAAACGGATACAACGGACGCCCCAATGTTACCGACTTCGGTAGGTTACAAAAACCCTTACCGCCGCCTAACTTGGTGAAACCGTTTCGACTCGGAACGGATTCCCCGACACAGGCCGAAGGGCGTATTCATGCATATGTCCAAAATCGTCGCAACGGTGGCGGGTGCCGCCGCGGCGCTGACCCTTGCCGCCACCCCCGCCGCGAACGCGGGCCAGGACATCATCGGCGGCGGCACCGTGAGTTCCGCGCCGTGGGGCGCCCAGATCTACTGGGACGACGCCACCGCGTTCGGCGGCTTCAACTGCTCCGGCACGATCATCGCGCCGCAGTGGGTCCTCACCGCGAAACACTGCCTCAACAAGCCCGGAATGCACGTCAAGGTCGGAAACGTCAACCTGAACCAGGGCACCGAGGCCGACGTCGACCAGCAGAAGGCCGCCCCGCGCGGCGACATCGCCCTGCTGCACCTCACGACCGCGGTCAGCACGACGTACATGAAGCTCGGCACCGCGAATCCGGCCAACGGCACCACGAACCAGATCTACGGCTGGGGACGCACGCAAGGCAACAACCCGCCCTCGAGCGTCTTGAAGACGGCCGACGTCCGCATCACGGGCACCAGCAGTGACGCGTACGGCGGCCAGGCCATCGCCAGCGTCGGCATCAACGGTTCCGCCTGGCACGGCGACTCCGGCGGCCCGCAGCTTTCGAACGGCGTCCAGGTCGGCGTCTGCTCGACCGGCAGCAACTCCGGCACGAACCCGCAGGGCACCCAGAACTACGCCAGTGTCGCGGCGAGCCGCGACTGGATCCGCACCACCGCGGGAGTCTGACCCGAAAAGGGACCGTTCACCCCGAACGGTCCCTTTTCGCCGACGCTCACGTCAATTGATGCATCGGCCGCGAAGTCCGAAGCGAAACCGCCGAACCCGCGGCCACGACGGCGATGATTCCCGCACCCGCGACCAGCGTCCAGAAATCCGGGTGCACGATGGACTGTCCTCGCTGAGCCTGCCAAGTGAGCAGCACGAGCAGCCCCGCGAAGCCCACCGAAGCGGTCCGCACCAGGTTCCGCCGGACGAACTCCGATTCGAGCACCGGGTACCGCCTGGCGAGTTTGAGCAGCCCGAAAGCGACGAGCGGCAGCACCTGGATCGCGTGGATCCCGAAGAAGTGCGGGATCCGCATATCCCCGCCCACCGTGCTCCACCCCAGCACCGGCAGCCCCGGGCCGCCGTCGGGCACACCGACCGCGTGGGCGCCGACGATCGACGGCCGTTCGCCGGCACGGAACTGGGCCTTCTGCTGCTCGTTCGGCCCGAACATCAGCAGCGCGATCCCGATCCCGGCGACCGACAACGCGGCACCCGCGCGCAACGCGGAATTCATCGCCCGGTCGGGAAGACGTTGGAACAGCAGGAGAATCGCGATGGCCGCCGTCGCTCCCCAGCCGGTGAAGGCGCCGTTCGCGACCATGTTGTTGATCCACTGGTCGACCGGGGTCTCCCGGTTGAAGTGCAGCGTCCGCCCGCGGACGGCGATCTGCCAGAACAGCAGCGCCATGTCCATGCCGAGGCCGACCGCGAACACCGTCCCGAGCCACCAGCCGAGCCGTTTGCCGCGGGTCAGCTGCCCGATCAGCCAGGCCAGCGTCACCGCGTAGAGCCCGACGGAAATCGTGAACTTGAGCGGTTTGAGCCAAATGGGCGCGTTGACGAGGCTGCGATCGTCGAAGACCAGGCCACCGAGCGCGATCACGCCGAGTACCGCCATCGCCGCCGCCAAGATCATCAGCGGGCGATGGAGTACTGTCCTGGATCCCTTGTCCACCATGGATTCGAGGGTGCCGGGAAGCTCCGATCCGGACACTGGAGCACTCCCCCTGATCGAGGGTGGGGAAAGCCCTACCGCCGACCTGTGGGTAATAGTGCCGTCACCGCGACCGGCAGTTGTGCCGTTTGACCGCACTCCCCTCTTTTCTAGCGTGTCCTTCACAAGAGCAGACAGGGCGTCCCCTGGTGCTCACCGGGATTTCCAGCGAGATGAGAGGAGGTGGCCCATCAATGACCGGTACGGGATATCAGGCAGACGCAGCTGCGATGGCGCGCGCCGTCCAGGGGTTCGAGGAAACCGCGTCGAACGCCAAGACCACGATGGCCAGCTTGGAGAGCGAGCTGACCCAGACCCTGCACAACTACAAGGGTGACCAGGCGGTCGCGTTCTGGGACCTGCAGCGCCGCCTGCAGGAGAAGATGACCATCGCGGTGAACGAGCTCAACACGATGTCGCGCCTCGTGCACGAGAGCAACCGGAACTACAACTCGGGTGACGAGCAGGTCCGGGAAAGCCTCACCGGGGTCAGCGGAGTCGTCGACCAGACCGTGATCCACCGGCTGAACCCCTGATCCGCGAGAGGACCACCAATCATGGCTGACGTCGTCGAAATCAACTTCGCCGCGCTGCAGCACAGCTCGGCCTCGCTGGCCGCCAAGGCCAAGGCGCTCACCTCACAGCTCGAACAGCTGCACACCAACCTGCAGCCGATCACCCAGACCTGGTACGCCTCCGGCAGCTCCGCCGGTGAGGCCGCCCGTGCGTCTGAAACCCGCCTGCGCCAGGCCACCGCGGACATCGTGGCGATCATCGCGCAGTTCGGTGGCAAGGTCGGCGACGCCCACGATCTCCAGCACAGCCTGGAGAACCGCAACCAGGGCCTGTTCGCCGGCTGATCCCCATCCGTCGGCCGGCCGGTGCTTTCACCCCCCTCGGCACCGGCCGGCCGGCTTCGCGTGTTGTCGTCCCCCTTGTCGGCGTGGCCGTTCACGAGAGAGCCGGGATCAATGCAAGACCACTCGTACTACGTCCATCTGGAATCACTGAAGGACTTCGTGCGGGAACTGGAGACCCAGATCCACGCGATGTCCAAGCCGAACGACTTCCTGCTGACCCTGAGCGAACAGCCGCTGCTGTTCGGCGAGTTCGGGGAAGCGGGTTCACTCAACAAGGCGCACCAGGCGGCCGTCGCCGAGATGCAGGGCCTGCTGGATCAGGTCAAGGGCGCGATCACGTTCGCCCAGGACGTCACGACCACCGTCGCCGACGGGTACGCGGCGGCCGACGATTCGGTGGCGGGCGACATGCACCACTCGAGCCAGCAGACCGGGCTGCTCGATCCGCTGCTCAACGTCCTCGGAGGCGTGCTGGGCGGTAACAGCGGCTCGAACGGCGGGGGGAACAAGGGATGACCGACACCGCGCACACGAACTTCGCCGCGTATTCGCACCAGCAGCTCTACGCGATGCTGCAGGCGGGCGACCCCAACACGGCACGCCACGCGGCCCACAAATGGCAATCCACCGGCTCCGGGCTGTTCGAGCAGGCCGAGAACCTCACCGGCGAGCTGAAGGACTTCTCCACCAGCTGGACCGGCGGAGCGGCCGACAAGTACCACACGATGATCACCGACCTCGTCGGCGGGATCCGCAAGGTCGCCCAGACCGCGAACGCGATGAACCATCTCCTCGAAGACGCGGCCGACGCGCTCGTGAAGGCCAAGAAGGAGATGCCGCCGCCGGTCGCGGTACCGGACGTCTCCCCCGCCGATCTCGCGCTCGCCGTCAATCCGCCGCTCCTGCCGCCGGATTCGTCGCAGGCGACGATCATCAACGCCGCCCAGCAACGCCAGCAGGCCATCGCGAACGTCGAGGCGCAGCAGCAGGCCGCGAGCGCGGCCAGCGCGGCGCACAGCAAGGCGATCGTGGTGATGACCCAGCTCGCGGGCGAGTACTCCACGGCCGAGCAGTCGATTCCGGCCTCGCCGAACGCCGTCGCCCCGCCTCCGGTCACCGGTGGCGGCACGACCCCCGGCGGCTCGGTCGGCAACGACATCGGCGGGACGCCGGGTGTCGGCGTCGTTCCGGGCGACAACACGCATCCGTTGCCCTCGGACGGCTCCACGCCGCCCACCACCGGGCAGCCCGGCCAGCCGCCCAAGTCGAACCCGTTGTTCGGCGACATGTTCACCGCCGGTCTCGCCGCGGCTTCGGCCGCCGCGTTCGGCCGGTTCGGCTCGATCATGCCGCGGGTGCCCGCGTGGGCGAACGGCAAGAACGACAAGGACAAGAACGGCGAGCCCGCCGGCGGCGGCGCCGGGGCGGCGGGCGCGACCGCGGGCGGCTCCGGTGGCGGCATCCCGATCGGCGGTGGCGGAGCGCCGTCGCTGGACGGTGGCGCGATCGGCGCAGGCGGTGGCGGGTTCTCCGGCCCCGGCGAAGCCCCAGCGGCGTTCTCCGGCCTGGCGGGCGACGGCGGCTCGGGCAGCGCGATGAGCGGCCTGGCGGGCGGAGCGGCCGGTGCCGCGGGCGCGGCGGCGGCCAAGGGCGCGATGCCGATGATGCCCATGATGCCGATGGGCATGGGCGCGGGCGGCGACCTGGGCTCCGGACGGCGGATCCCGCCGTGGCTCGTGGAAACCGAGAACGTCTGGGGCCAGTCGTCCCCGGTCGCTCCCGCCGTGCTCGGCGAAGAACCCGAACAGTACTGATCTTCCCGACCAGGAGAGGCGGCTCGGTGATGGCATCCAGTGCGGGCGGTTACCGGGTCGCCCCCGCCAGGCTCGAAGCGGCGGCGGCCGAACTCGAACAGCGCGCGGGCGTGCTCAAGACCGCGCAGACCGCGCTGGCGGGTGAGAGCGTCCCCGCGACCGCGTTCGGCCAGGTTTCGGCTTCCAGCGCGGCTTCGGCCACGTACACCAAGACGATCAAAGACGTCGCGGGCAAACTCGACGGCCAGATCACCAAGGCGACGGTGATCCACCAGGGCCTGACGGCCGCGGGTGGCGGCTACCGGCGCGCCGACGTCCAGGTCGCCGCCTCGTACCGGTCGCTGATGCCGGAGAACCCGTTGCCCAAGGCCGGGAATCCGTCCGGCGTCGGCGGTGCGGCCGACACCGGTTCGTGGGCCACCGCGATCGCCGAGAACCGCACGAAGGTCGCCGACGCGCTGACCGCCGAACGCGAGCGGCTCGCGAACCTCCTGGCACAGGGCGGAAAAGCCGACGACATCGCGAGCGCGCGCACCCGGATCGCGCTGTACGAGGACATCCTCGCCAACGACCGGCAGATCCTGCGGTTCGACCCGTCCGGAAACGGGCGCATCGTCGAACTGGTCGGCCGCATCGAGCCGGGCACGCGCAACGTCGGCTTGTTCGTCCCCGGCGTCAACACCTCGTTCGACAACTTCCAGAGCTACGCCGACCTCGGCAAGAGCCTGGTCGCCGCGGACGCCACCGGACGCACCGCGATGGTGGTCTGGGCCGACGGGGTCTTCCCGCAGAACGTCGTCACCGAAGGCCCGGCCGCGCACTACGCGCAGACGATGGCGCCCGATCTCAAGGCGTTCGGAGACGAACTGCGCGGCCAGATCGACAGCCACGCCGGACCAGGTGTCGTGGTCACCGCCGTCGGGCACAGCTACGGCGGCGCGACCGTCGGGCTCGCCGAGCAGCTCGGGCTCAGGGCCGATCAGGTGCTGCACGTCGAGTCCGCGGGTATGGGACACGGGATCTGGAGCCCGAGCGACCTCCCGGCCAGCCAGGCCGGTGTGCAGCGGTACTCCATGACGGCGCCCTTCGACCCGATCGTGATCGCGCAGGGCAACGCGGGCCTCGTCGAATGGCTCGGCGCCGGGCACGGAGCGGACCCCGACCGCTTCCCCGGCGTCGTCGAACTGGAAACCGGCCGCGACGCGAACGGCGATCTGCAGTGGGGTTTCGATTCCCACAGCGGTGTGCTCAAACCGGGTTCCGATTCGTGGAACAACATCTACGGTGTGATCACGGGCGGCGCGGTCACGCACGAGGGCTTCACCGGCGGCTCGCTGCGCGAGATGGTCATCGAAGGCGTCGGACGAGGCTTGTGAGGGACTGTTCATGATCACGAGGCACACCGGACTCGACCCGCTGGCCGAGGACCTCACGGCGGTCATCGACGGTGTCGCGGGCACCTTCGGAACCAGCGCGGAGCGCACCGTGGAAGGCGAACTGGACTGCGACCCCACTCAGCCGGGCCGGTCGCTCTGCTGGCAGTACGGCCTCCGCGTGGACGACGCGACCGACTCGATCCGCAAACTCGTCGACGACGTCCTGCCCATGCTGGAGAGCCAGGGCTGGCGGTGGCGCGACCGCAGCAACCCGCGCGAGCTGATCGCACAGTTCAGCCGCGACGGCGCCGACTTCAACGTGCACGTCTCCCGCGCCGGCGACGGCGTGGCCATCGTGGGCTCGACGGCCTGCGTATCCGTCCCCTAAAACCCCAGGGGGTCGCGAAAGACCTCGTGGGCGGTGGCGGTGTCCCCCAGTACACCGCTGCCGCTCACGAGGCGCGGAATCGCGAAGGTTTCCAGCCCCGGCGCTTGCCCCGCCGGACCGCGGCCACCACCACGCCCGCCGCGACGGCGAGCGCCACCCCGGCGATGGCGAGCACACCGGAGACCTTGTCGGCTTTGGTGGGAGCCGGGGCGGCCGCGGGGACGACGAAGGTGTCCGGACCGACGCTCGGCGGTCCTCCCGGGCCGGGCGTACCGGCCGGGATCGAGGCGGAAACGGCGGCGTACGCGTCGATCGCGCCCCAGCCCCGGCGGGGATCGTGGCCACCACTCGGACCACGGTGCGCGGTCAGCGTCAGCCGCGCGACGACCTGCTCCGGCGACAGTTCGGGGTGATACGCGCGCACGAGCGCGGCGACACCGGCGACATGCGCGGCGGCCAGGCTCGGGTCGCTCACCGGCCACCGGTGCGCCACCGTCCCGCCCGCACCGGCGGACGTGCTGACCAATTCGGCGCCGGGCGCGGAAATCCCCACGTACGAACCGGATTCCGTCTGCACGGCCTCGCCTGCCTGGTTGGTCGAGCCCACGGCGAGCACTCCGGGCGTGGCCGTCGGGTACGACGTCTGGCCCTGCTGGGTCCCCGCGGCGGGCGAGACGATCAGCGCGCCCTTCTCCTTGGCACGCGAGACGGCGCCGGTCAGCGCGGGGCTGTCGGAGGCGGCCGGGACGGCGACCAGGATGATCCCGGCGCCGCGGTTCAGCGCGGTTTCGATGGCGCCCGCGAGCTGCCCGGGATCACCACCGCCGTTCACCTGGGTGTAGCGGATCGGCAGGATCTTGGCGCCGGGCGCGATCCCGGTGAAGGTCGTGGACGGATCCGGTTGCGCGCCGACGATCCCGGCCGCGATAGTGCCCCGGCCGTCGCAGTCCTCGGCCTCGGTGCCCTGTCCGCCGAGCAGCTGCCCCGGCGCGAACTGGCCGTTGCCGCCGTCGACGCCGGTGCCGATCACCGCGACCAGCTGGCCCTCGCCGCGGGACAGCGGCCAGAGCCGCACGGGATCGATCAGCCGCTGTCCCCACGGGACGGCCGCGGTGTAGGTGCCCGTCGGGTTCGCGCACTGCTCGGCGACCGCCGTCGACGGGACGGGGGTGCCGAGCAGTGCCACGAAACCGACGCATCCCGCGACGGCACTTTTACCGGCAAAGCCCACCATTCCTCCAGAATCCCCTTGTCACACAAGGGAATTCTAGTGCGCCACGTCAGCGCAGGTCCATCCCGAGGTCGAGCGCGGGGGAAGAATGCGTGAGTGCCCCGACGGCGAGGAAGTCCACACCGGACTCCGCGTACGCCCGCGCGACGTCCAGCCGCAGACCGCCCGAGGATTCCAGGCGGGTCTTCGGGGAAACCTCGTCACGCCGGTCGACCGCTTTCGCGCATTCGTCGGGCGTGAAGTTGTCCAGCAGCACCTCGTCGGCGCCCGCGGTGAGCGCCTCCTCCAGCTGGGCCAGGTCGTCGACCTCGACCTCGCAGTGCAGTTCGGGCGCGTGCTCGCGCGCGGCGGCGAGCGCGGCGGTCACCGAACCGGCGGCGACCACGTGGTTGTCCTTGATCAGCACCGCGTCACCGAGCCCGAGCCGGTGGTTCACCCCGCCGCCCGCGCGGACGGCGTACTTCTCCAGCAGCCGCAACCCGGGCAGGGTCTTACGGGAATCCCGGACCTGGCAACCGGTTCCCTCCACCGCGGCCACCCAGGCGGCGGTCGCGGTGGCGATACCGGACAGGTGGCACAGCAGGTTCAGCGCGGTGCGTTCGGCGGTGAGCAGGCCGCGCACCGGGCCGCGGACGACCAGTGCCGGCTCACCGGCGGTCAGGCGATCGCCGTCGTCACGCGCGGCCAGGATCTCCAGGTCCGAACCGAGCACCACGTCGAACACCGCCAGCGCCACCGGGATCCCGGCGACCACCCCGGCCGACCTCGGCGTGAGTTCGGCCAGCGCACGCGCGGATTCGGGCACAGTGGCGTTCGTCGTCGCGTCGGGCCCGTACCGCAGATCCTCGGCCAGCGCCGTCGTGACGACGCGCCGCACATCGGCGACGTCGAGGCCGTGATCGGCCAGCGCCTTGACGGCCCACGGGGAGAATTCGGTCATGCCACACCCTCCAAAGCGATCGGATCGGCCAGCACCGGCTGCCCCGACGGGCTGAGCCGGATGAGCTGACCGCGCTGCCGGACCTCGTCGTCGCGGCCGGGGAAATCGGTCCGCACGTGGCAGCCGCGGGACTCCGTCCGGCGCGCCGCCGCCGCGACCAGTGCCTCCGCCACCAAGGTGAGCGCCGCGTCCTCCACGGCGCGCGGTGTCCACAAAGGACTCTCGACCACCGAGAGATCCAGCACCGAACCGACGACCGACAACCCTTCGGCGTCCCGGCCGATGGCGGCGTACCGGCTCATCGCCCGCTGCAGCGCGTCACGGTCGGCCACCGGTGCCTTGACCGGAGGCGCGAGCACCCCGCGACGCGGATCGGCGAGCCGCCCGGTGGCGAGATCGGCGGCGACCGCCTCGGCCGCCCGTCGCCCGACCACCAGACCTTCGAGCAAACTGTTGGAGGCCAAGCGGTTCGCGCCGTGCAGGCCGGTCCTCGCGACCTCGCCCGCGGCGTAGAGACCGCGGACACCGGACCGTCCGTCCACAGTGGTCACCACCCCGCCGCAGGCGAAATGCGCCGCGGGGGTGACCGGGATCGGCTCCTTCGCCGGGTCCAGCCCGATCGCCGCGCACGCCGCGTGCACGGTCGGGAACCGCTTGGCGAACCCGGAAATCCCGGTCGCGTCGAGGAAAACATGGTCGTCGACGCCGCCGGGCGCCTGCGTCATCCGGCGCGTGATCGCCGCCGACACGACATCCCGGGGTGCGAGATCGCCGAGCGGGTGGACTCCGCGCATCACCGACGCGCCCGTCGCGTCGTGCAGGGTCGCGCCTTCGCCACGCACCGCCTCGGTGACCAGCGGGAGACGGCCGCGCGCGCCGGGCGTGAACAGGACCGTCGGGTGGAACTGGACGAACTCGACGTCCGCGAGCTGCGCCCCCGCGCGCAACGCCAGCGCCAGCCCGTCCCCCGTGGCGAGCTCCGGATTCGACGTCGCCTGGTAGAGCTGCCCCAGTCCGCCGCTGGCCAGCAGCACCGCCGGCGCCCGGACGACGCCGGGCACCCCGTTGTGGTCAAGGACGGTCACGCCGACGACCTCGCCCGCGGGCGTGCGGACCGCGTCGACGGCGATGTGGTGCTCCAGCACCGGGATCCGCCGGTCGCCGGTCGTCGCGACCAGGGTCCGCTCGACCTCCGCACCGGTCGCGTCACCACCCGCGTGGATGACGCGGAACGCGCTGTGCCCGCCTTCCCGCGTGCGGGCCAGCTCAGGCCGCCCTTCGGCCGCCAGGTCGAAACGGGCCCCGTCGACACGCAGCCGGGCCACCGCGGCCGGGCCGCCGGCGATGATCGACCGGACGGCGTCCTCGTCACAGAGCCCGGCGCCGGCGGTGAGCGTGTCCTCGGCGTGCTTGCCGACCGAGTCACCCGGCTCGTGCTCGCCCTCCAGCACGACCGCGATACCGCCCTGCGCCCAGCGGGTGTTGCCGTCGGAGACCGTCGCCTTGGTGACCACCAGGACGTGCAGGCCGAGTTCCCGCGCGCGCAACGCGGCGGTGAGCCCGGCCACCCCGCTGCCGATCACCACGAGATCGGCGGCGGCCTCCCAGACCGGGTGGGTTTTCGCCTGGAGGGCGGTAACCGGGTCGGTCATTCTCCGCCGCCAGGCTGCCCGATCTCGATCATGCGCTGCACGGAAGCGCGGGCACGGGCGGCGGTCTCGGCGTCGACGTGGACCTCGTCGGCACCCTCGCGCAGCGACCGCAGCAGGGCGGCCGGCGTGATCATCTTCATGTACCGGCAGGACGCCCGGTCGTTCACCGCGCGGAAGTCGATCTCCGGCGCGGCCTTGCGCAGCTGGTGGATCATCCCGATCTCGGTGGCCACGAGCACCGACTTCGCCTTGGTGTCGCGGGCGGCGTGGACCATGTCGCCGGTCGAGAGGATCTTGACCCGCTCGGGGGCGACGGCGCCCTCGCCCGCCAGGTACAGCGCCGAGGTCGCGCAGCCGCATTCCGGGTGGATGAACAGGTCGGCGTCCGGGTTCTCCGAGGCCCGCTCGGCGAGCTCGGCGCCGTTGATCCCGGCGTGCACGTGGCACTCCCCGGCCCAGATGTGCATGTTCTCCCGGCCGGTCACGCGTTTGACGTGCGCGCCGAGGAACTGGTCCGGCAGGAAGAGAACCTCCTGGTCAGCGGGGATGGAGGCGACCACGTCGACGGCGTTCGACGACGTGCAGCAGATGTCGGTCTCCGCCTTGACCTCGGCCGTGGTGTTCACGTACGACACGACGACCGCGCCGGGGTGCTCGGCCTTCCAGGCGCGCAGTTCGGCGCCGGTGATCGAGTCCGCGAGCGAGCAGCCCGCCCGCGCGTCCGGGATCAGGACCGTCTTCTCCGGCGCCAGGATCTTCGCCGTCTCGGCCATGAAGTGCACGCCGCAGAAGACGATGGTGGACGCGTCACTGCTCGCCGCGATACGGCTGAGCGCGAGGGAGTCGCCGGTGAAATCGGCGATGTCCTGGATCTCGGGGACCTGGTAGTTGTGCGCGAGCAGGACGGCGTCGCGTTTGCGCGCGAGGCTTCGCACCTCCTCCGCCCAAGCCGCGTCGGCGACCACGCCACCGTACGGGGTCAAGTCGTTCTGCAGAGTGCTCGTCATCGTTCTGGCCCTCCTGGACCTGTCTCCGGTTTTCGCCTTATAATCGAAAACCGTGCGAAGTCATCTTAACACCCAGACCCCCCTCGCCCACGAGGTCTTGGGAGCGGTCCTTCAAGTGCGCTCCGACACACTCCGGGTGCTGCTGTGGCGGCGCGCGCTCGATCCGCATCTGGGTCGCTGGTCCCTTCCCGGCGGGAGGCTTCGCCCGGATGAAGACGTCGAGGCGTCCATCCGGCGGCAGCTCGCGGAGAAGGTCGACGTACGCCAGCTGAAGCATGTGGAGCAACTGGCGGTCTTCAGCGCGCCGGACCGGGTGCCGGGCCCGCGCGTCGTCGCGACGGCGTTCCTCGGCCTCGTACCGTCCGATGTGGACCCCGAGATCCCCGAAGACACCGAGTGGCACGACGTTTCCGAGCTCCCCCGGACGGCGTTCGACCACGAGTCCATCGTCCTGCGCGCGCGGGACCGGCTCCGCTCGAAGCTCTGCTACACGAACCTCGGCTTCGCGCTCGCCCCGGAAGAGTTCACCGTTTCGGCGTTACGGAGGCTGTACTCGGCTGCGCTGGGTTACCGCGTGTCCGCGACGAACCTGCAGCGGGTGCTGTCCCGGCGCGGGTTGCTCCTGCCCACCGGCCACACCGCCCCGCCCGGGCGCAGCGGTGGCCGTCCGGCGGCACTGTTCTCCTTCGCGGGCAAGGGGATGCAGATCACCGACCCGTTCGCGGTGTTCCGTCCGCCCGGCGGGAAGTGACCGCCCTGCGAAGTCCTGCCGGTCCCCGTACCTTGAACGGGTGACCGAGCCGAGCGAGGAGTCCACCGGGAAGGCGATCTTGCCGCTGTTCCCGCTACAGACCGTGCTTCTGCCCGGAACACACCTTCCGTTGCACATCTTCGAACCGCGGTACCGGCAGCTGATGGCCGATCTCGTCGCCGAAGTCGTCCCGGACCGCGAGTTCGGGGTCGTCGCGCTGCGTTCGGCGATGATCAGGGAGGTCAGCGGGCCGGAACACGTCCACGAGTTCGGCTGCAGCACGGTGCTGCGCGAGGCGAAACGGCTGCCGGACGGCAGATTCGACGTCGTCACCACCGCGCGGCGCCGGTTCCGGCTGCTGGAGATCGACCGTGTTTCCGCGCCGTATTTGATCGGCTCGGTCGAATGGGTGCCCGACGACCGGGTCTCCACCGTGCACGGCGACACCGTGACCAGGCTCGCGGACGTCGCGAAGGCCGCGCACCGGCGCTACTGCGAGTCCGCCTGGAACGACGAAGACTGGACCACCCCGCCCGAGGACGGCGACATCGCGGCGCTCGCGTACCGGCTCACCGCCGACTGCCTGCTCCCGCTGGAGGACCGGCAGCGCCTGCTGGAGGAGACGAACCCGCTGCGGCGGCTGCGGATCGCGTGCCGCCTGCTGACGCGGGAAGCCGGGTTCCTGAGCACGCTGGGCGCGGTCCCGATGCCGCCGGGGGAACTCGGCGAGTTCACACGCCCGTCGAACCTGAACTGACGACCTCCCTGAACCGACAACCTCGTGAGTGGCAAGGACGGTTCTAACCGTCCTTGCCACTCACGAGACCCACTACTTGCCGGACTCCGGTTCCTTGTCGGTACCGAACTTGCTCCACACCTTCCCCGCCGCCCCGGACACCGCCTCGCCGACGTCGCTGAACACCTTCGTCAGCGGGTCGGTCGAGCTGTTCCAGGAGTCCTTGTACGACTTCGCGGCCGACTTCAGGTCGTCGGTCCAGGTGGACGAAGGCGCGTCGTCGTCGCGGCGCGGGTACTCGCCGGCCAGGATCCCCCGGTACTCCTCGGACGCGGCCCACTTCTGCAGCTGGGCGGCGCGCACCACGGCCAGCGGATGCGACATCGTCTCGACGTAACGCAGCTTCAGGTAGCTGTCGCGGATGTCGTCGACCGACTCGTACTCCGACGCCTGCTGCAGGAAGGCCGGGATGTCGATCTTCGACGGGTCGATCCCGCCCGCGACCAGGATCTGCGAGCGCAGCGCCGCCGTCGGGTCCTGCGAGCACAGCAGCCCGGCGCGGTCGCAGGACAGTTCGGCCTTGCGGTACCACTCGCGCAGCGCCGCGACGACGACGCGGATGCCGATCGCGCTCACCGGCGTCCACGACATCGACATCTGCAGGCCGATCAGCCGGATCATGATGGTGCGGTACACCGCGTGCCCGGACAGCACGTGTCCCATCTCGTGCCCGATCACGAACCGCAGCGACGCGAGGTCCATCGCCTCGACGGCCGCGGTGTTGAGCACGATGAACGGCTCGTCCATCCCGATCGTCTGCGCGTTGACCTCGGGGCTGCGGGCGACGAACAGGTTCGGCACGCGGTCGAGGTCGAGTGTTTCGGCGCATTCGTGGCGCAGCTTGTCCAGTTCCGGATACTGCTTCGGGCCGACCCGGATCGCGGACGCGAGGGCCATGAGCCGCTCGCCGCGTTCGGCGTAGAAACCCGAAACCGCCTTCACGACCTGCGCGAATCCGGGAACCGCGCGCAAGGTGGCCAATGCGCCGCGGTCGACTGGGTGTTCGTACGCGCGCGGGCTGATACCCGGGAAGCGGACGGCGTTGTGCCGGGAAACCTCGATGTCGTCGGTCAAGAGAATGCCCCCTAGAGATGTTGCCGCCCACCCTAGAGGAAATCCGTCAGCCGAGGCGGCGTCCCAGGTCTTCCCGTCCGTTCCACGCGGTCAGCAACGTGTACGCCAGCGTGGTCATCAACGGCGCGGCGAGCATGATCCACGGGGATTCGATCTGCGGCGCCTTCGCGATGACGTCGCCGACGGCGGGCGCCGCGCCGATCTCGTAGCGGCCGTTGGCGAACGAGACGCCCATCGTCGTCCCCAGCCAGCCCGCGAGGGTCGCGCCGCCGGTCGCGGCGATCAGCACGACCGGTCCGCGGCGCTCCCGCAGCAGCCAGGTCACGACGCCGATCAGCAGCCCGGCGCCGAGCGCGAGGAAACCGTAGACGGCGAGGTCGTCGAAGCGGTGCCAGCTCTCCAGCTCCAGGGGGGCGAGGCCGCCGTGGTCGTTGATCACCCGCATCCGCTGTGGCGGCGCGAGCCGCGCCCACAGCCAGGCCAGCGGGAAGCCGAGCAGCCCCGCCGTCGACAGGACGCTGACCGCTGGCAGCAGATCGGCCTTGACGACGACCTTCGGGTACGGGCGGCGCGGCCGCGGCAGCACGGGTACCGACCATGGGTCGGGCACGCTGGAAGACAGGTGCGCCGGTTTACCGGTCGTCTCGCCCAACCCCGGACTCCTCCCTCGAGCTGCTTGTGCAGAGCGTAACCAATGACGCCCCCAGCGCACGCGCCTCCACCGCGTTTCGTCCTCTGAATGCGGTAGTTGCACGCGCAAGGACCGCATTCAGAGGACGAAACGCGGGAGGTCAGCCGGCGAGTTCCCCGTGGCGGCTGCATCGGGCGGTCCAGCCGACCGGGGTGATCTGGACGACCATCCGCCGCGCGCAGTACGTGCAATAGCGCGGCGGTTCGAGTGCGGTTCTCGGATTGTGGCAGGCCGGATGTTCGGCGCCACCGTCGGACGGCTGTCCACAGTGGACGCAGAACGCCGCTTGGTCAGAGGACGTCACTGATCGCCTTCACCGGCATCTTCAGCTCGTCGAGCATCGCCAGGTCCGCGGTGGCCGGGCGGCCGAGGTTGGTCAGGTAGTTGCCGACGATGATCGCGTTGATGCCGCCGAGCATGCCCTGTTTGGTGCCAAGGTCGCCGAAGGTCAGCTCACGGCCGCCGGAGAAGCGCAGCAGCGGACGGGGCATCGCGAGCCGGAACGCGGCCACGGTGCGCAGCGCGTCCTTGCCCTCGACGACCTCGTAGCCCTCGTACGGCGTGCCCGGCTGCGGGATGAGGAAGTTCATCGTGCACTCGTCCGGGTTCAGCTCGGCAAGCTGCGCGGCGAACTCGGCGCGCTGTTCGATGCTCTCCCCCATGCCGATGATGCCGCCGCAGCAGACCTCCATCCCCGCCTCGCGGATCATGCGCAGGGTCTCCCAGCGCTCTTCCCACGTGTGCGTGGTGACGACGTTCGCGAAATGCGAGCGCGCGGTCTCCAGGTTGTGGTTGTAGCGGTGCACGCCCATCTCGACGAGCTCGTCGACCTGCTCCTGGGTGAGCATGCCGAGCGAGCAGGCGATCTGGATGTCGTTGCCGTCCTCGCGGATGGCCTTGATCCCCTCGCGGACCTGCGAAAGCAGCCGCTTGTCGGGGCCGCGGACGGCGGCGACGATGCAGAATTCGGTCGCGCCGGTCTCGGCGGTCTGACGGGCGGCCTTGACCAGGCCGGGGATGTCCAGCCACGCCGACCGCACCGGCGTCGGGAACCGGCCGGACTGCGAGCAGAAGTGGCAGTCCTCCGGGCAGCCGCCGGTTTTGAGGCTGATGATGCCCTCGACCTCGACCTCGGGGCCGCACCAGCGCATCCGGACCTCGTGGGCCAGCGCCAGCAGGTCGGTGAGGTGGTCGTCGTCGAGCCGCAGGATTTCCACCAGCTGCTCTTCGCTGAGCCCGACACCACGCTCGAGGACCTGGTCACGCGCCACGGCGAGGATGTCGACGGTCTCCGGGGCTGTGGTCACGAGGCGGCTCCTGTTCGGGGTGGGGCGGTGAAGCAAAGGCACATCATCGTGCACGACCGGGCGGCTCGGCCACAGCGACGCAGGTCACTTCTGTGCCGAGGCGCGGCCGACGAAGCATTCCGGGTCGAACTCCCCGCCGAACCACGGCGAGAGACCCGCCTTGGCCCGGTCGGCGAACTCCCCTGGCCCGGCCGTGCCCAGCCCGGCGGGCAGCACGCCCAGCAGCGGGGCCCCGGCGGCGACCGGCAGGTCCGCCAGGTTCGACACCGCGGCCAGATCCGGCTCGTCCGGCCACGAACCGATGATCACCCCGGCCACGGTGAGCCCGCGTTTGGTGGCGACCTCGGCGGTCAGCGCGGTCGCGTTGAGCGTGCCAAGCCCGGCCTCGGCCACGATGATGACCAGCGCCCCCAGCGACCACGCGACGTCGGCCAGCGTGGCCCCGGCGGCGTCGAACCGGACCAGCAACCCGCCCGCGCCCTCGATGAGGGTCAGGTCGTGTTCGCCGTCGAGGTCGCTCGCCGCGGCGGCGATCTCGCTCGGGGCGAGCGCCGGCAGTCCCGAGAGCCTGGCCGCCGCCTCCGGCGACAGCGGGTCCGGGTATCTCCGCAGCTCACGGGTGGTGACCGGACCGGCGAGGCGGAGGACGTCGGCGAGGTCGCCCGGCTCGTCCGGGCCCACTCCGGTCTGCGCCGGTTTCAGTACGGCGACACGCTGGCCCTGACCGGCGGCCAGGGCGGCGATGGCGGCGGTGGAGATCGTCTTGCCGACACCCGTACCGGTGCCGGTCATGACCAGCATGCTCACGTGCACTGAATCTAGTGGGTCCGGATCGAGCCGCGCTGAACGGCGTCCGTTAGCCCCCGGATGTGGTGACCGCCCCGACCGGCGTGAACGACGGGCTTCCCTCGTCCGACAGATAGACCTGCGCCGCCCCGACGTCGAAGTACATCCCGGTCAGGTGCAGCTCGCCGCGCGCCTCCGCCTCGGCGATCAGCGGATAGTGGCGCAGGTGCTCCAGCTGCTGCAGGACGTTCTTGAGCGCCAGCCGGTCGACCTCGGTCTCCGGCCGTTCGCCGTCGAGGGTCACCGGTGCGTCGCGGCGCGCGCTCGGCTCGGCGTGCCGCAGCCAGGAGGCCAGCATCGGCGCGCCGTCCGGGGCCCCGGTGGCCAGCGCCTGCATCGCGCCGCAGCCGGAATGGCCGCAGACCACGATCTCGCGCACCTTCAGCACGCCGACGGCGAACTCGACGGTGGCGCCCATCGACGGATCGGCCCGGCGGGCGGGCACCAGGTTCCCGATGTTGCGCACGGTGAACAGGTCGCCGGGACCGCTCGTGGTGATCATGTTCGGCACGATCCGCGCGTCACCGCAGGTGATGAACAGGGTGTGCGGAGACTGGCCCCCGGCCAGTTTGCTGAGCGCGGGCTGCATGAGCGCGGCGGTGCGCCGCTGGAACTCGGTCGCCCCGCGCAGGGTGGGCCCGCCGCGCTGTCCGGGCAGTTCGACGTCCTTGGCCTGCCAGTCGGACCACGGCGCGAGGAAGCGAGGCACCGAACGCGCCGCGGCCGTGCGGGTCAGCGTCGGATCGCCGGATTTGCCCTTGGCGAACCACGGATGCCCGACCTCGTCGACGATCACCGTGCCGCCGGCGCGTTCGTGGCCGAGCTGCCAGTTCGAGAGGCTCTCGAAGGCGGCGTGGTCGAGGTAGTCGACGACCAGTTCCAGGGTCACCTTCGCGCCGTTGGGCACGGTCGCGAGCACCCGGCTGAGCCGCGGCACCGACAGGAACGTGAGGACACCTTCGACGACGACGCGCCATTCGTCGCCGTCGCGTTCGGCGTGGATCCCGGACCACACCGTGCGGCGCAGCATCAGCAGTACCGAAAGCGCGATCCCGAGCAGGACGCCGGTGAGCAGGTCGAAGACGACGACTCCGGCGAGCGTCACCAGGTACAGCCCCAGGTCGCCGTGTTTGAGGACCTGCTTCATATGGCCGGGGTTCACCAGTTTCGCGCCGACGTGGACGAGCAGACCGGCCAGCGCGGCGAGCGGGATGTTCTGGATGAGCCCGGCGAACGCGGCGACGAACACGAGGATCCAGACACCGTGCAGGATCGCCGACGCCCGGGTGCGGGCGCCGGCGGCCACGTTGGTCGAGCTGCGGACGATCACACCGGTGACCGGGAGACCGCCGAGCGCGCCGGAGGCCATGTTCGCGGCGCCCTGGCCGATCAGTTCGCGGTCGAGGTTCGACCGCGGTCCGGTGTGCATCTTGTCGACGGCGACGGCCGACAGCAGGCTTTCCACGCTCGCGATGAGGGCGATGGTGACGACCGCGACGGCGAACGCGCCCCAGCCCGTGTCCGGGAATTCGGGCGCGAAACGGATGTTGAGCAGATCACCCGGCAGGTCGACCCGGGGCAGCGTCATCCCGGCGGCGACGGACAGCACGGTCACCAGCGCGATCGCGGCGAGCGGGCCGGGCACCTTGCGGACGGACTGGGGCAGCCGCGGCCACAGCAGCAGGATGCCGATCGTGAGCACGCCGATCAGCGCGGCGGTGTCGTGGTGGCCGACGATCTGCGCGGGCAGTCCGGCGATGTTCTCGAGCGCCGAGCTCTGCGCCGATCCGCCCAGCACGACATGGAGCTGACCGAGAACGATCGTGACGCCGATCCCGGCGAGCATGCCGTGCACGATGGCGGGCGAGATGGCGAGCGCCGCGCGGGCGATGCGGCTCAGCCCCAGGAGGATCTGCAGCGCGCCCGCGGCGACGGTGATCGCGCACGTGGTCGCCCAGCCGAAGGTCGCGATGGTTTCGGCCATGATCACCGTCAGCCCGGCGGCCGGGCCGCTCACCTGAAGCGCGGAGCCGCCGAGCGCTCCGGCGACCACACCTCCCACCACGGCCGCGATCAGCCCCGCGACGATCGGCGCCCCCGACGCGAGAGCGATCCCGAGTGACAGCGGGACGGCGACGAGGAACACCACCAACGAGGCGGGCAGGTCGTGACGAAGCACGGCGAGAGGTTGTTTCATGATCACCAGGAAACTGGTGAATTGTCCGATATGCACCACCCGATCGAGTGAATACCACCCGACGGACAGGTGGCGTGGCCCACTTTCGCCCCAGTTCGTTGCCTGGAGATGACCCATGTATTGCGAAAAGCCTTACCGGGTCCCGAATTCTGGGAAATATCGGTTGGGTGCCCGGTCAAGATCCTCGTGAGTGGCAAGGACGGTTAGAACCGTCCTTGCCACTCACGAGGGTCAGGACTTCACCGGGCTCGCCGCGGAGGTGAACGACCGCAGCGCTTCGTCGAGCAGGTACACGTTCGCCTTCCCGACGTCGAAGTACATCCCCGTCAGCCGGAGTTCCCCGCGCGCCAGCGCGGCGTCCACCACCGGGTACGAGCGCAGGTTCTCCAGTTGCTGCACCACGTTGTGCAAGGCGAGCCGATCCCCTTCGTGTTCCGGACGGGCACCGTCGAGCAGCACCGGCCCCTCGGTTTCCCGGCGCAGCAACGTCGCCTCCCCGTGGCGCAGCCAGCCGCCGAGGTGCGCGAGACCGGCGGGCGCGTCCCCGAGCAACGCCTTCATCGCGCCACAGCCGGAATGCCCGCACACCACCACTTCCCGCACCCGCAGCAGCCCGACGGCGTACTCGATCGCCGCCCCCACCGAGAAATCCGCTTCGGCGCGCGGGACGAGGTTCCCGATGTTCCGCACGGTGAACAGGTCACCCGGCCCGCTCGTGGTGATCAGGTTCGGCACGATCCGCGCGTCGCCACAGGTGATGAAAAGCGTATGCGGCTGTTGCCCGTTCGCCAGCCCGTCCCAGGTGCTCCGCAGCAGCGGCGCCGTCCGCCGCTGGAACTCGGAAGCGCCGCGGCACAACGGAACGCTGCCACCACGCTGGCCCGGCAGTTCGAGATGTTCGGCCTGCCATTGCGACCACGGCGCGAGCCAGCGCGGCACCACCCGGGACGCCACACCGCGGCGCACGGTCGGCACGCCCGCCTTGCCGCGTTCGAACCACGGATGCCCGATCTCGTCGACGATCACGGTTCCCCCGGCGCGTTCGTACGCGCGCTGCCAGCCGCGCAAGCAGTCGAAAGCGGCGTGGTCGAGGTAGTCGACGAACAGTTCCAGCGTCACCTCCGCGCGCTCGGGCACTTCGGCCAGCACGGTGGTAAGCCTTGGCACGGAAAGGAAAGTGAGCGCGCCCTCGATGACGACGCGGGTCCGCGAGCCGTCCCGTTCGACGTGGATACCGGAGAACAGCATCCGGCGCAGCATCAACGCGAGCGCCACCGCGATCCCCGCGGCGACCCCGGTGAGCAGGTTGACGGCGACGGCGCCGAGCAGGGTCGCGAGATAGACCGGCAGGTCGCGGTGGCGGCGGACCTCGCGCAGATTGGTGAGGTTGACCAGTTTGGCGCCGACGTAGACGAGGAGACCGGCCAGCGCGGCGAGCGGGATCAACCGCAGCGCGCCCGCCAGGAACAGGCAGCAGCCGAGGATCCAGACGCTGTGCAGGATCGCCGACATCCGGGTGCGGGCGCCCGCTTCGAAATTGGTCATGGTGCGCACGACGACACCGGTGACCGGGAAGCCGCCGAGCGAACCGGCGGCGACGTTCGCCAGCCCCTGGCCGACCAGTTCGCGGTTGAGGTCGGTGCGCGGCCCGTCGCGAAGCTTGTCGATGGCGACGGCGGAAAGCAGGCTCTCCAGGCTGGCGATGAGCGCGATGGAGAGGACGGCGGTGACGATCGCCGCCAAGGACCCGGTCGGCGCCTGGGGGACGAAACCCAGCCCCGGCATGCCGTTCGGGAGGTCGACGCGCGGCAGGTCCATCCCCGCCGCGACGGAAAGCCCGGTCGCCAGCGCGACGGCGGCCAGCGGGCCGGGAACGCGGCGCACCGAACGCGGCATCCGCGTCCAGGCCAGCAGAACGCCGACGGTGACGACACCGATCAGCGCGGCCTGGTCGTGGTGCCCGACGATCCGGCCCGGCAGCGCGAGGACGTTTTCGATCGCGGAACTCCGCGCCGTGCCACCGAGTACGACGTGCAGCTGGCCGAGGACGAGGATCAACCCGATCCCGGCGAGCAGGCCGTGCACGATCGCGGGCGAGATCGCGAGAGTCGCCCGTGCGACACGAGTGAGGCCCAAGAGGATCTGGACCACGCCCGCCGCCGCGGTCATCGCGCAGGTGGCGGCCCAGCCGAAAGTGGCGATGGTCTCCGCGATGACGATCGTCAGAGCGGCGGAGGGGCCGCTGACTTGCAGGACGGAGGCACCGAAGAAGCTCGCGACGATCCCGCCGACGACGGCGGAGACGAGTCCGGCGAGCAAAGGGGCTCCGGCGGCGTGCGCGACGCCGAGCGAAAGCGGGACGGCCACGAGGAAGACGACGACCGAAGCCGGGACGTCGTGGCGAAGGTTCTTCAGGAGGGTCGATGCGGGATTGCGGCGGCCTGGCGGTCCGGTGTCGTGCTCGTCACCAACGAAGTCGATCATGGGGGCAGGAAACCCGATCGGCGCGCAAAAGTCCGCTACGCAAAGGTTTCTCAGGTTTGCTTGTGCACCAGGGAACTAGGGCATAGCACGCTTTCGCGGCAAATCGCCCGAGACGGACCCCGATCGGACTCGCCCGTTCGCTTGACCAAGATCAACTCGTGACCACGCTCTGTACCGAGCGTGGCTTCTCCGGATTGCTGTGGTCGCTGTCACACTCTTTGGGCTGAATTTCGCCGTTTTTACGCTTTTTGTGCGGCCGAGACCATTGCGGAAGTGATCGCGGCGAGGTCGTCCGCCTCGGAGATGTAGGGCGGCATCGTGTAGATCAGGTTCCGGAACGGGCGCAGCCAGACGCCGTTTTCGGTGAGGGTCTCCGTCGCCGCTGCCATGTCCACGGGATGGTCGAGTTCGAGCACGCCGATGGCACCGAGCACCCGCACGTCGGCGACCGCGGGCAGTTCGCGGGCCGGTTCGAGCCCGGCCTTCAGCGCGGCTTCGATCCGCGGGACGTCGGATTTCCAGCCGCCTTCGGCCAGGATCCCCAGCGAGGCGTTGGCGACGGCCGAGGACAGCGGGTTCGCCATGAACGTCGGGCCGTGCGCCAGCACGGGCAGCTCACCGCGAGAGATCCCGTCGGCGATCTCCGGCGTGCACAGCGCCGCCGCCATCGTCAGGTAGCCACCGGTCAGCGCCTTGCCGAGGCACAGGACGTCGGGCGTGACCCCGGCGTGCTCGGCGGCGAACATCCGGCCGGTCCGCCCGAAACCGGTCGCGATCTCGTCGAAGATGAGCAGGACGTCGTTGGCCTCGGTGATCTCGCGCAGCGCGCGCAGGTACGCGGGCGGGTGGAACCGCATACCGCCGGCGCCCTGCACGACCGGCTCGACGATGACCGCGGCCAGTTCGCCCGCGTGCCGCTCGATCTCGGTGGCGAGCAGTTCGAGGTAGTCCTGATCCGGCTCGTCGGCGAAACCACCGGGCGGTTTGGGCAGGAACAGCTGGTCCGGCAGGATCCCGCGCCACAGCGAGTGCATCCCGCCCTCGGGATCGCAGACGCTCATCGGGGTGAACGTGTCGCCGTGGTAGCCGCCGCGCCAGGTCATCAGGCGCCGCTTTTCCTTGCGCCCCACCGACTGCCAGTACTGCAGGCACATCTTGACGGCGACCTCGACCGACACCGATCCCGAGTCGCACAGGAAGACGTGCCGCAGACCCTCCGGCGCGAGGTCGACCAGCGTCTTGGCCAGCCTGATGGCCGGTTCGTGGGTGAGCCCGCCGAACATGACGTGACTCATCCGGCCCGCCTGCTCCGCCAGCGCCGCGTCCAGCACCGGGTTCCGGTAGCCGTGGATCGCCGCCCACCAGGACGACATGCCGTCGACCAGTTCGCGGCCGTCGTCGAGGGTGAGCCGCACCCCGCTCGCCTCGCGGACCAGCAGGGAGCCGATCGTGCTCGGCATCGGCCCGTACGGGTGCCAGACGTGTTCCGCGTCGAGCGCGAGGAGTTCGGCGGCGTCCATCCGGCGACCCTACGACACGCCCTCCTCAGCGCAGGCGCACAGGGAGGGTCTCCAGGCCGTGGACCAGGGTGCTTTCCCGCCACCGCAGGGTTTCCGGTTCGGCGTCCAGGCCGAGCGCGGGGAACCGCTCCAGCAGTCCGCGCAAGGCGATTTCGGCCTCCAGGCGGGCCAGCGGGGCGCCGACGCAGTAGTGGATGCCGTGCCCGAACGCGAGATGACCCGACGCCGAACGCGTGACGTCCAGGCGGTCCGGGTCTTCGAACCGTCCGGCGTCCCGGTTCGCGCCCAGCAGGGAAACGAGCACGAACTCGCCTGCCGGGATTTCGACGGCACCGACGGGCACGGCTTCCTTGGTGAACCGGATGGTCGCCAGGTGGATCGCGCCGTCGTAACGCAGGAACTCCTCGACCGCGCCGGGCAGCAGGGCGGGATCGGAACGGAGGGCGGCCAGCTGGTCCGGCTCACGAAGCAGCGCCAAGACGCTGTTCGCGATCAGGTTGACCGTCGTCTCGAACCCCGCCACCAGCAGCAGGAACGCCATGGCCAGCAATTCGTCCGCGGTGAGCGAATCGCCTTCGTCGCTGGCGTGGATCAGGGCCGAAAGCAGGTCATCGGCGGGCTCGGCGCGTTTCTCTTCGATGAGGTCGACGAGGTACGCGTGCATCTTCGCGGCCGCGGCCTGGAGTTCCTCCGGCGTCGACCACGCGACCATCGTGTTCGACCAGGTCGCGAACGCAGGCTGGTCGCCCGCATGGACACCGAGCAGTTCGCAGATCACCCGGATCGGCAACGGGACGGCGAAAGCGGGCAGGAGGTCGGTGCGCTCGGCGTCGCCGATGCCGTCCAGCAGTTCCGCGGTGATCTGCTCGATCCTCGGCCGCAGACGGGAAACCGTTCGCGAGGTGAAGGCCTGGTTGACCAGTTTGCGCAACCGCGTGTGGTCCGGCGGATCCGAGTTGAGCATATGCGCGCCGAGCGCGCGTACGGCGTTGTCGGCCGCGGACTCGAAGCCGTCGCGTTCGAAGAGCCGCCGGATGGCCTCCGGATCCTTGCCCACCCGGGAATCCGAGAGGATCGCGCGGGCTTCGGCGTACCCGGTGACGATCCAGACCTCCAGGCCGCGCGGCAGCCGGACCTTGCGGGCCGGGCCCTCCTCACGCAGCAGCGCCGAAATCCGGTGCGGATCCTGGACGAGATCCCAGTCCAGGTTCTTCGGTTCCCCCATCGGTACGCCTCCCCCGGCGCGCCGGTCAGCGTTCGGCCAGCGCGGCCACCACTCGCTCGGTCACCTCGGTCCAGTATGCCCGCTGTTCCTCGCGCTCGTCGGCGCCCGCGAGCCATTCCTGGTGGAAACGGAGCGTGGTCTTCTGGTCGGTGCCGCTCACCGTGATCTGCAGGGTCGAGTCGTGGTCCCAGTCCTTCGGGCGCCAGGTCAGCCGGAGCTTGTCACCCTCGGAACGGCCGCGGATCTCGCCGGTCGTCCCGTTGGCCGTCTCGTACGCCGCGCCCAGCTCGTGACCGAGTTCGGCGCCCGGACCGAGCCAGATGCCCACGCCCTCGCGTCCGACCAGGAAGTCCCACACCTGGGTGCTGGTATACGGCACCGTCTGGGAAACGCCTACCTGCCAACCACTTCCGGCTGTTTTGGCCGTTGCTTTCACCACCGGGCCATCATCCCATCGGGTGTACCGTGCGACGGTCACCGGTCCGGGTGGAGGATGTCTTTCCGTGCGCTACCGTCCGATTTCTCCCGCTCTGCTGGTCTCCGAACTGACCGAGCGCATCACCTCGATCACGGGCCGCCGCCGGATCGCGGTCGCGATCGACGGCGCGGCCGGTGCGACCAACACCACAGAACTCGCCGACGCCCTGGTCGATCCCCTGCGGATCGCCGGTCACGCGGTGTTGCGGATCTCGGCGGACGACTTCCTCCGCCCCGCCTCATTGCGCTTCGAACGGGGCAAGGAGGATCCGGACTCGCGCTACAGCGACTGGCTCGACCTCGGTGCCCTGCGCCGCGAAGTGCTCGACCCGCTCGCCGAGGACGGCAGCGGCCTGGTCCTCCCGTCGCTCTGGGACCCGGTCCGCGATCGCGCCACCCGCGCCGAGCGCGTCGAATTGCCCGAGGGTGGCGTCGTCCTGCTGGACGGCGAGTTCCTGTTCGGCGCGGGGCTCGCCTTCGACCTGAGCGTGCACCTGTGGCTTTCGCCAGGAGCGCTCGAACGGCGGGTGCCCGACGCCTGGGCGCTCCCCGCCTATGCGCGCTACGAACAGGAAGTCGATCCGTCGGCGCTGTCGGACGTGGTGATCCGCGTCGACGATCCGAAGCATCCGGCGCGCTACGAACCCTGACGCCTCAGCGCACCGCCGCGACGGGATCACCGTCGAGCAGGCCGGAAAGCCTGCTGGCCATGGTGTCCCACCGCCAGTTCTCGCCCACCCAGTCGCGACCGGCGGCCCCCATCCGCCGGGCCCGCACCGGATCGGCCAGCAACGCGGCCAGCGTCTCCCGCAGCTGCTGCTCGTCGCGGCCGTCGACGACGTGCCCGGTGACCTCGTCCAGCACCGTTTCCGGCGCACCACCGGAATTCCCGGCGACGACCGGCAGCCCGGTCGCCGAGGCTTCCAGGTACACGATGCCGAGGCCCTCGACGTCGAGCCCCTTCCCGCGCGTCCGCGCCGGCATCGCGAAGACGTCGCCCGCGTTGTAATGCGCGGGGAGTTCCTTCCACGGCACCGATCCGGTGATGACGACGCTGTCTTCGACCCCCAGCGCTTCGACGAGCCCGGTGAGCGTCTTGCGGTACGGGCCGCCGCCGACGAGCAGCAGCGCCACGTCCGGGATCCGTTTGCGGAGCTCGGGCAGGATCTTGATCAGCATGTCCTGGCCTTTTCGCGGTACCAGCCGCGAAACGCAGACGATCGTCGGCCGGTCGGCGAGACCGTGCCGCTCGCGGATCTCCTTGCCCGCGGCCGGATCCGGCCGGTAGAGCGCGGTGTCGACGCCGCACGGCAGCATTTCCAGCCCCGCCATCGGGCCGAAGGCCGCCGAAAAGCGGGATCGCGTGTACTTGCTGACGTAGGTGATCACGTCGACGGTGTCGCCGATCCGCCGCAGCGCCTGGCGGGAACCGGGAAGCATCGACCAGCCGACCTCGTGGCCGTGCGTCGACGCCAGCACCCGGCGCGCCCCCGCCGAACGCAGCGGATGCCCCAGCAACGCCAGCGGCGCCGCGGCGCCGAACCAGACGGCCTCGCAGTCGCGGGCGCGCATGATCTCCTTGGCCCGCTTGAGCACGTCCGGGGTCGGCAGCATCAGCGACGTCGGATGGCGCACCACCTCGAACGGGGCGGCGGCGTCGAACTCGCCGTGCGAGCCGGTGCTCGACTCCCACGAGGGGGCGTAGACGACCAGGTCGTCCGCGGGCAGGCGGGTGGCCAGCGAGTTCAGGTAGTTCTGGATACCGCCCGGCCGGGGCGGGAAGTCGTTGGTCACCAGGAGCGTCCTCAGCACCCCTGCAGGCTACTTGGCCCGCCGCATGCGAAAGGGGCGGCACCGCTCGCGCGGTACCGCCCCTTGTCGTCTGTTCGTCAGGCCGTCGGGCGACGGGCGCCGACGTAGTTGTTCTGCAGTGGCGACACCTTGACGACGTCACCGGTGGTCGGCGCGTGCACCATCATGCCGTTGCCGACGTACATGCCGACGTGCGAGACCGGCGAGTTGTAGAACACCAGGTCGCCCGGCTGCAGCTGCGACCTCTGCACCGGGGCGCCGAAGGTCGACTGCTGACGGCTGGACCGCGGCAGGGTGAGACCGGCCTGCTTGTACGCCCAGAGCATCAGACCCGAGCAGTCGAACGACGACGGGCCGGTGTCGCCCCAGCCGTACGGGCTGCCGAGCTTGCTCTTCGCGGCCGCGAGGGCCGCCGCCGCGGCGGGACCCGGGGCGGGCAGGTTGGGGAACGCGCCGCCCTTGTCCTTCTGGGCGTTGCGATCCGCGGCGCTCAGGTTGCCGCCGGCCCGCTCGATCTCCTTGAGCTGGTCGGCCAGCGTCTTCTGGCGCGCCTCGATGTCCGTGGTCAGCTTGGCGGCCGCGTCACGGGCCGCGGTGGCCGTGTTCTGGGCGTCCGCCGCCTGCTTGGCCGCGGCCGCGGCCTGGGCGACGGCACCGCTCAGGTTGTTCAGAGCGGTGTTCTTGTTCGCGGCGAGCACCTCGAGCGCCGAGGAACGATCCAGGAAGTCCTGGGTCGACGCGCCCGACAGCAGCGACGACAGCTTGTTCAGCTGCACACCGCTGGTGAACGACGCACCGGCGAACTTGTTCACCTCGGCCTGGAAGGTCTTCTCGTCACCGGCCGCCTTGATACCGAGCTCCTTGGCTGCGGCGGCGTCGGCGGTCGCCTTGTCGAGCTCACCCTGCTTCGCGGCGAGGTCGTCCTTCGCCTTGAGGAGGTCTTCGTTCGCCTTCTCGGCCTGTGCCGCGAGGTCGCGGTACTTGGCGAGAGCGTCCGAGCCGGACGGGGGCTGTTGGAGGGCGGGGCCTGGGGCAGCGGTGGCGGAAGGCTGGGCCACTGTCACCGCGGTGATCACCGCGGCCGCGGCCAAAGCTCCTGACACCACGCGCTTGACTGGATGCGACTGCACGGTCGCGCGTGTCTCCTTTGCTGTCGGCCACCGACTCGGAACCCGGGCGAAGAGGTCGGGGGCCCTCTTCCGCGGAGCCGCGACGCCGACCGTGAGGCCCGCGCGGTTCCCCGCGTTCCCGCCTCGCGCCTGGCCGAGTGCTATCGCAACAGGTTTGGCGCTTGGCTGGTTCCGGTGCAGCTCCCCGACAAAGCTGCCTCAGTGGCGATCCCGTGTCGCCGTCTGGCGACGGCTTCCGGCCACGAGATCTCGGACAGGTTACGAAACCACGGGCACCACGTCCACCATGGCAAGCGCAAAAACTCTCCGTGATGCGCCGAAACACCTTCGGACCAGCATGAGCGGAAAGGTGTGACGGGCGTTACAGCCTGGGGCTGATCACGACTACCTACCGTTCACCCGATCGGATCGACCACTCGTCGAATGCCCCGGTCGAGGCGTGTCGTCAGGCCGATTTCCGGCGCTCCTGCTCCACGATCTCGACCATCCGGAGGCGGGGAACCATCCCGGCTTCGGCGAGCGCGTCGACCGCTTTCCGCTCGTCGGCGTCCCATTCGAGCGCGAGCGGCGCGCCGAGCAGGACACTGACGACACAGTCATGACATGCGTCACCGCGGACCGCGCACCGGTCGCAATCGATGACGAGCGTCTCTATATCCGCTATATCGGCGATGGCCTTGTCGTCCATCTCGGACTCCTCACTTTCAGTGGTGAGGTGCACATTAAGAGCGACCACCGACAGTTTCGGCCTCGTGAGTGGCAAGGACGGTTAGAACCGTCCTTACCACTCACGAGACCCGACCCATCCACAACCGCCTGCTCCATCCACAACTTGCGCCTGTCGCCCCTCTCCACGCTCCGTTCGGGCCAGTGTGAACGGCGTGCCCCTACACAAACGCTGGTCGGAAGAAGCCATCCCGGCCGAACAACGGCCGAGCTGGCCTGTCCTGCTGCAGGAGCAGCACGGGATCGTCACCAGAGCTCAGCTCTTCGCCTACGGACACACCAAGGCGGACATCGTCGCCAACCTGGACGCCGGGCGCTGGCAGCGTGTCCTGCCGCGGGTCTACGCGACCTTCACCGGCCCCCTCCCGCGAAACGCGAGAATGCACGCCGCCCTCCGTTATGGAGGTGGACACGCGGTTCTCAGCCATCGCACGGCGGCCGAGGAATGGCGTCTCCTTCCGATCGAAGAAGGTCCGATCGAGATCACCGTGCCGTATGCCGGCTCCGCCGTTTCCCAATCCCCGTTGGTGAAGGTCCACCGGTCGCGAGCGCTCCCGTACTCCACGGCCGAGGCGTGGCCGCCTCGTACCAAGCCCACGGACACGATCGTCGATCTGGCGGTCTCCCAGCCCACCGCTCGAGACGCGGTGAACGTCGTCGTCGATCTGGTGAGCCGGAGCAAGGTCCCGGTGTCCGCGATGCGCGACTGCGTCTCGATGCGCCCGCCGTTCCGCTTCCGCGCCGAGATCCAGCGAGGTCTCGAACTGGTGGACGGAGGCCTCATGTCGGCGCTCGAAGTGGAGTTCAAGGAACAGGTCGAGGAGCGGCACGGGCTACCACCGGGTGACCGGCAGACGGCGATCGAAGTCGACGGGAAGACGTTGTGGGAGGACGTCACCTATGACTCGCACGGGGCGGCCTTGACCGTCCGGCTGGACGGGCGGGCGACCCACGCGATGGCCTCCGTCGCGTTCCGGGACCGCCGACGGGACAACGCCGCCGAACTCGCCGGCCGGGCCCGCCTCGTCTACGGCTGGCAGGACGTCCGGGACTCACCGTGCGAGGTCGCGGCCGAGGTCCGCGCGATCCTCGTCCGGGAGGGCTGGCGACCGGCCGCCCGGCACGTCACCTGCCTTGTCTGCTCGTGAGTGGTAAGGACGGTTCTAACCGTCCTTACCACTCACGAGACGAGTCACACCCGGCTGAGCCGCGACACCAGCACCGCCGACGGCACCGGATGCGCGCCCTTGCCCCGCACCGAATCCGCCACCGCCCGGTCCGTGCTCGCGACCACCATCGGCCGTCCTGGCGGCTCGGCCGCGACGAGGGACCGGATGACGTCGTCCGCGAGCACACCGCGTTCGGAGAACAGCACCCGTACCCCGCGCGGCACGGCGGCGGGCACGGAAAGCACACCGGCCCCGTCGAACACCACGGTGACCTCGGCCGAAGTCCGCGCGGCGAGCGCGGACAGCTGATGGATCAGCCTGTCGCGCTGGTCGGAAAGCGCCAGCTCCGGATAACCGGTCTTCGTGACGTTGTAGCCGTCGACGATCAGGTGCACGTTGGGCAGCGCGAGATGCCGGTCGAGCGCGGTGACGTCCTGGATCTTGCCGCCCGCCCCGAGGCCCGACGTCGCGCCGCGCACCATGTCCGCCGGGCGACGGCCCCGCGCGCTCACCGAGAGTTCGCGGCGCAGCCCGCCGACGGCGCCTTCGATCGTGTCCAGCAGCAGCCCGAGCCTGACCTCGTCGGCCTGACGCGCCTCACGGGCGGACTGACGGGCGATCTCGGCGTCCGTGACGGCCTTCTCCGCCCGCGCCCGCTCTGTGGCGACACGCTGCCTCTCACGGTCCAACTGGGCCTTCAGCGCCTTGATCTCTTCGGCGCTCTCGGCGCCGCCGCTCTCCAGCTCAGCGCGGGCCTCGGCGACGGCGTCCTTCGCCTGGCGCAGCTGGACACCTTGTTCCCGGAGCCGCTTCAACAGCTTTTCGACCTCGGCGTCACGTTCGCCACGAGCACCACCGGCGATCTCCTTGGCCTCGCGCAGCTCTTCACGCAGCTGGGCCAGCTCGGCCTCCAGCCGCTGGTTGCGGGCCAGCGCGGCGTCCCGTTCGGCGCGCAACGCCGTCTCCTCGGCGTTCTTCGCCACCAGCCGGACCCGTCCGGCCGCGCCCGCCTCGCCGAGCAGCACGGCGGCGGCCGCGGCGGCGACGGAGTCGGGGGCGTTCGGGTCGAGGGCGTCCTTGCGGTGGTCGCGCAGCCATTCGGTGACCGCGACCCGGAACTGCGAAGACTCCCCCAACGCGGTGAGCAACGCCGTCCCGCCGAGTTTCGCGCGTTTCGCCGGGGCGAACTTCGCGACCGGGCGCAGCTGCCTCGGCACGTCGGCGACCGGCAGTTTGCCGACGGCGGCGGCCGCCAGCTCGGCGATCCGCTCCCGTACGGTCTCCGGCAGGGCCGTCCAGCCTTCGGCGGGCACCTCTTCGGACGTCTCCGTCGCGCCCGCGGACGCCACGACACCCGAGGGGCCGCCGGTGGCGTCCTCGGGCGTTTCGGGCACTGCGGGCTGCGGTTGCATCGCTCCAGCGTAGGCCCCATGCCCTCGGGGCGCGCTGGATGGGACGGCGTGCGCGCATCCTGGGATTGTCGGTGCCCGCCCCTACTGTGCCCGACCATGGACACCGGACGGCGGCCCGGCGCGGCGCAACTCGCCTTCGACGAGCTGGGAACTCCTTTGCGGGACATCACTTTCGTCGTATTCGACCTGGAGACCACCGGGACGAAACCCGGTCCGGACGGGATCACCGAGATCGGCGCGGTCAAGATCCGCGCGGGTGAGGTGGTCGGCGAGTTCGCCACCTTCGTCAATCCGGGGATGCCGATCCCGCCCCAGATCGTCGAGCTCACCGGCATCACCGGGGCGATGGTCTACGACGCTCCCCGGATCGAGCGCGTGCTGCCCGCGTTCCTCGAATTCATCTCCGGCGCCGTGCTCGTGGCGCACAACGCCGCCTTCGACACCGGATTCATGCGCGCGGCCTGCGAGGGGCACGGCTACCACTGGCCCAAGACGGCCGTCGTCTGCACGGTCCGGCTCGCCCGCCGGGTCATCTCCCGCGACGAGACGCCCAGCTACCGGCTTTCCGCGCTGGCGGCGTTGTTCGGCGCGCGCACGACGCCGAATCACCGCGCGCTCGCGGACGCGCGCGCCACCGTCGACGTCCTGCACGCGCTGCTCGAACGGGTGGGCAATCTCGGCGTCCACACCCTCGAAGAGCTGCTGGACTATCTGCCGGAGGTGACCGCGGCCCAGCGCCGCAAACGGTCGCTGGCCGAGCATCTGCCGTCGCGGCCCGGCGTCTACCTGTTCCGGGGCCCGAGCGACGAGGTCCTCTACGTCGGGACGTCGTCCGATCTGCGCCGCCGGGTCCGGCAGTACTTCACCGGTTCGGAGAGCCGGGGCCGGATCCGGGAGATGGTCGCGCTGGCCGAGCGGGTCGACGCGGTGGAATGCGCGCACGCGCTGGAGGCCGCCGTCCGGGAGCTTCGGCTGATCGCCGCCCACCGGCCCATGTACAACCGCCGTTCCAAGAACCCACGGCACGCGTGGTGGGTCGCGCTGACCGAGGAGGCGTTCCCGCGCCTGTCGGTGGTCCGCGTGCCGCGAGACGGGATGCTGGGGCCCTTTCGCACCCAGACCGACGCCCGGTCCGCCGCGGACACCCTCGCCGGTGCCTCGGGGCTGCGGACGTGCACGCAACGCATCTCGGCGACCGCGCCGAACGGGACGCCCTGTGTCCTGGCCGAACTCGGCCGCTGCGGTGCGCCGTGTGCCGGGAAGCAGACGGTCGAGGCGTACCGGCCGGGTGTCCTGGCGGTGTCCGGCCTCATCGCCGGAACCGACGGGCGGCCGCTGCGGGCCGCCGCCGAGCAGCTGGCCCGGCTCGCCGCGGCGGAGCACTACGAACAGGCCGCCCAGCATCGCGATCAGCTGGCCGGGCTGATCCGCGCGGTCGGCCGGGCACACCGGCAGTCGGCGCTGGCGGGTATTCCCGAGCTCATCGCCGCCGGGCCGGACGGGAACGGCGGCTGGGAACTGGCGGTGATCCGGCACGGCAGGCTCGCGTCCGCGGGCGTCGCGCGGCGCGGGGTGCCGCCGATGCCGGTCGTCGAGATGCTCGTGGCCTCGGCGGAGACGGTCATCCCTGGGCCCGGGCCGCTCTTCGGCGCGATCCCGGAGGAGATCGGCATCCTCCTGCGCTGGCTGACCCGTCCGGGTGTCCGGCTGGTGCGCACCACGCATCCGTGGGCGGAGCCGGCGGCTGTCGCGGGCGGATGGCGGGAATGGCTTGACCTGGCGGCGAGCGCGACGGCGTTGGAACGCGTGGCGGGCTAGGATTCCGGCACCGGATTCCCGTGAAACAGGAGGCGCTCTAGTGATCACCGCGATCGTATTGATCCAGGTCGAAGCCGATGCCATCCCCGAGGCGGCGCAGGCGATCGCGGACATCGAGGGGGTCCGCGAGGTCTACTCCTGCGCGGGCGACGTCGACCTGATCGCCTCGGTCCGCGTCGCGGCCCACGAGGATCTCGCGGATCTGATCCCGGCGAAGATCGGCAAGGTCCCCGGCGTGCTGAGCACCGTCACGCATATCGCGTTCCGCTCGTACTCGAAGGCCGACAGCGAGTCCGCGTTCGACATCGGCGTCGAAGGAGCTTGAGGAAAAACAAGAACCCCGCCCCGCCGGTGACTTTTTCACCAGCGGGGCGCATCTTGCGCGAACCGGCCAGTCGCGGTTAGCTGGGATCAGAATCGGAATTTCACTGGGGGAATTCCGGTACTGGGGATTCCGGGGTACGTACCGATGATCGATCCGTCATGGGATCGCGGCGATCGCCGCCATATTCACTCCACGCGAGCCACCGCACCGCCCGTCGGCGGGAGCGGCTTGCCGATCCATCACCGAAGCCGCCGGATACGCGGCCACTGACGAAGCCTTTCCCGGCGACTGAAACAGTCGCGGGGTAAGCGCGGGCGTTTTCCCGACAAGGATTCGAAGAACTTCGAATTCATCGCCGGCTCCGGTCCCGATTCCGGATGCCGTTGCCACCGACACCTTTCCCGGCGCCGTCCGGGAAGGGTCCCCGTTAATTCAACCTGCACCGAAGCTGACTGGGGGCTTGGAGTGTACAAGCGTATTTTGTCCTGCGCGCTTTGCGCCGCGGCGTTGTTCTCCGGGACGGTCGCCGTTCCGGCGGGGTTCGCCGCCGAAACCGGAGTACACGCCACGGCCGCGGCGATGACACCCGGTGAGATCGCCCGCTGGGAGGTCCTGACCCACGCCAGGTACAGCGTCCACAGCACGGTGAAGACGGACGCGTGGATCGCTCTGCTCAGCGAAGACCCGGAGGCGGCGTCCATCGAGTTCCTCCGCTATCCCGGCGGCGGGCTCGAATACGCGACACAGCGGGCGCTCAACCGCGACGAAGGCAACAAGCGATTCCTCCGCCGACTGCTGGAAACCCATCTCCGGGCCTACTCGCCGGAGGTCTACGACGCGGCGAACCACCATTTGACGGCGACCGCGTCCAAACGGGAACAGTTCTGTCACGGCGGCGGCTACGAAGCCGCGAAGGCGCGGGATCAGAAGTTCCGCGCCGACCTCGGCGAGCAGAAACGCGCCCTCGTCGAGGAGGACCGCCGATACGTGCGAATGCTCGCCGAGCGGGATCCGGGTACCCAGGTGAGATTCGCCGCGGCCTACGCGGTCCGCGAGGGATCGACCGACGACGACCTGACCGATTTCTTCGCGTGGGGCTGGGCACAGGGCGCGCGGCTGGACATCGAGACCTTCCGCGAAGAGATGTTGCGCCAGAACCGCCAATGGCAACTGACGATCACCCGGCTGATCGTCGACGCCGAAGCCGCCGAAAAGGCCGCACGGGAAATCGAAGGCGAAGCAGGCAAGGAGGCCCGCGACCAAGCCGCGGCCGCCTGGCGCAAGGTCGGCACCGAGGTCTCGCCGGTGCGGTCGAAATGGGAAGAGGCGAGGGACTTCGCCCAGCGGCAGGCGGAGACCTGGCACGCCATCCTGCTCGCCGCGCAGCAGGCCGCCCAGAACCCCAACTGGAAAGCGATCATCGACCCCGCGAGGACGGTCGAAGGCGACTGGACGGACAACCGGTCCCTTTCCGGCGAAAACGTCGAGTACTGGGAGTCGTTGCTGCGGAAGGCCCTCGAAGGCGAGCAGCGGATCAAGAACCCGAGCTGATCATTCCGCCGTCCGGTTTCCCGCGGCGGCTTCCTCTCGAGAATAGGTGACTGGGGTATGCGAAGAACGTCCATGTCAAGGCCATGGCTCAGCCGTGGCATCGTGGTGGCCGCCGTCGCCGCCGTGTTCGCCGGGCTGGTGGGCGCACCGGCGGGTGCGGCCGAAACACCACCCGGCCAGGGTGTGCCGCCCGCCGTGCCCACCGCGGAACCCGACCTCGAGTCGACCACGGTTCCCCCGGCGTCACAGCGGGACAAGGTGCTGGCCGTGGAGGCCATCGAAGTCGGTGAGGCGACCGACGATTGGCTGAGGCTGTCCGACAAGAACTTCGTCTTCAAGGTCTACGAGAAGATCAGCATCGACGCCTTCCCCCGCACCAAGGCGGAAGCGTCTCGGATCTACGGTCTCACCGTCGCCGACGCCTCGGCGTTCATCCGGACCGGTATCCACGAATTCGTCCAGCGCGATCACGACGAGAAGATCCTCCGAGACATCGAACGGCGGGACCGGATCGGCGCGCGGATGAAGGCGCTGGAGAACGCCCGCATCATCCCGTTGGACCCCGTGCTGCTCGACCTCACCGACCGGAACTTCGTCTTCCAGGTCGCCAGCCGGGCCAAGAGCGGCTCCAAGGTCCAGAGCGGTGCGATGACCGCGTACAAGGGCGACGCCGCCGTTTGGAAAACCTTCATCGAGGTCACCATCCTCGACCTCGCCGAGCAGGACATCATCGAACACCTGGAACGCCTCCGGCAGGAGAACGCCGAGAAGGCGGCCCGGGAAGAGCGTGACATCAAGCGGCGCACCGCCGTCGCCGAGATCCCGGCCACCTTCCAGAACGTCTGGCTGGACGCCGAGGACGACGTCTTCGTCCGTGAGCTGCTGCGGCTGCCCGAACTGGCCAACCCGGCGAACATCGAGGTCAAGGACGCGGCAGAGCGCGCCTCCCGCAGCACGGACCCGGCGGTGTGGAAGGCGTTCGTCGACACCGGGCTCAAGGCGGCGGCCGGACGGGACAAGGCCCGCCGTGAAGCGCAGGAAGACCAGGCCAACCGGGACGCCGTCCGGCAGCTCAAGGTCCGCGCGGAGAACAGCGGGCTCCGGCCGCGGCTGGTCGCGGCCGCCAACGTGGCGCTGGCTGGCAACCGCGACGCGGTGGTGACGTTCCTGCGCACGGGCCAGTACGAGGTGCTGACCCAGTCGTTCGGGACCTACACCCCCGGCGTCCGGGGCTGGCACGTCCACACCGGCGGGGGCGACGCGTGGATCACCACCGGGAACCCCGGCACCGACGGAACCAAGCCGTTGCCGTACGCGACCTGGAAGGTGTCGAGCGGGCTCGCCGATCCGCTGTGCTACTCGCTGGAGTCCACCGACCGCGCCGGGAACTACCTGCGGCAGCAGGATCTGCGGGTCAAACTGCACGGCAACGACGGCACCGACCAGTTCAAGAAGGACGCCACCTGGTGCCCGCGGCGCAACGGCGGCGAGGTCCAGCTGGAGTCGAAGGCGCACCCCGGCCGGATCATGCGGCATATCGACGCGCAGCTCTGGATCGCCAAGCAGGGTGGCGGGAACTGGTTCGACACGGACAGGCTCTTCGTCGAGGACTCGAACTGGCGGGTGGTCGCACCGAATCCCGAGGTGTCGACGCCGCTGATGCTGGACTGGTTCAACAACGACGGCCTGCGCGGGCTCGCCGGCAATCCGAAGGCGGCGGAAATCCACGACGCGGGTGTCCGGTTCCGCGAATTCACCAACGGCCGCCTGTACTGGGGCCCGGAGACCGGCGCGAAGTTCATCAACGGCGAGATCCTCACCCGGTACCTGAGCCTCGGCGGGCACAAATGGCTGCTGCCGAGTACCAACCAGGTCAACGGGATCAACCGGTCGATGATCAACTTCCACGGCCACAACATGGCGATCTACTGGACGCCGTCGACCGGGGCCAAATTCGTGATGGGCTCCATTCGCGACCGGTGGAATTCGCTCGGCGCGGAAAACGGCAGGCTCGGTTTCCCGACCAGCGATGAGTTCACCATCCCCATCGGCCGCCAGAGCAATTTCGAACACGGCTACATGACCTGGAACTCCAGCACGTACGAAATCCTCGTGTTCATGTCCGCCGGCTGACCGAGTCCGTCCTGCTCCAGCCGGGGGCCTGGGAAACGCTCCCTGGCCCCCGGCTGACCTTTTCGTCCGAACAAAGGTATGCGAAATGCGAAGATCACTGATCGTCGGCAGACGACCAGCCGGAAGTATCGCCGTCCTGACCACCGTGACCGTGCTGTGCGGCCTGTTCACCCCGGCCACCGGGTACGCCGCTCCCCCGGCACCGTCGAGCCCGACCGTCGAGGCGCCCGCCCCGTCCGCCCCCGAGGCACAGGTTCCCCGCGAAAGCCCGGACGCCGCGGCGGCCGAACTGCCGAGCGCGACCGAAACCGAAAAGGTGCGCGCGGTTTTCGAGATCGAAGTCGGTGAAGCCACCAAGGAATGGCGCGAAGCCACCGACATGAATTTCGTCTTCAAGGTCTACGACAAGATCGACGCGACGAACTTCCCGGTCACCAAGGCCGAGGCCTACCGCGTCTACAAGGTCATGCTCGACAACAACGCCGCCCCCGACGCCACGGCGTTCATCCGCACCGGCGTCTTCGACTTCGCCTCCCGCGACCGCGTCGAACGGCAGCGTCGCCAGGAGGCCTGGGACCGCACCGTCCAGCTGCGCCGGGAGATCCTGATCGACGCCGACATCGTCGGTTTCGACGACGTCATGCTCAACGACAACGATCAGATGTTCATCTACAAGGTGTACCAGAAGGCGAAGCCGGAACAGCCGAAGCTCAAGCAGGGCGCCTTCGACGCGTTCGGCGGTGACGCGGCGGTGTGGAAGGACTTCATCGAGAACAAGATCCGGGCGCTGAATCACCAGGACCAGCTCGACTATCTCGACCGGTTGAACCAGGAGAACCAGGAGGCCGCCCGCAGGGAAGCCGCCAGGATGGCGAAGAAGGACGCCTGCGACAAGGTTCCCGTCATCGCCGTCGCGGCCTGGCTCGACCTCGCCGACGACGACTTCATCCGCGAGCTGCTCAAGACCCCGGAGCTCGCCGACCCCGCGCACCGCGAGATCAAGGACGCGGCCACCGCCGCCCTCGCCGGGGCGGCGGCCGACTGGGACCGCTACATCAGGACCGGGGTCGCCGAGGCCCGCGCCAGGGACGACGCCAGGATCCTGCGGGAACGGGAGGAGGCCGACCGGCAGAAGGTCCGCGACATCAAGGCCAAGGCCGACGCGAGCAGGCTCCGTCCCCGGCTCGCCGCGGCGGCGGGCGACGTCGCCGCGAACGGGACATGGGACCAGGTCAAGGACTTCCTCGCCAAGGGCCAGTACACCGTGCTGGAACAGGCGTTCGCCGGAGTCACCGCCGGGCGGCGAGGCTGGCACGTCCGCAGTGCCGGCGGCGATGCCTGGGCCACTCCGGGAACCCAGCCGTCGAATGTCGTCACCGCACCACTGGGCGACGCCACCTGGAAGATCGTCCCCGGGCTCGCCGACGCGAACTGCTTCTCGCTCGAATCGGCCACCCGGGTCGGCAGCTACCTGCGCATCGCGCCCAACCTGCGGGTCCAGCTGGCGGGCAACGACGGCACCGACGGCTACAAACTCAACGCCACCTGGTGCGCCAAGGCCGGCAGGGACGGCAATCCGGCCAACGTGACATTGGAGGCGAAGGCGCATCCGGGCCGCTACCTGCGGCAGTACTGGGGCGAGCTCTGGGCGGCCAACGGCTTGAGCAAGGAGAACAACTTCGACACCGACGGCAACTTCGCCGCCGACATCAGCTGGATCCCCGTCGGCCCCAACCCTTCGATCACCACGAAGATCGACGAGCGCTGGCTCAACGAGGACTGGTGGGGCTGGAACGGCCTCGGCCCGCAGACGCAGCCGGAAAACATCTTGAACGGCATCCGGTACAAACGCTTCCAGAAGGGCGGCGCCTTCTGGTCGGCCCAGCACGGCGTGGTCCGGATCATGGACCCGCTGCTCGACAAGTACCTCGAATCCGGCGGCCGGAACATTCCGGGATTCATCCCCAGCGGGGACACGGGATACCTGCCCGACGGGAAGGGAATGCGCAACCTGTTCGCCGGCCCCCGAGGCATCTGGTACCACCCGAACATCGGCCCGAAGCTGATCTACGGAGCCATTTTCGATCGGTGGGCGGCACTGCAATACGAACGAAGCAGGCTCGGCTATCCCACTTCCGACGAAATGGATTTCCCCGGCGTACCCGGTAAACGCGTGAGCTACTTCCAGCATGGAAGGATCGAACACACCGCCGCCGAAGGTGCGAAAGAGTACTACAACTGACAATTCCGAGGTGCCTTGCCGGGTACACCGGCAAGGCACCTCATTCACCCCGCAGTAGTTCTTTTCACCGATACCTGGGGGTTCTGATGTCGAGAACGAGATATCTACTGAGAACGTTCCTTGTCTTCTTGGCCACCGCCGTACTCGCCGGGCTGATTCAACCGGCGCCCGCGGTCGCGGCCGACGATCCACCACCGACCACGCCACCACCGACGTCCCCGGCCCGCCCCATACCGGAAGACCCGTACCGCAACTGGGACGGCCGGACCGGCGTACCCGACTTGGTGGGCAGTCCCGTCGTCCGGCAGATCATCGCCGATCACGCCGAGCTGGCCGAGGAGCCCGAAGTACGTGAGGCCGCGCGCGCGGCGCTCGACGCGGGCACCGAGGCCGCATTGCACGAATTCCTCGAAACCGGCCTCGACGCCGCCAAGGCGAGGGCCGCGGCCCGGGAAGCCGAGACCGCGCGCCAGAACCGGGCCACCATCCAGGCGATGGCGGGCACCGGCGGGCCGATCTTCACCGCCGAGGTCCAGCGGGTCCTCGCGGGAAGCGATACCGACCGCGAGCAGTTCCTCGCCTACGGCAAGGAGATCGCGAGGGAGCGCGACGCACAGATCGAGGCGGGCGGCCAGGCACGTGCCGAGCAGTTGCGCGCCAGGGTCACGGCACTGCTCGGCGTCGCCGGGCACCACGTGAAGACGGCGGCCCAGGCCGCGCTCGACGCGGGTGACGCGGCGATCGCGGAGTTCCTGAACACCGGATACCTCGCCGCGGCGAAACGTGACGCCGAAGAGCGGGAAAAGCAGATCCGTGATCAGGAGGCCGCGGCACGGGCCGCCGAGCAGCTGAGCGACCTCGCCAAGCGGGCCGTGCGGGCGATGACCGCGCGGCGGAACCTCATGGTGACGCACGGGGACGCGCTGCGCGCGCTCCAGCGCATCGCGAACGCGATGGTGCTCGCGGGGAACGAAGCCCGCAAGGCCAAGCAGATCCTGGACGCGAACGACGCGGCGGGCAACCACCCTCCCGACTCCTTCACCTTGGTCAAGGCCGAGGCCGCCCGTCAGGTCGGCAACGCCCGCGACGCCGCGGCCGATGGCGTGCGCGCGGCCGAGCAGGCCGGCGTCCAGGCCGCCGAACTCGTCGCCGTCGGACTCCCCTACGGCACTCAGTGGGCCGACATGGCGAGAGGCATGAGTGCGGCCGGACAGGCGGCGGTCCACGCCTCGGAGACCGCACAGCACGCGATCGACGCCACCGAAGCCACCGACCAGGCACGCAACGCCCAGGAACGCGCCGAGAAACACGCCGAGCAGGCTCGCCAATGGGGTCTGCACGCCGAAGAGCACGCGCTCGCTGCCGCACAGGTGGCGGAAGCGGCACGAGTGCAGGCGGTGGCGGCCAAGGACGCGGCCGTCCGGGCCAAGCAGGCTCGTGAAGCGGCCGAAGCCGCGGCCAACGCCGCCAGGGCCTCGGCCGAACGCACCCGCGCACATCGTGAGGAAGCGGAACGGCAGCGGGACAGGGCGAAGAGCGCCCGCAGGGTCGCCGAGGCCGAGCGGGCCAACGCGGCCGCCGCCCGTCAGCGTGCCGACCAAGCGGCCGCGGAAGCACGTCGTCATCGTGGCGAAGCCCAGCGCCAAGCCGGCATCGCCAACGACTCCAACCTCCGCGCGCAGGAACAGGAACGGCTCGCAGGGGAAGCCGAACAGCGGGCGGTGGGCGAAGAAGGGAAGGCGAAAGCCGCTCGCGACGCCGCCTTCACCGCGGAACGGCTGAAGCAGACCGCGCAGGCGAAGGCGGAAGCGCTGAACGCGGCCGAAGCCGCCGCACGGGGCACCGCGGCGGAGACCGACGCGAAGAACGCCGCCGCCGCGGCGCGGAACGAAGCCAACAACGCGACCGCCGCGGCCACCGCGGCTCGCGACGCCGCCAATCGGGCGACCGGTGCCGCCGTGGTCGCGAGGCAAGCGGCGGGCGAAGCGACCCGAGCCGCGGCACGGGCCCGCGCCGCGGCTCAGGAAGCCCGTGCCGCCGCCTCCGCGGCCAACCACGCGGCCAACCGGGCCGAGTCCTCGGCGGCGGAGACCCATCACCACGCCACCCAGGCCAACGTGAAGGCGGCCGAGGCGACCGCCGAGGAGACTAAGGCGGCCGAGGCGGCACGGAACGCGATCCAGCTCGCGGAACAAGCGGCCGGCGAAGCGATGCGTTCGCTGATGGCGGCGGAGCGTACCCGCGCCGAGGCCGACGCGGCGTTCACCGAGTCGGTCTCCGCGGCCACGCAAGCGGATATCGCCCTGCGGGCGTCCACCGCCGCGCGGTCGTCGTCGAGCGCGATCACCGATCCGGCCAACCGGGCGATCACCGTCGTCGCGCCGTACGCGGGTTCGGACCTCGACGCCGATTTCGTCATCCTGGTCGCCAACCAGGCCAGGACGGTCGGAGCCGAGCAGGCGCAAGCGGCCCGCGACCGGGCCACCGAAGCGAGGCTGGCGGCGGATCGGGCCGCCGAAGCCGCTGCTCGGGCGCAGAAAGAGGTGAAACCCGCGTTCGAAGCGGCGGCGCGGGCAGCGGCATCAGCCGCCGCGGCGGCGAACTCGGCGGCCGAAGCGCAGGAAGCGGCGGCCGCGGCCGCGGCCGAAGGCGCGCTGGCTCGCGCCGCGGGCGAGCGGGCGAACGCGTCGGACGCGGCCGCCCGCGCCGACGCGCAGACCGCGCGTGCGGCGGCCAACGAGGCCAACGCCGACGCCGCCATCGCCGGCCGGAGCGCCGCGGCGGCCGAACGCGAGGCACAGGCGGCGAGGGACTCGGCGTCGCGTGCCGAACGGGACGCTCAACTCGCCAGGGACGCGGCGACCGCCGCCGAAGCCTCGGCGGCGGAAGCCAGGGCGGCGGCCGACCGGGCCGAAGAACACGCGCGCAACGCGGCCGCCGCCGCGGAACGGGCACGGCAGAGCGCGACCGAAGCCCAGCAAGCCGCCGACCGGGCGGAGGACCAGCAACGCAAGGAGGAAGAGGAAGCGAGACGTCGCGCGGCAGCGGAAACGGGGGCAGGGCTGCCCGATCTGACCCAAGAAGAAATCGCCATGCTCTCGACGACCGAATTCGGGCGGATGCTGCTGGACGAGTACCGCCAGGCCGCGGAGCAGTCCAAGAACGGCGGCAGTGTGACGTCGTTCCTGGTGGAGATCGGGGCCGAAGTCCTGCTCGAGGTGATCGGCTGGCGTGACGCGGAGCGGTGCTTCGGTGAAGGCAACATCGAGGCCTGTATTTGGACCGTGGTCAACGTCGCGTCGATCGTCGTCGTCTTCCTGAAGCTGCCCAAGGTGGCTTCGGCGGTCGTGAAGATCATCCAGAACATTTCCAAGTTCTTGAACAAGTCCGCGATCTTCCGGAAGGTCGCGGACAAGGTCAAGCCGCTCTTCAACGCCATCCGCAAATGGTGCAACCGGATCAGCCAGGTACCGGCCACCGCGAAAGCCGCGGACATCCCCGATTTCACCTGCGGGCTCGTGGATCACGGTGACAACGGGGGAACGTTGCCGAGCATCGCGCTCGACTACCGGATCGGAAACGGCTACGGAACGAGCCGGAACGTCGCCGTCGCCTATCTCCCCGGATACAAGGACCCGAACGGGAAGCTCCCCGACGGCTACGTGGCTGGCAACAGCAACGACGCCGGCCGCCACTCCGAGCAGCACATCGTCGAGCAGGTCATCGAGCAGGGTTTCGATCCCAAGAACATCAAGGGCCTCTACAGCGAACGCGAACCGTGCCCCGACTGCAAACGGGACTGGGTCAGCAAGATGGCGCCAGACCTCAAAACGTCCTTCTCGGTACCGTGGACCGGTGATCCCGAGATCGACAAGATCTACAAGGGGAGCCTGATCGACATGATCAAGAAGTCCTACAAGCGGCGCGGCCTCTTCGCCGGCTCGGCGACGGCCGCCGAAGCGGAACAGCGTGTCTTGGTGGGCAGCGGAGCAGGCGGATGACCTCGCTCCGCCGCGTCCACCCCGCCGAACAGGAACGGCTGTTCGCTCTGGGCGACCGGACCGCAGCCGTGTTGCGTACGGCGGGATTCCCGGTGATCGTCGAGCCCGATCCGGACGATCACCGGGACGCCGGGGGCGCCGTGATCGAAGTGGACGTCTTCGAGGGTGCCTGCGGGGTCTGGGTCGACTGGGTGGTGGCAAGGCCTTGGCGTGATGAGGCCTTTCGGCTCCTGGTGGCAGGCGACAAGGAGAATCCCCGGGTGCGGCAGCAGATCGCGGTCCACGCGGCGATGCGGACGGCGCTCACCGCCGTCCTCACCGCCGCGGGTCTGACCGTCGTCCCGAGCGACGACGACACGCGTCCTCTGGAGCTCAAGGTCACCGGCTGACGCTTCAAACGTGTGAAGGCCCCCTTCCCTCGGCTGAGCCGAGGGAAGGGGGCCTTCACACGTTGCTGACGAGCTAGTGCCCGGAGGTGATCTCCTTGCGCTCCGCCGAGGGCTCGCCACCGATGTCGTCGACCTTGCCGTTGCCGTGCCCGTTGGACCGGGCGCGCTCCAGCGCGATCGTCTCCTCGACCGGGTCCGGGGACCAGGTCGAACCGGCGACGGCGTGTCCGGCCGAGCCGAGCTTGTTCATCTTCTTCGGCACCGACGCGCCCTGGTACTCGAGCGGGATCGGGTGACCGTGGTCGTCCACCGGGCCGAGCGGCTGGTGGATCTCGATGAACTCACCGTGCGGCAGGCGCTTGATGATGCCGGTTTCGACACCGTGCTCCAGCACCTCGCGGTCGGCCCGCTGGAGGCCGAGGCAGATCCGGTAGGTGATGTAGTACGCGATCGGCGGCAGCAGCAGGACACCGATCCGGCCCGCCCACGTCGTCGCGTTCAGCGAGATGTCGAAGGCGAACGCGATGATGTCGTTGAAGCCCGACAGCATGATGACCGCGAAGAACGTCAGGGCCATGATGCCAAGCGAGGTCCGGACCGGGACGTCGCGCGGACGCTGCAGCAGGTTGTGGTGCGCGGTGTCCTTGGACAGCTTTCGCTCGATCCAGGGGTACATCACCAGCAACCCGATCAGCAGCGGCATCCCGATCGCGCCGGGGAAGAACACCGCCGGGACCGTGTAGTTCCCGAGGTAGAGCTCCCACGCGGGCCAGATCCGCAGCATGCCGTCGGCCCAGGCCATGTACCAGTCCGGCTGTGAACCCGCCGAGACCTGCGCCGCGTTGTACGGGCCGATGTTCCAGATCGGGTTGATCTGGAAGAGGCCCGACATCAGCGCGATGACGCCGGTGACCAGCGCGAAGAACGCACCGCCCTTGAGTGCGAAGACCGGCATGATGCGGACGCCGACGACGTTGGTCTCCTTGCGGCGCACGCCCGGGAACTGCGTGTGCTTCTGGTACCAGACCAGCGCGAGGTGCGCGGCCACCAGGCCGAGCATGATGCCCGGCAGCAGCAGGATGTGGATCGTGTACAGGCGCGGGATGATCTCGTTGCCGGGGAACTCCCCGCCGAACAGCGCCCAGTGGATCCAGGTGCCCATGACCGGCACCGAGAGCACGATGCCCGACAGGGTGGCGCGGATACCGGTACCGGAGAGCAGGTCGTCCGGGAGCGAGTAGCCGAAGAAGCCCTCGAACATGCCCAGGACCAGCAGCAGCGCACCGATGACCCAGTTCGCCTCACGCGGGCGCCGGAACGCGCCGGTGAAGAAGATCCGGAACATGTGCACCATCATCGAAGCCACGAAGATCAGCGCGGCCCAGTGGTGCAGCTGGCGGACGAAGAGACCGCCCCGGACGTCGAACGAGATGTCGAGTGTGGTCGCGAAGGCCCGCGACATCTCGACGCCCTGCAGACCGGTGTAACTGCCGTTGTAGACGACCTCCTCCATGGAGGGGTCGAAGAACAGCGTGAGATAGACACCCGACAGCAACAGGATGATGAAGCTGTAGAGCGCGATCTCGCCGAGCAGGAACGACCAGTGCGTCGGGAACACCTTGTTGAGCTGGTGCCGCATGCCCTTGGCCAGGTGATACCGGTCGTCGGCCCACTTCGCACCAGCGCCCGCGGCCTTCTCGACCGGGTTCGTCCCCTTGGTCGGGGTGGTGAGTGAACTCATGACTTACGCTCCCAAAAGGCCGGTCCGACGGCCTCGTTGAAGTCTCCGCGCGCGATCAGGTAGCCCTCAGAGTCCACTGTAATCGGAAGCTGGGCCAACGGCCTCGTCGCCGGCCCGAAAATCGGCTTGGCGTAGTGGAGCGCGTCGAACTGCGACTGGTGACAGGGGCAGAGGATGCGGTTGGTCCGCTGCTCGTACAGGGAGGTCGGGCAGCCCACGTGGCTGCAGATCTTCGTGTACGCGTAGTAGTCGCCGAAGTTGTAGTCCTCCTGGCCCTGACGCTTGACGACCTTGGCGGCGTCGGTCGGGCGGAGGCGGATCAGCATGACCGGGTTGTCGACCCGCTTGAAGGCGGCCGACAGCGCGTGCTCGTCGTGCTCCTCGGACTTGCGGTACGGGAACACCGTCTCCATCGCGCCCGCGTCGAGGTCCTCGGCCTTGACCAGGGAGATCTCGTGCGGACGGCCGGTGTTGCGGCGCAGGTAGACGACCTCGTCCGGGTAGTTCTTCTTCCAGCCCGAGTGCCACAGCGAGTCGCGGTTCTCGGTGTCCTTCCACGGGTCCTTGATGAAGGACGCGACCGGCAGCGCCGCGACGGCGAGGCCGAGCACACCGGCACCGGCGCCCGCGGACCGCTTGATCATCGACCGGCGCGCGATGGTGCTGCGGCTGCCCGAGTCGGCGAGCTGGGCGATGATGGTGGCCTTGTCGACCTCCTTGGAACCGCCGTCCCCGCGCTCCTGGACCGCGACCTCGGCCGGGATGAACTTCTTCGTGTAGAGGATCACACCGATACCGAGGCTGAGCACGGCGAGCCCGAGGGTGACCCCGAGCAGCGGCGTGTACAGCGTGTACTTGGTGTAGCCGGTCGTACCCGGCTCCTTGTACTCGAACCAGTGCGGCCACGCGATGAGGACCACGAACGCGAGGCCGGACAGCGCGGCCAGCACGAACCAGAGGGCGACGGCGCGCTCGGCGCGCTTCTCCGCCCGTGTCCCCTCGACCGGCCACGGCTTCGGGTACTCCACGATCTCGACCCCGTCGAGCGCGGTACCCAGCTTGACGAGCTGGTCGCGATCCATGTCCGCCAATTCCGCCTCTGTCGGCGGCTTCGGCCCTTCGGCGCTCATGCCTTCGATCCAATCCACAACGTCACGCCGATCAGCGCGGCGATCCCGACGATCCACGCGATCGCGCCCTCCGAAGCCGGGCCAAGACCGCCGAGCGAGCTACCGCCGGGTGCGTTGTTCCCGTGACTCACGGACTTCACGAACGCGATGATGTCCTTCTTCTCCTCCGGCGACAGCTGCCGGTCGGAGAACTTGGGCATGTTCTGCGGCCCGGTGAGCATCGCGGTGTAGATCTGCTCTTCCGTGGCCGGGTCCAGGTTCGGGGCGAACTTGCCCGAGGAGAGCGCGCCGCCGCGGCCGGTGAAGCCGTGGCAGGAGGCGCAGTTGAGGCGGAAGAGTTCGCTGCCGCGCGCGACGTCCTCGCCGCGCAGCGCGTCACCCTTCTCGGCGGGACGCTGCGCGCCGCCGCCGTTGGCCTGGATGTAGGCGCCGAGCGCGTTGATCTCGGCCTCGGTCAGCTTCGGCGGCTTCCGCTGCGCCTGGGCTTCCTGACGCACCGCGGGCATGCGGCCGGTGGAGGTCTGGAAGTACACGGCCGCGTCGCCGATGCCGATGAGGCTCGGGCCACGGTCGGTGACACCTTCGAGCTTCGGCCCGTGACATTCGATACACGTGTTGTTGTAGAGCTTCTCGCCCTCGCGCAGGAGGGCGGATTCGCCCTGCGCCTGCGCGGTCTGCGGCTCCGGGGCGAAAACGGCGTACAACCCGCCCACGCTGAGCAGCGCGATCCCGAGCGCCAGCGCGCCGGCGAACCGCCTGCGTGCCTTCGACCGCTTGCGGAAGCGGCGCTGCGCCGAATCCCGCCTCCGCGCGGAAGAATCCGTCGGCGGAGTGTTGTTCTTGCTGGAGGTCATCTTGCGGCAACCCTTGCTGTCAGTTCAGGCCGATAGGTCGTGGTGGCGGCTTCGTTCACGGAAGGATGTAGATCACCGCGAACAGACCCACCCACACGATGTCGACGAAGTGCCAGTAGTACGACACGACGATCGCCGAGGTGGCCTGGGCCGGGGTGAACTTGCTCAGCTTGGTGCGGATGAGCAGGTACACGAACGCGATGAGCCCGCCGATGACGTGCAGGCCGTGGAACCCGGTCGCGAGGTAGAAGACCGTGCCGTACGCGCCGGACGGGATCGTCAGCCCCTCGTGGATCAGGTTCAGGTACTCGTAACCCTGGCCGCCCACGAAGATCGCGCCCATGATCAACGTGATGATGTACCAGCGGCGGAGGCCGAACACGTCACCCTTTTCGGCGGCGAACACGCCGAACTGGCAGGTGAACGACGACGCCACGAGGATCACGGTGAACGGGATCGCCAGCGCGATGTTCAGGTGGAAGGGCTCACCGTGCAGCGGCGGCGGCCACTGGCCGGACGCGTTCTGCGCCTTCACGGTGAAGAACATGGCGAACAGTCCGGCGAAGAACATCAGTTCGCTGGACAGCCACACGATGGTGCCGACACTGACCATGTTCGGCCGGTTCAGCGAGTGGACCCGCTGGCTGATGGTGGGAGCTGCCGTTGTCACGCGTCGCATTATGTCCTCTCACGCATGGCGCCCGCCGGGTGGGTCCACGGCGGGTCGCGTGCGTGTCGGGTCACATCTGAACGAAAGTGGGAACCGGGCTACTCATGGGTTTACTAGATCGGCTTCGTGACCTGGTCAGGAAGCCTTCCGTACCGGGCCTGACGGTCGACACGCCCGGCGTGGAGATCGTCGTGGAGGCCTTCGATCCGGCCGAGGCGGATTCGTCGGCGTTGGCGAGATCACCCGCTTGGGTCGCCGGAGCGCCCGCGATCCTGCGCCATTACTTGAGGCTGCCGCCCGAAAAGCTCGCCGAGGCGGCCTCGATCCTCGCCCAGGACGGCTGGGAGCTGCGAGAACAGGGACCCGAGGGAGGGTTCGTCCTCGCGCACGCGCTGCGGGTCCAGCCCCTCGACGCGCTGCACTGCGCGCAGGAACGGTCACGGATGGCGGGGCTCGCGCAACGGCTCGGCGGCGATTCGCTGGGCTGGGACGCGCTCCAGCCGTCGGGTGCGTCCACGTGATGTCGGTCATGGCGGATAACATCGCGGGGTCGACATGACTAGACGAGGCGGAGGCGCGCTCATGGGCGAGCAGGCGATGCGGATCCTGGTGTTCAGCCACAAGGCGGAGGTGCGCGAGGCGATCATCAACGCCGTGGGCCGCAGGCCCGCCGCCGACCTCGGCCGGGTGGACTACACCGAGGCGTCCGGCATCTCCGAGGTCCTCGTCGAGATGGACGCGGGCAACGTGGACCTGGCCATCCTCGACGGTGAGGCCCAGCCGACCGGCGGCATCGGGCTGACCCGTCAGCTGAAGAACGAGATCGAGGACTGCCCGCCCATCGTGGTCTCGGTGCGGCGCAAGGACGACCGCTGGCTCGCGACCTGGTCGCAGGCCGACGCGGTGCTGGTCCACCCGCTCGACCCGCTGACCGCCGCCGAGACCGTCGCCGACGTGCTGCGCGCCCGGCGGGTGCCGGCCGTGCACGGCTGAGCCGATGGGCTCGGCAGCGAAGACCTGGCCGTCCCTGCTCAACCAGCTCATCGCGCGCACGGATCTGTCCGAGGAGGACACCGCGTGGGCGATGGACCAGATCATGAGCGGGGCGGCGACGCCCTCCCAGATCGCCGGATTCGCCGTCGCGCTGCGCGCGAAGGGCGAGACACCGGCGGAGATCTCCGGCATGGCCGACGCCATGCTGGCGCACGCCAAACGGGTGACCATCGACCGGCCGTCGGTGGACATCGTCGGCACCGGCGGCGACCGGTCGAACTCGGTCAACATCTCCACCATGGCCACGGTGGTGACGGCCGCGGCCGGTGCCCCGGTGGCCAAGCACGGCAACCGGAGCGCTTCGTCGAAGTCCGGCGCGGCGGACGTGCTGGAGGAGCTGGGCGTCACCATCGATCTGCCGCCGGAGACGGTGCAGCGCAGCGTGAACGAACTGGGCATCGGCTTCTGCTTCGCGCCGAAGTTCCACCCCGCCCTGCGTCACGCCGGCCCGACCCGCGGCGAGCTGGGCGTCCCGACGACGTTCAACCTGCTCGGCCCGCTGACCAACCCGGCGCAGCCGCGCAGCTCGCTGATCGGCTGCGCGTACCAGGACAAGACCCGTGTACTGGCCGAGGTGTTCGCGCGGCGCGGCATGACCGTGCTGCTCGTGCGCGGCGACGACGGGCTGGACGAGATCACCACCACGACCACGAGTTCGGTGTGGGTGGTCTCCGGCGGCGAGATCACCGAGCGGAGCTTCGACCCCGCGTCGCTGGGCATCGCGCGGGCGACCGCGGAGGACCTGCGCGGCGGTGACGCTGCACACAACGCCGACGTGTTCCGTCAGGTGATGGCCGGGAAGACCGGGCCGGTGCGGGACGCGGTGCTGCTCAACTCGGCGGCCGCGCTGGCGGCTTTCACCGGGTTCTCGGGGTCGCTGGAAGACGATCTGGCCGCCGGGCTCGAACGGGCCGCGGCGGCCATCGATTCGGGCGCCGCCGCGGACCTGCTGAACCGGTGGATCGCCTTCGCCTGACCTCGTGAGTGGCAAGGACGGTTCTAACCGTCCTTGCCACTCACGAGGCGGTGCTGAACCGCGCCCGGTAAGCCGTAGGCGTCAGGCCCGTGGCCCGCCGAAGCTGGGTCCGCAGGTTCGCCGCGGTCCCGAACCCGGAAGCCCGCGCCACCAGGTCCAGCCGCTGCTCCCCGCGCTCGATCAGCCGGCAGGCCAGCGCGATCCGTTCCGTCGTGAGCCACGCCAGCGGCGTGGTCCCCAGTTCGGCGCGGAAACGCCGGTGCAGCGTCGCCTGGCTGGCCGCCGCCCGCGCGGCGAGGTCGGCGACGGTGAGCGGCCGGTCCAGCCGTTCGCGCGCCCAGGCGAGCACCGGCGCCAGTGAGGTGTCCGGCACCGGCGGCAGCGGGCGTTCGACGAACTGCCGCTGGCCACCGTCGCGGTGCCCGGCGAACACCAGCCGCCTGCTCACCGCGTTCGCGATCTCGGCGCCGTGGTCGCGGCTGATCAGGTGCAGCCCCAGATCGAGCGCGGCCGCGCTGCCCGCCGCGGTCAGGACGTCGCCGTCGTCGACGAAGAGGACGTCCGGTTCCAGGAGCACTTCGGGATACAGCTCGCGGAAGAGCCCCGCCCACTTCCAGTGCGTCGTCGCGCGCCGCCCGTCCAGGACACCCGCCTGAGCGAGGGTGAAGGCGCCGGTGCAGAAGCTCACCAGCCGGGCTCCCCGCTCGGCCGCGGCGCGAATGGCAGTCAGCACCGATTCCCTGGCCGGGCTCTCGGGATCGGGCCGGTTGGGCACGATCACCGTGTCGGCGGTCTCCGCGGCTTCGAGCCCGGCGACACCGGTGAGGGTGAACATGCCCAGGTGCATGCGCACGGACGGTTCGGCCGCGCACAACGTGAAGTCGTACCAAGGCTTGCGAAGCACCGGCCGCCGCAGGCCGAACAGTTCGGTCGCGACGCCCATTTCGAAGGGGTTGGAGCCCTCGTCGACCAGGACGGCGACCTTGTGCGAGGAATCATGCGACATATGCGATTCCTAGCACTCACTCCCCTTGCGGTCCAGCGGCGAGGATCGGGACATGAGCAAGCAGCCGATCGATCTGGAAACCGCGCTGGCCGGGTTCGACGAGATCTGGAGCCCCCGGATCGTCGCCAACGTCAACGACTACGACGTCCGTCTCGCCAAGGTCGCCGGCGAGCACGTCTGGCACGTCCACGAGAACACCGACGAGTTCTTCCTGGTGCTCGACGGCACCTTGGACATCGCGTTGCGCGAAAAGGACGGCGAACGCGTCGTCACGCTGCCGCGCGGTTCGGTGTTCGTGGTCCCGCGCGGCACATTTCACAAACCGTCCTCAGTGGACAGTGCGTCGCTACTGCTGTTCGAGCCGACCGGCACACTCTCCGTCGGCGACGAGCACGACGAGGTCCCCGATCATGTCCAAGTGACAGTTGGACAGGAAATCTCCTTCTAGCCGGCGGAAAACGTCCTGCGATACGCGCTCGGGCTGGTTCCGCGCAGCTTGCCGAACTGATGCCGCAGCGCGGCGGCGGAGGCGTATCCGCAGGCGACCGCGATGTCCTCAATGGACAGACGCCCCTCTTCGAGCAGTGACTGCGCGCGGTCGAGGCGGCGTTCGGTGAGCCACCGGTGCGGCGTCGTACCGGTGGCCGCCGAGAACCGGCGCAAGAACGTGCGCTCCCCCAAACCGCTGCGACGGGCGAGCTCCGCGACGGTGAACGGCCGATCCAACCGCCGCTCGATCCATTCGAGCGCTTCGGCGAGCACCGTGTCGTCCGGGGCGGCGGTCTCGGGCACCGGCGCCTGCACGAACTGGGCCTGCCCGCCGACCCGGTGCGGCGCCGCGACCATCCGTCTCGCCAGCGTCGTGGCCGCGGCGACACCGCGCAGCTCCCGCACCAGATGCAGGCACAGGTCGACGGCGGCGACGGTTCCCGCGCTGGTGAGGACGCCCCCGTCGTCGACGTACAACGCCTTCGGATCGACCTTCGCCGTCGGGAAACGCGACCGGAACTCCTGCTCGTAGACCCAGTGGACGGTGCAGTTGCGCCCGTCGAGCAGCCCCGCGTAGCCGAGCGAGAAGACACCCGCGCAGAAGCCCGCCACCCAGGCGCCCCGGCTGGCCGCGTCACGCAGGACCTCGAGCACCGGCTCCGGCGGGCTCGCGCTGCGCGGCGCGCAGGTCGGGACGATCAGCAGATCCGCGGACGCCGCGAAGTCGAGGCCCCGCAGCCCATCGAGCCCGAAACCGGACCAGCTCAGGACGTTCGCGCCGCCGGGTGAGCAGACCGCGAAGTCCCAGCCCTCGATGCCGTCGGCGCTGCGATCGGTGCCGAACACCTCGCAGGCGACCCCGAGTTCGAACGGCGAGACCTGGTCGGCGAGCACCACCGCGACCTTCTTCACATCCATGCGGGCAGTGTGTCACAAGTTTTGCGGTCGATGTCATCTCTGACACTGGTTGAACGCGGACGCGACGGCGAAAGTGGTCGCCATGAACAAGAACAACCCCGTGTTGCAGTGGACCGCCGCGATGGCGCTGTCCGGAACGATCGGCGCCGTCGTCCTCGAAAGCGGCGCCGACGCCCCCGCCGTGGCGTTCGCGAGGAGCCTTGTCGGTGGTCTGCTGCTCCTGGTGTGGAGCGCGGCTCGCGGCTGGCTCCGCCCATGGACGCTCAGCCGCCGCGACCTGCTGCTCGCCGTGCTCGGCGGCCTGTTCCTGGTCGGCAACTGGGTGCTGCTGTTCGCCTCGTACACGCTGTCGTCGATCGGGGTCAGCACCGTCATCTACCACACTCAGCCGCTGATGCTGGTCGGTCTCGCGGCGGCGTTCCTCGGCGAGAAGATGGCGAAGAGCCAGCTGGTCCGGGCGCTGATCGCGTTCGGCGGGGTGACCCTCATCTCACTGTCCGCGCACGGCGCGGACGGCAAGCCCGTACGACTGGCGGGGATCGCGCTCGCCCTCGGCGCGGCCGCGCTCTACGCCGGGGCTTCGTTCGTCGCGAAGCAGCTCAAACACGTCCGTCCGCACGTCCTCGCGGCCGTACAGCTGGTGACCGGCACGATCGTGCTCGCCCCCGCCCTGCTGGTCACGCCGCTGCCAACGGACACCTCGGGCCTGCTGTGGCTGGTCCTGCTGGGAACCGTGCACACCGCGCTGATGTACGTGCTGATGTACGCGAGCATCGGGAAGCTGCCGACCACGACGGTGGCACTGCTGTCCTACGTCTACCCGGTGGTCGCGGTGGTCGTCGACGTCCTCGCCTACGGCCACCGGCCGACCTGGCCGGAAGGCCTCGGCATGCTGGCCGTCCTGGCCGCCGCGCTGGCCCCGAAACGCGTCCCGGCGGCCCAGCCCGCCCGCGTTTAGTCCTCTGAATGCGAAAAGCGGCGCCCGGTCCGAAGACCGCGGCGCCGCTTCCGGCGTCAGAACGTCACTCGTGGTTCGGACCGGTGTGGTACTCGAACACCAGCCCGCCGATGGCGATGATGACCAGGCCCAGCGCGATGATCAGCAGCCAGATGTGGAAGAACGCGAGCGCGACACCGGTCAGCGCGGCGGCCGCCGCGAGACCGATCGGCCAGTAGCTGCCGGGGCTGAAGAAGCCCAGCTCACCGGCGCCGTCGCTGATCTCGGCGTCTTCCCGGTCCTCCGGCCGCGGCTCGATGCGCCGCGCCACGAACTGCAGGTAGCTCCCGGCCAGGAAGGCCAGGCCACCGGTGAGGATCAGGGCCACCACACCGACCGGCTCGACGCCGTCCCGGGTCATCGTTCCGGTCATGTACGCGTAGATACCCGCGACGATGACGGAGAAGACCGCGACGAGGAAGAAAATCCGTCCTTCGACCTTCATGGACGTTGCCTCACTCCTGTTTCGGGCTCGAACAGCCGGGTCAGTTGGACGCGACCCGCGCGGTGCGGTCGGTGTTGAACGGGGTGGTGGTGACGGCGTAGGGCGAGCACAGTTCGCCGCAGTTCATCGCCGTCAGCGCTTCGGAAGCCGTGTTCGGCTTGCCGCTCTTCGGGTTCACCGTGCCACGCAGCTGGATGTACTGCGCGTACTTGTCCGGCGAGAGCGCCCTGACCTCGAAGTTCATCCCCGAGTGGTAGGTGCCGCACAGTTCGGCGCAGCGGCCGACGAACGAACCTTCCTTGTCGATCGAGTTCTGGAAGGTGAAGTCCTGGTTGTTCTTCTCCGGGTCCGGCATGACGTCCCGCTTGAAGTGGAACTCCGGCACCCAGAACGAGTGGATGACGTCGGCCGACCGCAGGTTGTACTGGATCGTCTTGTTCGTCGGCAGGACCAGCAGCGGGATCTCGGTCGAGCTGCCGACCGTGGTGATCTCGGGGTCCTCGTGGTTCTTGGAGTCGCTCTTGTACTTGAACTCCCAGTTCCACTGGAACGCGACGATGTCGACCGTGACGTCCGGGTTGTCCGTCTCGGCGAGCACCCGGTTCTCGGTGGTCGCGGTGAAGAAGAACAGCACGCAGACCATGATCGTCGGGACGACGACCGTGAAGATCTCCAGCGGGATGTTGTACTGGAACTGACGGGGCAGTTCCTCTTCCGCGCCGTCGGCGGTCTTCTTCTTGCGGTGGAAGATCGCGGTCCAGAAGATCAGCGCCCAGACGATGACACCCACGGCCAGCGCCGCGATGACCGTCCACGTCCACAGCGTCCGCATGTCGTGCGCCTGCGGGGTCACCCCGACCGGCCAGCCGAAGCGGAGGATCTCGTCCCCGGAACAGCCCGTCGCGGTCAGCATCACCAGCGCGGCGAGCGCTGCGACGCGACCAGCCCGCTTAACTGGGGTGCGCTCTGGATTTCCCACTGCGCCTTGCCCTTTCACCCAGAGCCTCCTCGACCGATCTTCGTGACAGCCGGAGCCTAGCCGAGTTGCGGCGCCGCGCTGACTAAGGGGTAACCCCAACACGCGTATCCCCCACCACATCCGGGTGTACACACCCACCGGCATACTGGGCCCTTCTCCCCGCTCGGCCAACAAGAGGTGTGTGAACTAGACGTGTGCGGCCTGCTTGGACTGATCTGTTCGACCGAAGCCGACGCTGCGAGCGCCCGTGACGCCGTCGACGCGGCCATGCGCTGCCAGCGGCACCGCGGCCCCGACGAGCACGACACCTGGGCCGACGCCGAGGTGGTCTACGGCTTCAACCGGCTCGCCTTCATCGACGTCGACCACGCCCACCAGCCGCTGGTGTGGGGCCCGCCGGAGGCTCCGGAGCGCTACACGCTGAACTTCAACGGCGAGATCTACAACTACAAAGAGCTGCGCGACGAGCTGGCCGCCGGGCACGGTGCGAAATTCGCCACAGAAGGCGACGGCGAGGCCATCGTCGCGGCGTACCACTACCTCGGCGACGAGGCGGTCAAGAAGCTGCGCGGCATGTTCGCCTTCCTGATCTGGGACTCGCAGGAGAAGGTCGTCTTCGGCGCGCGGGACCCGTTCGGCATCAAGCCGCTGTTCTACTCGGCCGGTCCCGGCAAGGTCGCCTTCTCCAGCGAGAAGAAGAGCCTGCTGGAGCTTTCGGGCGTGCTCGGCGTCCAGGACGAGCTGGACAAGACGGCCCTGCAGCACTACCTGGTGCTGCAGTACGTGCCGGAACCCGAGTCGATGCACACCGGCGTCCGCCGCGTCGAGTCCGGCACGTCGTTCCGGGTCGTCCCCGGCGGTGACGTCGAGTTCACGCGCTACTTCCACCCGACCTTCAACGCGAAGCCGGTGAACAGCCAGGCCGAGGCCGACGAGCTGTACGAGCGCATCGCCGATGTGATGCGCGACTCGGTCGGCAAGCACATGATCTCCGACCCGGACGTCACGGTCGGCGCGTTCCTCTCCGGCGGTATCGACTCCACGGCGACCGCGACGCTGGCCAAGGAGCACAACCCGAACCTGATCGCGTTCACCACCGGGTTCGAGCGCGAGGGCTACTCCGAGGTCGACGTCGCCGCCGAGTCGGCCGCCGCGATCGGTGTGAAGCACGTGGTCCGCACGGTGTCGGCGGACGAGATGATGGAGGCGCTGCCGCTCATCGTCTGGTACCTCGACGACCCGGTGGCCGACCCGGCGCTCGTGCCGCTGTGGTTCATCGCCCGCGAAGCGCGTAAGCACGTCAAGGCGGTGCTGTCCGGCGAAGGCGCCGACGAGCTCTTCTGCGGCTACACGATCTACAACGAGCCGATCTCGCTGGCGCCGTTCGAGAAGATCCCCGGCGGGATGCGGAAGATCATCGGCAAGGTCTCCACGAAGATCCCGGAGGGCACCCGCGGCAAGGACCTGCTGCGCCGCGGGGCGCTGCCGCTGGAAGACCGCTACTACGGTAACGCCCGCAACTTCCGCGACGACCAGCTCCGCAAGGTGCTGCGCACGTACGAGGACGGGATCGGTTTCAAGGACGTCACCGCGCCTTGGTACAAGATCTCGGAGAACTGGGACCCGGTCGCGCGCATGCAGCACGTCGACCTCTACACCTGGCTGCGCGGCGACATCCTGGTCAAGGCCGACAAGGTGACCATGGCGAACTCGCTGGAACTGCGCGTGCCGTTCCTCGACGCCGAGGTGTTCAAGGTCGCCTCGACCATCCCGCTCGACCAGAAGCTCACGCACGGCACCACGAAGTACGCGCTGCGCCAGGCGCTGGCGAAGATCATCCCGGGCCACGTGCTGAACCGGCGCAAGCTGGGCTTCCCGGTGCCGATCCGGCTGTGGCTGCGCAACGAGATGTACGACTGGGCCAAGGGCATCATCTCGGACTCGCAGACCGACGCGCTGCTCGACAAGAAGGCCGTCCTGGCGCTGCTCGAAGAGCACAAGGCCGGGCAGCTCGACCGCAGCCGTCAGCTGTGGGCGCTGCTGGTGTTCATGCTGTGGCACGGCATCTTCGTCGAGAACCGCATCAAGCCCGAGGTGCCGGAACCCGTCTACCCGGTGAAGCTCTAGGTCGGGTCCGGCAAGTCGGTTCGATGGGCTTCGTGATCCAGGTGGTTCCTGACGGTGCGGCCGGTTCGGACTCGTACCGGGTTGTACTCGACCGGACCGGCCGCGCCGTCAGGGGCCACCTGGGCGCGAAGACCGCGAACTGACTTGCCGGACACGGCCTAGTCACGACTCGTGATGCTGGCCTTCACCGTTCACCCGGTGGAGGCCAGCATGGTGCGATGGACTTCGTCCTCGTGCACGGCACGACGCAGAGCCCTGCGGGCTGGGACCGGGTGGCGAAGCTGCTCACCGCCGCCGGGCACCGGCCGATCGCGGTGGACCTGCTGACCTCGGTCGAGCTGCGGGTCGAGGGCTACGCGCAGCACGCGCGAGACCAGTACGACGGCGAGCGGCCGGTGGTCGTGGCCCATTCCGGCGCGGGGGTCCTGCTGCCCGCGGTCGCGGAAGCGCTCGACGCGCGGGCGTTGGTATGGCTCGCCGCCTACATCCCCGATTTCGCGGGTGGGCGGAGCCTGCGGGACGAGGCGCGGGACGTACTCGAACCGGACTGGATCGGCGTGGACCCGGCGGCCGATCCCGCGAAGGCGTCGGAGTTCCTCTTCCACGACTGCGATCCCGAGACCGAACGGCTCGCGCTCGACAGCCTGCGGCTGTTCGACCCCGCAGTGCTGGCTGCGCATCCCGCCGGAGCGGCGCCGGAGATCCCGTCGACGGTGATCGTCCCCACGCGGGACCGCGCTCTTCGGCCGGAATGGCTGCGGCGGGCCGCCCGGGAACGGCTCGGGGTCACCGCTGTCGAGGTCGACGCCGGGCACTGCCCGCATATGTCGCGCCCCGCGGAGCTCGCCACCATCCTGACCGGACGCGCGTGAAGGCCCCCTTCCCTCGGCTGAGCCGAGGGAAGGGG